>NZ_PIBN01000002.1:0-440398 GCF_002806655.1 Klebsiella sp. K-Nf6 | reverse complement strand
CCGGTGATCGTAAAGGCGCATGTGAAGCGATTCGCTGGTGGATAAAAGACGGAGGTAAGGATTGCCGGGTGCGCCCCAATAACTGCTATGGGCAGGTAACACGCCGAGATCAGGAAAGTGCGCTGACATGCTGGGGGATAGATGAATGAGCCGAGTAACCGCCATTATCATCACCATAGTGATCTGCCTGATAGCCAGTCTTAGCTGGCTAGCCAATCACTACCACACGAACGCCACCGAGTTCAAAACTCAGCGCGATAAAGCGACTGAGCAACTTAGCCTGGCGAACGAAACCATCTCTGACATGCAAGTCAGACAGCGTGACGTCGCTGCGCTCGATGCCAAATACACTAAGGAATTAGCCGATGCGAAATCTCAGCTTGAAGATCTGCAGCGTTGCGTTAGCGCTGGCAAGTGCGGGTTGCACGTCAATGCCAGATGTCCCTCGAACGGAGCGCCCGGCGCCAGCGGCGTGGGCCATGCTTCCGGCCCCCGACTTACTGACGCCGCTGAACGGGATTATTTCACTCTCAGAGACAGAATCTCTTTAGTGACAAAGCAGGTTGGCTATCTGCAGGAATACATCGACACGCAGTGTTTAAAATAGGGTGATATAACATAGCATTTTGATTAAAATTTGAGCTTAATTAAATCAACCACTTACGTAAAGGTAGACAAAACGCAACGATTCTAGTATGTTTTTGCTATATTGGTCTTAGTTGTAACAGATATTCGAGCCTCGCTATCAGCGGGGCTTTTTTGTATCCGCATATCACCGCGCACCGCAGCGCATTCAAACCACGTCGAATCCGAACCCTTTGAAATGAGCCTTTGAGGAAGTCAGTTAGTGCTGGCGAGCCTCGACGGGCTGATTTCCTATGCGGCAAAGGTTCATCTCAAAGAAAGGTACACGCTATGAATAATCCGTCAGTTATTCCGGCCTTCGATTTTCGTGAAATGGTCACAACCCTCGATAACAAGGTCATCACCACTTCGCTCAAAGTGGCTAACTATTTTGGTAAGCGTCATAAAGACGTTCTGCGAGCAATCAGAAACCTTAAATGCTCCGATGATTTCACCCGGCGCAATTTTGCGCCCATTGATTTTATTGATAAAAATGGCGATGTTCAGCCGATGTATAACATCACTCGTGACGGATGCATGATGCTCGTGATGGGGTTCACTGGCAAGACCGCTGCCGCAGTAAAGGAGTGCTACATCAATGCCTTTAACTGGATGGCGGAACAGCTAAACCGAAGAGTTGCCATGGGAGAAGAAATGCAGCACCGGCACGCCATCAAAGAAACTCGCTCAAAACTGAAAGGCACAATCGGCAGCCGGTTGATGAATGAGCGGAAGAAGGAAAAGCGCGTGCTTAAGCTCGAGTATGAGCACATCATGCAGGTGACGCAGCCCGAGCTGCTTATTGAGTGATCGAGGCATTACAGAGCCACTTATTCCGGCAGCTTAAGCAGTTGCGAAGCAAATCCTTTTCACCACTGCTGCCGCTAATCTCTCTGATGCTTTTAGCCAGCTGCGTTAGCAAGAAAAAAATCTTGCCACCCGCCTGGACGCCGCAAGCCACACCGCAAGTCTTACCTCTACCGTCAGAAGCAAGACAACCGACGCCACCGCCGGAGTGCTTGCCGACATGCTTGGAAACCTTGCAGAAGAGGCTCGACGGTATGCTGCAATCGCTGACGAACGCTACATAGCAGGACTGACCTGTGAGCGGATTTACGAATCGGTGAGAGTGAAAAACAAACAGCACAAGCCCAAATAATGAGCGATTCAGGCGGGTTTATGAGTATAATCGTGAGCGATTTGCTTATACAGAGGGAGGTAGTAAATGGACGATATACGATTAAAGATTTTTTTAACTGACTTGGTTTATTCTTTTACCGTTCATAGTTTTATTATTTTCTGGGGCGGTGTTGGAATGCTGTTACTAGGAGTTGTAGGACTTGAATTAACTGGCGCATCTTCGAATATATTGACTGAAGTAAGTGGCTATATGATATTTTCAGCTATTTCGCTGGAAGTGATTCAGGGTGTATTTAATAAAGTAGTATGGAAGTCATTCATATAATTTCCCATGGTATGACTTGAGCCCTGTGTTAGCAGGGCTTTTTATGTAGTTGAAGAACTACAGCTTAGAGGGGTAATGCTTTGTTAAAAAATAAGACAGATGGTCAAATGCCCACGCTAACCCACTTTGATTCTTCTCACGGAATGTCAGATTCACTTTTGAGTACTCTTCGCCGTAGATTTCAAGAGGCGATGCCAGCCAAAGGAAATGGTGCTGAGTGTATTGAATGGCCTTCAGACGGCTTTCCTCATGCGGAATGGCCTGAGAGAGATATTCGTAAAAATGCTCGTCAAGGTTTATAAGTTTATTTTTAATGGTGATTGGCGTGTTCGGGCGTAATGAGAAGTCGATATAACCATATAATATCTCCTCCTCATAACCGATAGCACAGCCTAAAGTCATAAATAATCCGTCAACACTGTTCACCTGAACAATGAAATCTTTAAACCATGGGAAATCGTTCACTTCATGGATGTCATTTATCTTTTCTGGGAATTGTATAAGGTCAAATCCACCATTGTTGATATCACCGTTTTCTCTGACATCTCGACGGTAAGGAAATCGGGTGAAATTATAGCGCTCAGTAAATTCCATGAGGTTTCCTTAACTATGTGTGAAAAACATACTCAGCCATTTATGTGCTCATAAATTTGCCAGTGTCCAACCATTAGTGGGCTGAGGGTCAACCTTACACTCTGTAGTTTCTCAGTAACACCCTGATATTTAAACAGTAGCCTCGCATCTGAGGGGCTTTTTTATTCGCAAAAGGTAACGCGATGAAGAACTTAAAAATTGCATACGTACGGAAGCTCCTCAGAATGCGCTGCAGCGCGTTGAAAGGTTAGGGGTGTGCGAGTATCAGATGAAAGGAGAAAACCGACGACGCCGGGGATTTATCGCGCAGCAGGCTGATACTGTGGACACAACTTACACCTTCATGGGATGTGAGCAGGAGATCGATGGGGAAAAGTTTCAGGTAATGAACGTGGACTATGTAGCCAGCATTGCTGATCTTGTTTCGTCAGTGCAGGAGTTAACAAAACAAGTGCGTGATTTGAATAAGCTGGTTCAAACATAAGATAACTTATAGGGAAAAATAAGGGGCGGGTGTAAAAAAACATTCTGCAAAACAATTATTATTTTCAGGCAAATCAAGATGTTAATACAGGGGTGAAAAGCCTAATTTTCCCATGCGGAAACAAGAGTTTTCGCTTAAAAAACATAACATTACTCTTTCCTTGTTGGTGTGTCGGTGTGGTACATGGATATCGATACCGATGTGAAATTCAAAGCCGGCGGCGTGGACCAGAAAGTCAGCACCCGCCTGGATCCGTGGGTGTTTATGTTCTCTGCGGGTTATCGGTTTTAAATCCTGCTGAAAACTGGCCAACGGATGGCCAGTTCATTGTCACGTCACACCTGTCTGCCAAAAGCTTTGGCCATCGATAGCGGATCACACTTCCGTCCACTGGCGCAGCAGGTTGTGATACATGTTGAGCAGGGAGAGGACCTCTTCTCCGTCGCCAAAGCGGGCCTTCAGAGACTGGATGGTGCGGTCCAGATCGTAAAGCATCGCGCGCTGCTTATCGTCGCGGACCATCGACTGGATCCACAGGAAAGAGGCCTGACGTACGCCGCGGGTCACCGGGGTGACGCAGTGCAGGCTGCTGGCGGGATAGAGCACCAGATGCCCGGCCGGGAGCTTCACCCGGTGCTGGCCATAGGTGTCTTCAATCACCAGTTCACCGCCCTCATAGCTCTCCGGATCGCAAAGAAACAGCGTCGCTGACAGGTCAGTACGCATCCAGCCCGCCTCGCCGTTCTGGCGAACGGCGCCATCGACATGAAAACCGTAGGTCTCTCCTGGCCCATAGCGGTTAAACAACGGTGCGGAAATCGTCCGCGGCAGCGCGGCGGAAAAAAACTGCGGATGGCCGCGCAGCATGTCGAGCACAGTGGCCTGCAGGCGGGCATACAGCGGCGTTCGGGTATCGATCTGCTGGTTCTGTTTGACGGCCGCCCCCTGGCTGCCCACCGTAACCCGCCCGTCGACCCAGTCGGCCTGCGCCAGCTGCCGGGTAAATTCCGCCACCTGGTCTGCCGATAGCACGTCAGGAATGTGATACATCATCGCGGTGTTCTCTCTAAAAGGTGGGGCGCAACGGCCCCACGCACAGACTCAGAAGTGGACGTTCGCCGTCAGCATAAAGGTCCGGGGTTCTCCCGGATGATAGCGATAGCCGCTCTTGTTGATGGAGGCCACGTAATCGGTATCAAACAGGTTGTACATATTGAGCTGCAGATCGAGGTTGCTGTTGACCCGATAGCCCAGTTTGGCATCGGCAACCCAATAGCCCTCGGTGTGATCCGGGGTACCGACTGCACCATCGCTGCCCCGGCGCAGGCTTCCGACATAGCGCGCACCGCCGCCGACGGACAGATCGCTGGTGGCCTGATACTGCGTCCACAGCGTAAAGGCATGTTTCGGGGTGTAGGCCAGCGCGGAAGAACCATCCTGCGCCACATTCTGCCCCTCCGTCACCGTCGCATGCTGCTGAGTGTAGCCGGCGATGATCGTCCAGTCCGGGGTCAGGTTTCCGGTTACAGAAAGCTCATATCCCTCCACGCGCTTTTTGCCGTACTGCGACCAGGTCCCGTCATCGTTGGCGGCCACTTCGTTTTCAATATCGGTGCGGAATAACGCCGCGCTGAGCAACAGACGTTTGTCGAAGATTTGCCACTTGGTGCCCAGCTCGCTGGATTTCGCCTTCTGCGGCTTAAAGTCGGTTCGGTTGGCGCTGTTGCCGCTGCCGCTGGCGGCCAGGGCGAAACTGCTGCCCCCCGGCGGCTGCTGTGAAATGGCGTAGTTGACGTAGACATTTCCCTGCTCGGTTAAGCGGTACAGCGCCCCGGCTTTCCAGTTAACCAGATTGCCGGATTTGGCGGTATCCACGGTGGTGACCGGGCTGCCCGTCGACTGGCCGGGCGGGCAGGCGATAGCCCCGCGTCCGCTGCCGCCGCAGGCGGTGGCGCTGTCATATTTGGTATGGTAATTGTCGAGACGCAGCCCGCCGTTGACCTCAATCCGCTCGGTCAGCGCCAGCGTATCGAAGGCATAAATCCCGAAGGTATCGGTCTGGCCGTTGGCGTTCGCGCCGTTTCTGTCCAGCCCGCCAATCGACAGGTTGCTCACCGGATGGTAGAGATTCACCGCCGGCGCGGTCATGGCGTTAACGCCATAGTTGGTCTGGTTTTCCCGGGTAAACTCCACGCCGGCGCTGACGTCATGGCCTATCGAGCCGGTATTGAAGGTCGAGGTGATATTGGTCTGGTTGGTCAGAATGCGGTTGCTGACATCTTTGGTATTAACCAGACGCGACCAGCTCCAGGTGTTGACGTCATTGATATCGGGGGCGGTGATATTGCTCGCGCCGCCCATCACCGCGGTCAGGAGATACTCCTGTTTCACCCGCGACCAGCGGGTGGTATTGCGCACGGTGGTATTGTCCGTCAGATCGTGCTCGAAGCGCAGAGTGCCGCTGTCGGTGGTGGATTTATCATAATCGGAGTCGGTGCCATAAAAATTGCTGGTATCGACCTTACCGGCGGAGTTGAGCGCGGCATACTTCGGCGAAGGCGCCGAATAGCCCGGCAGGCCGACGGTGGGGATCCCGCCATCCGGGGTGTTGTTCTGCCGGACGTGCAGATAGTTCAGATACAGACGAGTTGGGGTATCGAGGCCGAAGGCCAGCGACGGCGCGATGCCATAGCGTTCGTTTTCAATGCTGTCCCGACCGGCGTCATGGGTTTTTTCCCCCATCAGGTTCAGACGGAACGCGGCGTTGTCGCTAAACGCCTGGTTCAGGTCGAGGGTTCCCCGACGCGACCAGGCGCTGCCGATGCTGGCCGAACCGTCGATCCCGGAGTCAAGGCGCGGCTGCTTGCTGATCATATTGATCGAGCCGGAGGGCGCGCTGCGGCCATAGTCCGTGCCGGCGGGCCCTTTGATGACTTCCACCTGCTGGGTATTGAAGGTATCCCGCGTCACGCTCCCGATGTCGCGAATGCCGTCCACATAGATGCTGTTAGAGGTATCCACGCCGCGCATGTAGATGGCATCCCCGGTAGATGAGCTGCCATTCTCACCGGCATAAAACGCCCCGACGCCGGGGACGTTTTTGAGGGCGTCAGTCAGGTTGGTGACGCCCTGGTCTTTAATCACCTGTTCCGGGATCACGGTGATGGTGCGGGTGGTATCGACCAGCGGTTTATTGAACTTGGGATCGGCGGAGGCGCCGGGAGAGTAGAGTGAAGGCGGAGTGGCTTCCACCACCAGCGTCTCTTCACTATTTTTGACTGATTTTTCCGCTGCGATGCCCGTTGCCGGTGAGGCCCCCAGACACAGACCCGTAAACAATGCCAATGAGTTGAAACTGCCAAACGGCAGAGAAGCGTTTTTTTCCATGATAAATGCAGGCTTATTTTTTGTTATGAGCACATATCACACCGCGCAAAAGCGACGTTATTCGTCGTCTGGCTTGCGCTGACCCGGTGTGATTCTATAAATGATAAAAAGAATAGTTATCATTCGCCTTAATATTTACATAGAAATGTTGACGTTTAAACATATTTCTTCATCGCAATTTACATAGTTCATAAATTTTGAACGAAAAGGGCGGGGATGAAGCAAAAGAGCGGCAGGATGAGGCCGCTGACAGGCCGCGCCGCGAGGTGACAGGCGCCAGGGCTAACCCGGCGCTTCGTGGTTTTTGGCATAAAGGATGCCCTCCTTCTGCGCGAGGAGAACGCCGTTCTGGAAATTGGTGTAATGAAAAATAGGGGACCACCGATCCCTCTGCAGGCACTGTTCCGCGACCGCGTTATTGGGGGGACGACCAGCGAGCGTTCTCCCGCCGCGTGACGGAGAACGATGCCGGGCCGTATGTCGTCTGGAGCAGGTGCCGGTCCACCGCTGGCGGCAGCAACTGGTGCGAGAAGTGTGTCGCGAATAAAAAAAGCCCGCACAAGTGCGGGCAAAAATACTGGAAGCAATGTGAGCAATGTCGTACTGAATACCTGAGTTATTTACTCAACTATTCAGTAATGAGAAAGATAATATTTCTCATTTAAGATATCAACCCCATCTTTTGTGCGGAAGCGATTTTTTATCCGAGGGTGAAAACCGTACGCTTCTGACTGTCGTCCCGCGGCCAGGCCGCCGCGATCTCCTGCAGCGGCCGCGGGGTGGTGGCGATGGTCAATTTACCCGGCACCGCCGCCTGCAGCATTTCACCCGTCGCCGCCAGCAGCTGCGGCATCGACAGGCTACCGATACCGCTGCCCATCAGCAGGAGCGGGGCGGATCGCAGAACTGCGCCATTTAACGCGATATCGGCGCCAGCCAGGGACCCCACCTGCACATAGCGTACCGGTCTGCCGGCTGGGGTATATTTCGCCAGGGCCGGCAATAACAATTCCGCTCTGCGTCCCCACAGGTAATCGATGACCACGTCAATCTGCGCGGCGCTGGCCGCTGAAAATTGCCCGCTCAAGGTTTTATCATCAGCGGTTAACTGAATACACTCATCGGCGTCCAGCGCCGCCAGCGCCTGCGCATTACGCCCGGTCGCAATGATTTTTTTTGCCCCCAGATAGCGGGCAATCTGCACCGCCAGCTGACCGGCGCTGCCGGTGGCGCCGTTAATCAGCACCGTTTCACCGGCCTGGAGCTGGGCGCGAGTCACCAGAGACGCCCACGCGGACATGCCGGGATTGGCCATCGCCGCCGCGTTAACATCATCGAGCGCATCCGGCAGCGGCAGGCAATTCTGCAGGGCAACCGGCGCCCGCTGCGCCATACTGCCGAAGGGAGCGGTGGGGAAGGCGAAGTAGACGCGCTGGCCCTGAGGTGTGGTGCCGACGCCATCGATACCGGGTACAAAAGGCAGATTGCCGTCGAAGCTATAATGACGTCCGGATGCCCGGGCCTTAACCACATGGCTCATCGCGGCGGCGCGGACGTCAATGAGCGTCTGGCCGGCAGCGGGCTGCGGCTCGATAAAATCGGCCCAAACCGGGCCTTCTGCGAGGTCAAAAACCACGGCTGCTTTCATAAATTCTCTCCTGTCGGGAATTATGTGTAAAATACACATATTGTTTTGCAGCACTATACGCGGAAAATTAATATATGCAAGATGCACATAATGACTACGACATTACCGACTTTCACGGCGCGCTACTGGATATCATCAGCGTGATGAACCAGCCGCTGCGCGACGAGCAGATCCTCCAGACGGCCGGCGTCCAGCTGGAACAGATGCTGTTTCCGCTGCTGGTGGCGGTAGGGCGCCATGGCCCGGTGGGGGTTGTTGAGCTGGCGGATCATTTAGGGCGCGATTACACCACCGTCAGCCGCCAGGTGAAAAAACTGGAAGCCCAGGGGCTCGCCTGTAAGCAACCTAACCGTCATGACCGACGGATCAGCGAAGTGACGCTTAGCGCCAGCGGACAACAGATGATCGACAGTATTGCGGTAGCGCGGCGGCGGTTAATGAATCAGGTGCTGGCGCAGTGGCCGGAAGAGGAAGTGCAGGCGCTGTTTCGCTTAACGCGCAAATACGCCGACAGTTTGCTGCAACCAGGCTAAATTCTCGCGTGTTGCCGCCTGGCGCAACAATCTTCTTTCTCCGTCACAAATCACGGGTCAGCTCGTCGATGTTGTCGGAAAGTATCTCCAGCAGGGATCGTACATAGATATTGTTATTTCCCTGATGCCACATCGCGCTGAGGGGAAGGCCTTCGATATGTTTTTTGGGCGTGAGCGCAAGGTATTTCACGCCGTCCGCATTCATGTCTTTATAGGACGCTGGCACCAGAGCAATGCCGAGTCCAGCGGCAACAAAACTCAGGATAGTCTGCTTCTCTTCAGCATACTGCGCGATGACAGGCATGCTGCCTCCCTCTTTGAAAATATTCATTGTCAGGTCATGGCTGTGACGCCGGGTGCGTCTTTCCGGCAAGATAACCGGCTCGTGTCGGAAATCATCGATACTGACTTCGTCATAACTGACCAGCCGGTGATGAGCGGGCACGGCGAGCACGCAGGTTTCATTAGCGATAAAACGCGCTGTCAGCGTGGCATCAATATGTTCAGGCGGGCGTACAAAGACTACATCCAGCCATCCTGAAATAAGTCGGGGAATCAGCTTGTGAGATTTATCTTCCGTAAGATGAATATCTGCCTCAGGAAAACGTCTGACAAAAAGATTCAGCAATTCAGGAAGTAATCCTTTGGCTGCGCTGTCGATAGCCCCGATCCGCAACGTTCTTTTCTGTAACAGGCTATTTTTACGGAATCGCTGCCGTAGCGCATCGAAATCAGCAATGACCGTTTTGGCCTCATTTAAAAAGGCGGCACCTTCAGGCGTTAGCGACACATTGCGGGTCGATCGATTCAGTAGCCTTATCCCCAAATCATCTTCCAGCAGTTTGATGAAGCGACTCAGTGACGCAGGCATCATTTCGAGTTTACGGGCAGCCCGGCCAAAGTGAAGCTCATCACCTAATACCACAAAGCAACGTAGCTGATTTATATCCATTTTTTCACCAAAACCTGATTATACAAATTATTTATATAAAGCTGCGCCGATGATAAAGCGATTCAAAACTTCATACTGGGATTATTACAAAACGATAACAACCCTACATCACTATGGAGCATCCCGTCATGAATAACGACCTCGAAAAGAAGGTGATGCGCAAGGTTACCCTGCGCATTATTCCTTTCATCATGCTGCTGTACTTCATCGCCTTCCTTGACCGCGTCAATATTGGCTTTGCCGCTCTGACCATGAACCAGGACCTGGGGTTTTCACCCACCGTTTTTGGGCTGGGCGCTGGCATTTTCTTCCTGGGTTACTTTCTGTTTGAGGTGCCGTCAAACTTAATTCTCCATAAAGTGGGCGCCCGTATCTGGATCGCCCGCGTCATGATCACCTGGGGATTCGTCTCTGGCTGCATGGCTTTTGTGCAGGGCACGACGAGCTTCTACATTCTGCGTTTTCTGCTCGGTGTGGCGGAAGCCGGTTTCTTCCCGGGTATCATTCTCTATCTCAGCTACTGGTTTCCTGCCGCCAGGCGTGCGCAGGTCACTGCCATCTTTATGGCTGCAGCCCCCCTGTCTACAGCACTGGGATCGCCGGTTTCGGCCGCTTTGCTCGAGATGCATGGCTTCCTCGGCTATGCCGGCTGGCAGTGGATGTTTGTCCTGGAAGCTTTGCCGGCGCTGGTGCTCGGTGTTGTGGTTTTGTTCTTTTTGACGGATCGCCCGGCCAAAGCCAAATGGCTGACAGAACAAGAGCGTGCCTGGCTGGAAAACACCATGCACGCCGAGGAGCTGGCGCGGGCGGCAAAACAGAGCCATTCCAGCGCATGGCGGGGACTGGCGGATATACGCGTCCTGGCGCTGGCCCTGGTCTATTTCGGTACCTCCGCCGGGCTGTATACGCTTGGCATCTGGTCCCCGCAAATCATTCGCAGTTTCGGTGCTTCCTCGCTGGAGATTGGTTTCCTGAACGCTTTTCCGGCGGTGATCGGCGTCATCGCCATGATCCTCTGGGCGCGTCATTCCGATCGAACCAAAGAGCGCAGCTGGCACGTCATTGGCGCCTGCCTGCTGGCGGCTGTCGGGCTGATATACGCCGGTAACGTCAGCACATTGTTTACCGTAATGGTCGCCTTAACGCTGGTCACCGTGGGGATTAGCGCATCAAAACCCCCGCTGTGGAGCATGCCAACCTTGTTCCTCAGCGGCCCGGCTGCGGCCGCTGGCATTGCCGCTATCAACTCCATCGGCAACCTCGGCGGTTTCGTCGGCCCGATGATGATTGGCGTGATCCGCGAGCAAACCGGTAGCTACAGCTGGGGCCTGTACTTTGTCGCCGGATTGCTGGCGCTCTCGGCCCTCGTGGTCGTGATTCTTTCTGCCAGAGCGAACAAATCGCCGACAGCAGAGCTTCCACATCCTCATACTCATTAACTGGAGAAGTAACGATGCGTCACTACAAAATTGCTGCCATCCCTGCGGACGGTATCGGACCGGAAGTCATTTCGGCAGGTATTGAAGTCTTGCACGCGCTGACGCGCCACGATCCGCAACTGAAATTTGATATAGAGACCTTTGACTGGGGGTCAGACTATTACAAAAAACATGGCGTGATGATGCCGGAAGAAGGACTGAACATGCTGAAAGCATTCGATGCCATTTACTTCGGCGCGGTGGGGGCACCGGATGTCCCTGACCACATCACACTCTGGGGCCTGCGGCTGCCTATTTGCCAGGGCTTTGACCAGTACGCCAATGTGCGACCCACCAAAATTCTGCCGGGCGTCACTTCACCGCTGCGCAACCGCGGGCCGGGCGATCTTGACTGGGTCATCGTGCGTGAAAACTCCGAAGGTGAATATTCTGGTAACGGCGGCCGTGCGCACCGTGGTTTACCTGAAGAAGTCGGTACCGAAGTGGCAATCTTTACCCGTGTTGGGGTAACGCGCATTATGCGCTATGCCTTCAGACTGGCGCAGTCTCGGCCACGTAAACTGCTGACCGTGGTGACCAAATCCAACGCCCAGCGCCATGGTATGGTGATGTGGGATGAGATTGCCGCCGAAGTGGCGCAGGAATTCCCGGATGTGCAGTGGGACAAAATGTTGGTCGATGCCATGACGCACCGTATGACGTTGCATCCCCAGACCCTGGATACCATCGTTGCCACCAATCTGCACGCCGATATCCTTTCCGATCTGGCTGGCGCGCTGGCGGGTAGCCTGGGCGTAGCGCCGACCGCGAATATTGATCCTGAACGCCGCTTCCCTTCCATGTTCGAACCGATTCATGGTTCCGCATTCGATATCACCGGCAAAGGAATTGCGAACCCCATTGCCACTTTCTGGACCGCGGTACAGATGCTTGAACATCTGGGCGAACGCCATGCCGCTGCGCTGATTATGGAAGGCATTGAGTATGTGTGTGAAAAAGGCATTCTGACGCCAGATGTCGGTGGCTCAGCCAATACCGCGGAGGTGACACGCGCCGTGGTGCACTACATTGACGCTAAAGCTGACATTGCCGAGACCGCATAACCATGAATAACGAACAGGCTGCAGAGATCCTGCAGGATATCTTTCAACATGCGGTCAACAGCGCCCGCGCCGGGCCGGTGACCCTGGCTAACCTGCCGGAAAAACCTCGCGGCCGTTGTGTGGTGATCGGTGCGGGTAAAGCGTCCGCGGCAATGGCGGCTGCCGTAGATGCGGCCTGGCCGGATGTGGCGGTGTCGGGCGTGGTGGTGACGCGTTACGGTTACGCGGTTCCTGCGGGCCGCATCCGCATTATTGAGGCGGCTCATCCCGTATCGGATGCCATGAGCGAGGTTGCCGCAATGCTGATTGTGGAGACGCTGCGCGGTTTAACTGCCGATGATCTGGTGCTGGCATTGATTTCAGGGGGAGGGTCGGCGCTGATGGCGCTGCCCGCCCCGGGGTTAACGCTGGCAGATAAGCAGACCATCACCCGGGCCCTGCTCCATAGCGGGGCCAGCATCAAAGAGATGAATCTGGTACGTCGTCATCTCTCAGCGGTGAAAGGCGGAAAGCTGGCGACCATGGCGCAACCGGCGCGCATCGTATCACTGATTATCAGCGATGTGCCTGGCGATAATCCGACGGACGTAGCGTCTGGCCCCACCGTTGCCGATAACAGCGCACCACGTGATGCGCTCCGGGTACTGCAGCGGTATGGCATTGCGATCCCGAAGCCCGTTAGCGAACGGCTAAACCAGCCGGCCGGCCCGATGGAAAACGCCGCGACAGGCGAGGTCAGGCTTATCGCCACGCCGGCGATGGCGTTAGCGGCGGCGGGGCTGGCCGCACGACAACATGGGCTCACCCCCCTTATTTTGGGGGATGCGATAGAAGGTGAAAGCAGGGAAGTGGCGGTGGTCATGGCCGGTATGGCGAAATCGGCGAAGCAGTATGGTCACCCGATTTCAGGGCCTGCTGTACTGTTGTCAGGTGGCGAAACCACGGTGACAGTAAACAACACTCAGCCTGGAAAAGGGGGCCGCAATACCGAGTTTTTACTCAGTCTGGCCTGTGCGCTCCAGGGGGAACACGGTATCTGGGCCATGGCGGGAGACAGCGATGGTATTGATGGCACAGAAGATGCCGCAGGCGCGATCGTCTTCCCGGATACGCTTGCGCGCGGCAAGCTGAGCGGTCTTAACGCCGTGCAATATCTGGATGGCCATGATAGTTATTGTTATTTTCACGCGCTTAATGATTTGCTGATCACCGGCCCGACGTTAACCAACGTCAATGATATTCGGGCAATATTGATTGCCTGACTGTATCGCTCTCCTGTGCCAGGGAGAGCGATATTTTTCCCTTTCAACATAGTTCAAATCTTCGGCATCCGCCCGCCATCCATTTCCACGTTAAAGCGCATCGCCTGGCGCCAAGGTGTCGATCATCATTCCGTCTGATGTGTTGGCGTGCAAGATGACATGGAGGGGAAGGTAACGCGAGGAAATCGCCGCCTGGCGCAATACCAGGCGGCTAACGGTCAGGCGGTTTTGGTCGCCGCCTTCAGGCTCTGGACGAAGGCTTTCAGTTCGTCGAGCATGATCTGCGGCTCCTCGAGGTGGCGTTCGATGATTTTGACGATGGCGGAACCGGAGATAGCCCCGGCGGCCCCGGCGTCAATGGCGGCGCTCACCTGCTCCGGCGCGGAGATGCCAAAGCCCTGCAGCGGCGGCGCGGCGTGATATTCCGCCAGCTTCTCCACCAGGTGGTGCAGCGGCAGTGCGGCGCGATTTTCCGCACCCGTCACTCCGGCGCGCGACAGCAGATAGGTGTAGCCGCGGCCATAAGAAGCAATCTGGCGCAGTAAATCGTCATCCGCATTGGGCGGGCAGATGAAAATCGGCGCGATGTTATGGCGCATCGCCGCCTGGCGGAACGGGGCGGACTCTTCCACCGGCACGTCGGCCACCAGCACCGAGTCGACGCCGACGCGTTCGCACTGGGCATAGAACGCATCGATGCCCGGGCTGAAGACGAGGTTGGCATACATCAGCAGGCCGATTGGGATCGTCGGATGCTTCTGGCGGATCGCCGCCAGCATCTCAAAGCACTGCGCCGGGGTCACCCCGGCGGCGAAGGCGCGCAGGGCCGCGCCCTGGATGGTCGGGCCGTCCGCCAGCGGGTCGGAGAAAGGGATCCCCAGCTCAAGGGCATCGGCGCCGCCTTCGATCAGCGCATCGATAATTTTGAGCGACTGCTCCGGTCCCGGATCGCCAAGGGTGACAAAGGGAACGAAGGCGCCTTCCTGGCGATTTTTCAGTTGGGCAAACAGCGTCTCATAGCGTTCCATCAGATTTCCCCTCGCGCTTTCAGGATGTCATGTACGGTGAAAATGTCTTTGTCGCCGCGACCGGAGAGGTTAACCACCAGCAGCTGCTCTTTTTCCGGATTTTCGCGCATCATCTTCAGCGCGTGGGCCAGAGCGTGAGAGGACTCCAGCGCCGGGATGATCCCTTCGTGGCGCGAGAGCGCTTTAAACGCGTCCAGCGCTTCGTCGTCGGTGATCGACACATAGTCAGCGCGACCGGTGCTGTTCAGAAACGCGTGCTGCGGCCCAACGGACGGGAAGTCCAGCCCGGCGGAAATGGAGTAAGACTCTTCGATCTGGCCGTCGGCGGTCTGCATCATCGGCGACTTCATACCGAAGTAGATCCCCACGCGGCCATGCTTCAGCGGCGCGCCGTGCTCGCCGCTTTCGATACCGTGCCCGGCCGGTTCCACGCCGATCAGGCCGACGTTGGTTTCATCAATAAAGTCGGCAAACATGCCGATGGCGTTTGATCCGCCGCCGACGCAGGCGATCACCGCGTCTGGCAGGCGTCCTTCTTTTTCGAGGATCTGCGCTTTGGTCTCTTCACCAATCATGCGCTGGAATTCACGTACAATGGTTGGGAATGGATGCGGACCGGCGGCGGTGCCCAGCATATAGTGCGCATTCTCGTAGCTACCAGACCAGTCGCGCAGCGCCTCATTACAGGCATCTTTCAGCGTGGCGGAGCCGCTGTGCACCGGGATCACCTCGGCGCCCATCAGGCGCATACGGAAGACGTTCGGCGACTGGCGCTCGACGTCCTTGGCGCCCATGTAGATACGGCATTTCAGACCGAGCAGGGCGCTGGCCAGCGCTGAGGCGACCCCGTGCTGACCGGCGCCGGTCTCGGCGATAATTTCGGTTTTGCCCATCCGTTTGGCCAGCAGGGCCTGGCCCAGCACCTGGTTGGTTTTGTGCGCGCCGCCGTGCAGCAGATCTTCGCGTTTCAGGTACAGGGTGGTGCGAGTACCTTCGGTCAGATTCCGGCATTTGGTCAGGGCCGTCGGACGTCCGGCGTAGTTTTTCAGCAGGTCAGTGAATTCCGCCTGAAAGGCCGGGTCCTTCTGCGCGCTGACAAAGGCTTCTTCCAGCTGGCGCAGGGCGGGCATCAGGATCTGCGGCACATACATGCCGCCGAATTCGCCGAAGTAGGGGTTCAGTAAAGTGCTCATTATTGCTCCTTAATATGCGCGCAGCGTCTGGAATACGGAGGCCAGTTTGCTGGCGTCTTTAATCCCGGGTTGCGACTCTACGCCTGAATTGAAATCGAGTCCGGCACAGCCGCTTTTGGCCGCTTCCACACAGTTATCGGCACCCAGGCCACCCGCCAGCATGACGTTGCGCAGATCCTGGCCCTGCAGCAGGCTCCAGTCAAAGCGCTGGCCGCTGCCGCCCTGGCCGTTGTCGAACAGGTACTTGTCAACATGGCGGAGCGTACGGGCCGGGAGGGTTTCGCCAACGCTCAGCGCTTTCCAGATGCGGACGTTGTCCGCGAGGGCGTCGCGCAGCGCGTCGATATAGGCCTGGTCCTCATCACCGTGCAGCTGCACGGCGGCCAGCCCCAGAGCCTGCGCGCGGGCGACCACCTCGTCCAGCGGCGCATTGCGGAAGACGCCGACGTACTGCAGCGGCGCAGCGGCGATCACCGCTTTGGCCTGGGCGTCATTCACCGCCCGCGGCGAGGTCGGGACGAAAATCAGGCCACCGTAGATGGCGCCAGACTCCCAGGCCACCTGGGCATCCTGCGGGCGCGTCAGGCCGCACACTTTGTTCTCGCCGAGCAGCACGCGTTTGACCGCTGCTTCCAGATCCGCCTGCTCCATCAGGGCGGAGCCGATCAGGAAGCCGTTGGCGAAGTGGCTCAGCTCACGCACTTCGGCATAGGTATGGATGCCGGATTCGCTGATCACCGTGACATCCGGGCCGAGACGCGCCGCCAGCTGACGGGTGCGGTTAAGGTCAATCGACATATCGCGCAGGTCGCGGTTGTTAATGCCCACCACCTTCGCCTTCAGGGCGATGGCGCGCTCCAGCTCCTCTTCATTGCTGACTTCGGTCAGCACGCCCATATTCAGGCTGTGCGCCACCGCGGAGAGCTGGCGGTACTGCTCATCGTCGAGCACCGAGAGCATCAGCAGGCAGGCATCGGCCTGATAGTAGCGCGCCAGGTAGATCTGGTAGGGGTCGATGGTGAAGTCCTTACACAGGATCGGCTGCGGCGCGACCTTGCTGACGATCGGCAGAAAATCGAAACTGCCCTGGAAATATTTCTCATCACACAGCACTGAGATCGCCGAGGCGTAGTGTTTGTAGATGCTGGCGATCGCCGCCGGATCGAAATCTTCGCGAATCAACCCCTTCGACGGCGAGGCCTTTTTGCACTCGAGAATGAACGCGGTGCGGGTGCCGGCCAGCGCGTCATAGAAATTGCGCTGCGTCGGAACGACCTCATTTTGAAAACTGGCTAACGGTTGTTGTTGTTTGCGGGCTTCTACCCAAATCGCTTTGTCGGCAACGATTTTTGCTAAAACGGTCTGCATTCTTTACCCTCTTGCCGCTAAGGCGGTCACTCTGTCATAGGCCGCGCCGCTGTGCAGCACATCCAGTACCTGCTGAGCGTTAGCTTTCAGATCTTCATGCCCGTGTAAACGCATCAACATGGCGACGTTGGCGGCGACGGCGGCTTCGTGAGCGGCTTCACCTTTACCTTGTAGCAAGCGCGTCAGAATGTCACGATTTTCTTCCGGCGTGCCGCCCGCCAGCTGCGCCTGATGGTAAGGCGTCAGGCCGAAGTCGTCAGCGGTCAGCTGATAGCTTTTAATTTCCCCGTTATGCAGTTCGGCCACCACTGTGGGCGCATGCAGCGAGACTTCATCCATCCCACCGCTGTGCACCACCGCCGCGCGCTGATAGCCCAGCACGCGCAGGGTCTCGGCGATCGGCAGCACCAGTTCCGGGCTGTAGACGCCAATCAGCGCCAGCGGCGGATGCGCCGGGTTAATCAGCGGCCCCAGCACGTTAAACAGGGTACGGGTCTTCAGTTGCTGACGGACCGGCATCGCATGGCGGAAACCGGTGTGGTATTTCGGCGCGAACAGGAAGCAAACCCCCAGCTCATCGAGCGCCGTGCGGGATTTATCGGCGTTCATATCGAGATTGATGCCGAAGGCCGCCAGCAGGTCAGAAGAGCCTGATTTACTGGAGACGCTACGGTTGCCGTGTTTCGCCACTTTCAATCCGCAGGCCGCAGCGACAAAGGCGCTGGCGGTGGAGATGTTGATGCTGTTGCTGCCGTCGCCACCGGTGCCGACGATGTCAGCAAACAGGTAGTCCGGGCGCGGGAACGGCGCGGCGTTTTCCAGCAGCGCGGTGGCGGCGCCGGCAATTTCCTGCGGCTGCTCGCCGCGCACTTTCATACTGACCAGCGCGGCGGCCAGTTGCTCAGGCTTCACTTCACCGCGCACGACGGCGGAGAACAGCTGGTGGCTCTCCTGCTGGCTCAGGGTTTCCGCCTGGTACAGCTTCTCAAGGATCGGCTGGAGGGTGTTAGTGTGCTCCAGCTTCTGCAGCGCCCAGGCCAGGGTCTGCTCCAGCAGCCGTGCGCCCTGAGTGGTAAGGATCGATTCCGGATGGAACTGGAAGCCGCACACCCGGTCCGCATCGTGACGCACCGCCATCACCATGCCGTTGAAATTGGCGTTAATCGTCAGCCCGGCGGGAATATTGCTGCCAACCAGCGAGTGGTAGCGCGCCACCGGCAGCGGGTTAGCCAGACCGGCAAACATGGCCTGGCCGTCGTGCTCAATGCTGGAAGCTTTGCCATGGAGGATCTCGCCCGCCTGGCCGACATAGCCGCCGTAGGCTTCAACAATGGCCTGATGACCGAGGCAGATGCCGATGATCGGCAGCTTGCCGCGCATACGGGTCAGCAGCTCCGGCATGCAGCCTGCTTCGCTCGGCGTACCCGGGCCCGGGGAGAGCATCAGCACCGGGTTGGCCATGGTGCCCAGACGCTCAATCAGCGCCTGCGCCGGGACGGAGTTACGGTAAATCACCACGTTATGGCCATTGGCCCGCAGCTGGTCTGCCAGGTTATAGGTGAAAGAATCGATATTATCGAGCAGCAGAATGTCAGCCATCAGAAAATCTCCTTCGCGTGATGGGCCTGGGCAATGGCGCGCAGCACCGCGCGGGCTTTATTTCGGGTCTCATCCGCTTCCGACTGGGGAACCGAGTCGAGCACAATGCCGGCTCCGGCCTGGACGGTAGCGATACCCTCCTGCACGTAGGCGGAACGGATGACGATGCAGGTGTCGAGGTCGCCGTGGGCGGTGAAATAGCCCACCGCGCCGCCGTAGCTGCCGCGGCGTTTACCTTCGGCGGCGGCAATCAGCTGCATGGCGCGGACCTTCGGCGCGCCGCTGAGGGTGCCCATGTTCATGCAGGCGCGGTAGGCGTGCAGCACATCGAGGTCCTGACGCAGTTCGCCGACCACGCGGGAGACCAGATGCATCACGAAGGAGTAACGGTCAACCTTCGTTAAATCGGCGACATAGCGGCTGCCCGGGGTACAGATGCGGGCCAGGTCATTACGCGCCAGGTCCACCAGCATCAGGTGTTCGGAAAGCTCTTTATGGTCGGTGCGCATTTCCAGTTCGATGCGGCTGTCAAGATCGCGATCCAGCGAGCCGTCGGCGCGGCGGCCGCGTGGCCGGGTGCCGGCGATCGGGTAGATCTCAATCTGACGGCTGACGGCGTCATATTTCAGCGAACTCTCCGGCGAGGCGCCGAACAGGGTGAAATCGTTGTCCTGCATAAAGAACATGTACGGGCTGGGGTTGCTCTTCTTCAGCACATCATAGGCGGCCAGCGGCGACGGGCAAGGCAGCGAGAAGCGACGGGAAGGAACCACCTGGAAGATTTCCCCGGCGCGGATCGCGCGCTGCATTTTGCGCACCACCGCGCCGTACTCTTCATCGCTCTGGTCAACGTCGCACTGCATTTCGGCCACAGTGGTAACCGGCAGCGGCGCCGGCGGCTCGTTCAGTTGCTGACGCAGCTGGCTCAGGCGCTGCTCCAGGCGCTGTTTTTCACTCTCCAGCGGGGTGAACAGGCTGGCCTGAATGCGGGTATGCTTGGTCTGATGGTCGATGACCAGCAGAGTTTCTGCCAGATAGAAGCAGTAGTCCGGGCAGGCGGTGTCGCTCTGCAGCGGTGGAAGATCTTCAAAGCCGGCGACCAGGTCATAGGCGAACAGGCCGCCGAAGAACATCGCTTCACGCTCGTTGGCCGGGACGGTCACCAGTTCCTGCAGGAGACGGAAGGCGTCAAACACCGACAGCGAGCAGAGACGGGCGTCTTCATCGAGCAGGGTGCTGACCGCGGGGAAGGTCAGGATGCGGCCGTTGGGCTGGCGCTGATTGGCGATCCCGGAGGGCAGCGCGCCGTCCAGCAGTTCCAGCAGCGCGGCGCCGTTAGCGGAAAGGGCCTGAATAGTGACAGTGTCACCAAGGGCGGTGATGCGCAGCGCGCTGTCGACCAGCAGCAGGCTTTTTAAGTCATCTTTGCTGTCGATGTCAGCGGATTCCAGCAGCAGCGTGGCCGGACGGGCGCCGCACAGTTGGTGGAATAACGCCGTCGGGTTCTCCCGGTAGATGGCGTCGCTGGTGAGAAGCTCGAGTGCCGGTTTGGATGTTTGCATTATTGTTCTCGCCTGTTCGTATTATTTTTGTCCAATAAAAAGCCCGCTCATTGGCGGGCCGGGTATCTGTATGCTGAATGCAAAACGCGATCACGCCGCCCGAAGTCAGGAGGTGCGCCACCAGCTGTGCAGAGTGATAACATACGTTTTCATCGTGATACCCCTTCATGTGAACTTGCGTACTAGTTAACTAGTTCAATGGAATAAAGTCAACCCTTGTTTGCAGATTTTCTCTGCCTGTCGGTATGATAATGCGCTTATTTACGTTGATGTCCAGCAGGAGTCCTTTTGAGCGACAGCCAATACGCAGTGATTTACGATCTGCACAGCCACACCACCGCCTCTGACGGGCGGTTGACTCCGCAGGAACTGGTCCATCGCGCCCATGAGATGCGCGTTGGCACTCTGGCGATCACCGACCATGACAGCGTGGCGGCGATCCCGGCTGCCCGGGAAGAGATCGCCCGCGCCGGATTACCCTTAACGCTGGTAAACGGCGTCGAGATTTCGACGCTCTGGGAGAATCACGAAATACATATCGTGGGTCTGAATATTGATATTGCGCACCCGACGATGACCGCGCTGCTGGAGGAGCAGAAAGCGCGACGCCAGCTGCGGGGACAAATGATCGCCGAACGCCTGGAGAAGGCGCGGATCCCTGGCGCCTGGGAAGCGGCGCTGCGGCTGGCGGACGGTGGCGCCGTCACCCGCGGCCATTTTGCCCGTTTTCTGGTGGAGGCCGGCCATGCGAAAAACATGGCGGAAGTCTTCAAAAAATACCTTGCCCGCGGGAAAACCGGTTACGTGCCGCCGCAGTGGTGTACAATAAAACAAGCGATTGATGTCATTCATCATTCTGGCGGCAAGGCGGTGATAGCCCATCCCGGGCGCTACGATCTCTCCGCCAAGTGGTTGAAGCGGCTGTTGGCCCACTTTAGCGAGCAGGGCGGTGATGCCATGGAAGTGGCCCAGTGTCAGCAGGCGCCCCATGAACGCGCCCAGCTGGCCACCCTGGCCGTGCAGTTTGGTCTTCTGGCGTCACAGGGATCCGATTTTCATCAGCCCTGTGCGTGGATCGAGCTTGGCCGTAAGCTCTGGCTTCCTGCCGGCGTGGAAGGCGTCTGGCACAGCTGGGAAGCGGCCGCCGAATAAAAATTGAGAGGGAAGTATGAGCCAGTTTTTTTATATCCATCCGGATAACCCGCAGGCGCGGTTGATTAACCAGGCGGTGGAGATTGTGCGTAAGGGCGGGGTGATCGTTTATCCTACCGACTCCGGCTACGCCCTGGGCTGCAAAATTGAAGACAAGGGTGCGATGGAGCGGATCTGCCGTATCCGTCAGTTGCCGGACGGCCACAACTTTACCCTGATGTGCCGCGATCTGTCCGAGCTGTCAACCTACGCTTTTGTAGACAACGTGGCGTTTCGTCTGATGAAAAACAACACGCCGGGCAACTACACCTTTATCCTCAAGGGGACCAAAGAAGTGCCGCGCCGGCTGCTGCAGGAGAAACGTAAAACCATCGGCATGCGCGTCCCGTCTAACCCTATTGCTCAGGCGTTGCTCGAAACTTTAGGCGAACCGATGCTGTCCACGTCGCTGATGCTGCCTGGCAGCGACTTTACCGAGTCCGACCCGGAAGAGATCAAAGATCGTCTGGAGAAAGTGGTGGACCTCATCATTCACGGCGGCTTCCTCGGGCAGCAGCCAACCACGGTTATCGACCTGACGGAAGATACCCCGGTGGTGCTGCGCGAAGGCGTCGGCGACGTGAAGCCGTTTCTCTGATCGTCCTCGTCGGGCGGTGGATCATGCTCCGCCCGACACCCCGCGTTTCCTTCCTGACGGGACGACAATCAACCACAGCGCCAGACCGATCAGCAGTGCGCCGAGAATCAGCCCTTTTTGTATGGCCTCTCCGAGGCACAGATAGCCCCACAGCGCCGCAAAAGGTGGGATCAAAAAGGTCACCGACAGCGAACGCAGCGGTCCTATATCAGCAATCAGGCGAAAATAGAGAATATACCCTGCTGCTGTACAGACCACGCCCAGCATGACTATCGCTATCCACGGCAGGCTCTGTCGCCAGTCTATGACCGGACCATACCAGCCTGACCAGAGAAAGAAAGGCAACAGAAACAGCGTGGCGCCGACCTGGCTGCCCAGCGCAACGCGCTCAGCCTCAAGGCCGCCCCGCTGCTGGATCCAGCGGCGGGTCAGAAAGCCGGCCAGACCGTAACAGGCGGTCGCGATCAGGCAGGCCCCGATCCCCGGCAGCAGGAGGGCGGCGCTGAGGCTGGAGGTTGGGCGCGCAATGACTGCCACGCCAATGGCGCCCAGTAACGCGCCGCCGCCTTTGCGCAGGGTTAACGGTTCTGCAAAGCATAACGCGCCGATAAGCATTCCCATCATCGGCGCCGTGGCATTGAGCGTGGCGGAGTACCCTGCCGGCAGCCACTGTGCGGCAAGACAGTACATCAGAAAAGGAAGGCCTGAATTAATGATCCCCAGCTTCAGAGTGGATATGAATTTTCCCTGATACCCGCTCCATTTACCCTGCACGCCGAGTAACAGCCCGAGCGCGATAGCGGCGAACAGTACGCGAAGAAAAGCGCTGTTCATCGCCCCGAAGGCCGGGGTGGTGATGCGCATAAACAAAAAGCTGGCGCCCCAGAGAGCGGCGAGTAGCAGCAGGCGGCCATAGTCGATAACACGCATGATTGACTCCTTGTAGTCACGAAGGAAGTCAACTGTAGAACTCACGTGCAGCGTCCGACAAACGCGTTATGCTTACATGATTAAGTTATTCTTAACTGAGATGCCATGTTGATGAAACTTCCACCGCTGAATGCGCTGCGCTGCTTTGAAGCGGCGGCACGGCTGCTCAGTCTGAAGCAGGCCGCCAGTGAGCTTTGCGTTACGCCCAGCGCCGTCAGCCAGCAAATTGCCCGCCTCGAGGAAGCGCTAAATACCCCGCTTTTTATTCGTACTCCCCGACAGTTACAGTTAACGGAGGTAGGGGAGATCTACCTGCGGGCCGTTCAGCCCGCGTTTCTCCAGATAGCCGCCGCCACTCATCGCCTGCAGGTGCCCGCGGGGCCTGAAAAGGTGACACTCAGCTGTACCAGCGGTTTCGCCATTCAGTGGCTGCTGCCACGGCTGGCTGATTTTGAACGACGCTATCCGCAGATTGAGATCCAGATCGGCACCACCAACCGGCGAGTAGATTTGTTGAGTGAAGGGATCGATTTTGCCGTGCGTCATGGTGTCGGCGGCTGGCCGGAACTGCAGGCTTACCGCCTGCTGGATGACGACCTTATACCGGTCTGCAGTCCGCAACTGATTGCTCCGCGCCGGACCCTCATCGATGTGAGCGAGCTGCTACAGTATCCGCTGTTGCACGATGAACATCGTGAAGACTGGGCGCTGTGGTGTGAGGCCGTGGGGCTGGAGCCGCACCGCGCGCGCCGCGGCCCGGTGTTCACTGATTCCAACGGCGTGACGGAGGCGGCGTTCGCCGGTATGGGGATGGCATTACTACGACGTTCATTCATAGCGCCTGCGCTGACGCAGGGGCGGCTGATTAATCCTCTGGCTCAGCCCATCGCTTGTCCGCTGGCCTATCATCTGGTTTACCACGAGACCGCGCTGCTGGCGCCTGCCAACCGCTGTTTTCGCGACTGGCTGCTCGACCAGCGCCCGGCAGTTGTGGAGGAGGGCGCGCAGTGAGGGGAGCTCACTGTCCGGTAAAGACCTCCATACGTGAATGTGCACAGGAGAATGAGGAAAATCTGTTCCATACTCAAGGCGCGATGCGGCGAACAGAAGCTTTCCCGACGAAGTTAGTGTAGTATGTTCGGCCACGATTACGGGCTCGCGGTGAATGTTTAGCGCATGTCAGCGAGACTTTACGTAAAAAGTATATACGTAACAATGAGTTGTTGATACAGGCCTCATTGTTTCATAAAGCATACCAGACGCCTGGGAAGGCGACACCTTAAGGAAGCTCAATGAGCGAGAAACTGCAAAAAGTGCTGGCCCGCGCCGGCCACGGCTCCCGCCGTGAAATTGAAGCGAAAATCGAAGCTGGCCGCGTCAGCGTCGACGGAAAAATCGCCACCCTCGGCGATCGTGTGGAAATCGTCCCCGGTTTAAAAATTCGTATCGATGGTCATCTGATCTCGGTGAAAGAGTCTGCTGAGCAGATCTGTCGCGTGCTGGCTTACTATAAGCCGGAAGGCGAGCTGTGCACCCGTAACGATCCGGAAGGGCGCCCGACGGTGTTTGATCGTCTGCCAAAACTGCGCGGCGCGCGCTGGATTGCCGTTGGCCGTCTGGACGTGAACACCTGCGGCCTGCTGCTGTTCACCACCGATGGCGAACTGGCAAACCGCCTGATGCATCCGAGCCGTGAAGTCGAGCGTGAGTACGCCGTTCGCGTTTTCGGCCAGGTGGATGATGATAAGCTGCGTCAGCTGTCTCGCGGCGTGCAGTTAGAAGATGGCCCGGCAGCATTTAAAACCATCAAATTCACCGGCGGTGAAGGGATTAACCAGTGGTACAACGTCACCCTGACCGAAGGGCGTAACCGCGAAGTGCGTCGCCTGTGGGAAGCGGTCGGTGTGCAGGTCAGCCGCCTGATCCGCGTGCGCTACGGCGATATTCTGCTGCCGAAAGGCCTGCCGCGCGGCGGCTATACCGAACTGGACCTGGCGCAGACCAACTACCTGCGCGAGCTGGTGGAGCTGACGCCGGAAACCAGTTCTAAAGTTGCCGTCGAGAAAGACCGTCGCCGGATGAAAGCCAATCAGATCCGGCGGGCGGTGAAGCGTCACAGCCAGACCAGCGCTAACCCGCGCCAGGGTAACAACAGCAACCGTCGTTCCAGTACTCGCAATAAGACCAACGGTTAATGTTATGCGTTCCGGTGGCTTGCCGCCGGAACGCGTACTGCCTTTCGCCGTATCAGGCCCTCAGTAGTCAATTCCCATCTGCGCCTTAATCCCGGCATCAAACGCATGCTTGACCGGACGCAGTTCGCTGACGGTATCCGCCAGTTCAATAATATCGCGATGGCAGCCGCGGCCGGTAATGATCACCGACTGATGGGCAGGACGCTCACGCAGGGCGCTCAGCACCGACTCCAGCGGCAGGTAATCGTACGCCACCATGTAGGTCAGCTCATCCAGCAACACCAGATCGAGCTGGTCGTCAGCGAGCATACGGCGGGCATGCTCCCAGACCGCCAGACAGGCGGCGGTGTCGCTGTCGCGGTCCTGGGTGTTCCAGGTGAAGCCTGTCGCCATCACCTGAAATTCGACGCCGTGGGGTTCCAGCAGGTTACGCTCACCGTTAGGCCAGGTCCCCTTGATAAACTGGATCACGCCGACCTTTTTACCGTGGCCGACGGCGCGGGTCGCGGTGCCAAAGGCGGCGGTGGTTTTGCCTTTGCCGTTGCCGGTAAAGACCATCACAATGCCGCGTTCGTCCTGGGCTGCCGCCACCCGGGCGTCAACTTTATCTTTCAGCCGCTGCTGGCGTTCGCGGTAGCGTTCATCACTCATTGGGCAATTCCTGGCTTACGGCCCGGTTGGGCGTCAAAGGTCATTCCCGTCTTGCGGCGACTGTCGTCACCCATCAGCCACAGATAGACGGGCATAATGTCAGCGGGGGTCTTCAGTTTTAGCGGATCTTCCGTCGGGAAGGCACTGGCGCGCATCCCGGTGCGGGTGCCGCCGGGGTTGATGCAGTTCACCCGCAGATGGCGGCTTTGGTACTCGTCGGCCAGCACCTGCATCATCCCTTCGGTGGCGAATTTGGAGACCGCATAGGCGCCCCAGTTGGCGCGACCCTGACGGCCAACGCTGGACGAGGTGAAGACCAGCGAGCCCGCATCCGAACGGAGTAATAAAGGAAGAAGCGCCTGGGTCAACATAAAGGTGCCATTGACGTTCACCTGCATCACCTGCTGCCAGACCTCCGGCTTCTGCTCGTCCATAGGGCAGATGTCGCCGAGCAGGCCGGCGTTGTGCAGCACGCCGTCAAGACGGGGATAGTGCATACTTATCTGCTGCGCCAGCTGCTGGCACTCCTGTGGTGTGCAGGTTAGCAGGTCGAGAGTAAACCAGCGGGCGGGAAGGCCGCCCTCGCGTTCAATCTCCTGGGCGACGGCGCGCAATTTTTCGTCGTTGCGGCCAAGCAGGATCACGCTGGCGCTGTAGCGTGCGTAGGTCAGGGCCGCTTCACGACCAATCCCGTCGCTGGCGCCGGTGACCAGGATGATGCGATCTTTCAGCAAGTGGCGTTGCGGTTGATAATGCACGGCGACTCCTTGGGCGATCGGTTCCCGATCGCGCTTCATCTTTGGTATCTCACTTTTGCGCTGTTATGCCTGAAAGCGCTCGCCATTGCAATCGGCGAAGCGGAAAGTATTCAGAAAATTAATATCTTGCAACGATTTCAACCTTGCTGAAAAAAAACGGAATCCGCTGCGCACAAGACACAAAGCACAAAGACTTCTCGCCAGGGGCTGATGTACACTGTGCAGCAACGTCAGTGCTTTACACAAGGTGAAAACGTGGAATTACTTGCTCAGTACGGCTTATTTTTAGCCAAGATCGCGACGGTTGTCGTCGCTATCGCGGTGATTGCCGCTATTATCGTCAACCTGGCCCAGCGTAAGAAGCAACGCGGCGAGCTGCGGGTGACCAATCTTAGCGAGCATTATAAAGAGATGAAGGAATCACTGGCGGTGGCGCTGCTGGACGGGCCGCAGCAGAAGCAGTGGCATAAGGCGCAGAAAAAAAAGCAAAAACAAGAGGCGAAGGCCGCGAAAGCGCGGGCGAAGCTGGGTAACGTGGAGCCGGAAGGCAAGCCGCGCGCCTGGGTGCTGGATTTCAAAGGCAGTATGGATGCCCATGAGGTCAACAGCCTGCGGGAAGAGATCACGGCGGTACTGGCGGCGGCGAAAGCGCGTGACCAGGTGGTGATTCGTCTGGAAAGCCCCGGCGGGGTGGTGCACGGTTACGGTCTGGCAGCCTCTCAGCTGCAGCGGTTGCGCGACAAACAGATCCCGCTGACGGTGGCGGTTGACAAAGTGGCGGCCAGCGGCGGTTATATGATGGCTTGCGTGGCGAACAAAATTGTGTCGGCGCCGTTTGCGATCCTTGGCTCCATTGGCGTGGTGGCGCAGATCCCTAACCTCCATCGCTTCCTGAAGAACAAAGATATTGATATCGAACTGCACACCGCTGGTCAGTACAAGCGAACCCTCACTATGCTGGGTGAAAATACCGAAGAAGGGCGGCGCAAGTTCCGTGAGGATCTCAATGAGACGCACCATTTGTTCAAGGATTTCGTCCATCGGATGCGTCCGGGACTTGATATTGAGCAGGTAGCTACCGGCGAGCACTGGTACGGGGTGCAGGCGCTGGAAAAAGGGCTGGTGGATGCGGTTGAAACCAGCGATGAGCTGTTGCTGGGGCTCATGGAGAGCCACGAGGTGATCGGGGTGCGTTATCAACAGCGTAAGAAAATGCTCGACCGCTTCACTGGTAGCGCCGCGGAGAGCGCCGATCGACTTCTGCTGCGCTGGTGGCAGCGCGGTCAGAAACCGCTGATGTAAACAACATAACGCGAGGCCAGGGCCTCGCGTTATCGTTTCCACTGGCCTTAATCGACCAGGTGATACTTGTCCGACAGCTCGTGGGCGAGGTACTTAAACATGTTAAATACCGCTGTACTCTTCGGCGTCGGTAAACCTTGCTCGTCAAGATAAAACTCACCGCTAAACACCAGGACATTGTTGCGCTGAACGACGTCGGTGGCTTCGATACCGGCTAACGTATCCTCATGTTCGCGAATAAGTTTGTTGGCTTTTTCGAGCAGCGTCTGGCGATCGATAGGTTGGGTTGTACCTTGCATAACGGACTCCTCTTTTTCTCCGCGCGTAGTTTACGCCGCGCGGCGGCGTGGGGCAAATTTTCCATGGTCAAAACAAGGGTAATCGTAACCAGTGGAGAAACAGCCGTTTACTGGCGGGATTCGCTTTTGCATGCTAATAAAGTTGCGTAACGAATTTTATCAGGTACAGTGTGACGCTTTCGGCGATCTGGCAACAGATTTGCTTGACATTCGGCCAAAAATTCTTCGTGCTATGTCACCTGACGAAAAAAAGTCAGCAAACTCAAACGCCTGGTTTTACGGAGATGAAACGGGTGTTCAGGGTTGATATTCACCGACGGTGCCGCAACATATGAGGCAGTCGCCAGTGGAGGGTGTATGAATGTGCGATGTATTCCTGGATGAATCAAATTAGGTAAAGGTGAATATGGGTAAAGCTCTCGTTATCGTTGAGTCCCCGGCAAAAGCCAAAACGATCAATAAGTATCTGGGTAATGACTACGTGGTGAAATCCAGCGTCGGTCATATCCGCGATTTGCCGACCAGTGGATCAGCTTCCAAAAAGAGCACCGACTCTACCGCCACCAAAGGGGCTAAAAAGCCTAAAAAGGACGAACGTGGTGCTCTGGTTAACCGCATGGGCGTGGACCCATGGCATGACTGGAATGCGCACTATGAAGTACTTCCGGGTAAAGAAAAGGTAGTTTCAGAACTCAAACAGTTGGCAGAAAAAGCTGACCACATCTATCTCGCAACCGACCTTGACCGCGAAGGGGAAGCCATTGCCTGGCACCTGCGGGAAGTGATCGGCGGCGATGAACAGCGTTACAGCCGCGTGGTGTTCAATGAGATCACCAAAAACGCTATTCGTCAGGCCTTCGAAAAGCCGGGCGAACTGAATATCGATCGGGTTAACGCCCAGCAGGCGCGCCGCTTTATGGACCGCGTGGTGGGCTATATGGTCTCGCCGCTGCTGTGGAAAAAAATTGCCCGTGGTCTTTCTGCCGGGCGCGTGCAGTCCGTTGCGGTCCGCCTGGTGGTGGAACGTGAGCGTGAAATCAAAGCCTTCGTCCCGGAAGAGTACTGGGAAGTTGATGCCAGCACCACCACGCCGGGCGGCGACGCGCTGCCTCTGCAGGTGACCCATAAAGACGATAAGCCGTTCCGTCCGGTCAGCCGTGATGAGACCATGGCGGCGGTATCGCTGCTGGAAAAAGCCAGCTACAGCGTGCTGGAGCGAGAAGACAAGCCGACCAGCAGCAAGCCGGGCGCGCCGTTCATCACCTCCACGCTGCAGCAGGCGGCCAGCACCCGTCTCGGCTTCGGCGTGAAAAAGACCATGATGATGGCTCAACGTCTCTATGAGGCGGGGCACATCACCTATATGCGTACCGACTCCACCAACCTGAGTCAGGACGCGCTGAACATGGTTCGCGGTTATATCAGCGACAACTTTGGCAAAAAATATCTGCCGGAGAGCGCTAACCAGTACGCCAGCAAAGAAAACTCGCAGGAAGCGCACGAAGCGATTCGTCCTTCTGATGTGAGCGTGCTGGCGGAAACGCTGAAAGATATGGAAGCCGATGCGCAGAAGCTCTATCAGCTGATCTGGCGCCAGTTTGTCGCCTGTCAGATGACGCCGGCGCAATACGATTCCACCACGCTGACCGTGGCGGCAGGTGATTTCAAACTGAAAGCGCGCGGTCGTACCTTGCGTTTCGACGGCTGGACCAAAGTGATGCCGGCGCTGCGCAAGGGCGATGAAGACCGGACGCTGCCGGTGGTCAAACAGGGCGACCGCCTGAGCCTGGTGGAGCTGACGCCTGCGCAGCACTTTACCAAGCCGCCGGCGCGCTTCAGCGAAGCTTCGCTGGTCAAAGAGCTGGAAAAACGCGGTATCGGCCGTCCTTCCACCTACGCTTCGATCATCTCGACCATTCAGGATCGCGGCTACGTGCGGGTGGAAAACCGTCGTTTCTACGCGGAGAAAATGGGCGAAATCGTCACCGATCGGCTGGAAGAAAACTTCCGCGATCTGATGAACTACGACTTCACCGCGCAGATGGAAGATCGTCTCGACCAGGTGGCCAACCACCAGGCCGAATGGAAAGAGGTGCTGAACCACTTCTTCGGCGATTTTACCACTCAGCTGGAGACCGCGGAGAAAGATCCGGAAGAGGGCGGCATGCAGCCGAACCCGATGGTGCTTACCAGCATCGACTGCCCGACCTGTGGACGTAAAATGGGGATCCGTACTGCCAGTACCGGTGTTTTCCTCGGCTGTTCGGGCTATGCCCTGCCGCCGAAAGAGCGTTGCAAAACCACCATCAACCTGGTGCCGGAAAACGAAGTCCTCAACGTGCTGGAAGGTGATGACGCGGAAACCAACGCGCTGCGTGCCAAACGTCGCTGTCAGAAGTGCGGGACGGCAATGGACAGCTACCTTATCGATCCCAAGCGTAAACTGCACGTTTGTGGTAATAACCCGACCTGCGACGGCTATGAGATTGAAGAGGGCGAATTCCGCATCAAGGGCTATGACGGTCCGGTAGTAGAGTGCGAGAAGTGCGGTTCTGAAATGCACCTGAAAATGGGGCGTTTCGGCAAGTACATGGCCTGTACCAACGACGAGTGTAAAAACACGCGTAAGATCCTGCGCAATGGCGAAGTGGCTCCGCCGAAGGAAGATCCGGTGCCGCTGCCGGAGCTGCCGTGCGAGAAGTCTGATGCATACTTCGTGTTGCGCGACGGGGCGGCGGGTGTCTTCCTGGCGGCCAACACCTTCCCGAAATCACGGGAAACGCGTGCGCCGCTGGTGGAAGAGCTGTACCGCTTCCGCGATCGTCTGCCGGAAAAACTGCGCTATCTCGCCGATGCGCCGCAGCAGGATCCAGAAGGTAATAAAACACTGGTGCGCTTTAGCCGTAAAACGAAACAGCAGTACGTGGCTTCCGAAAAAGAGGGCAAAGCGACCGGCTGGTCAGCCTTCTTTATCGACGGTAAATGGACTGAAGCCAAGAAGTAATTGTGCATGACCTGGCAGGAAAAGCGCGCTTTTCCTGCTCTAACGACCGGCAGAAGAAGTGGATGCTTCTGCCGCATCGTTTCCCCTTCTGGATCGGCTTTTCTTCCCCTTATAACCACCTATATTATTTTTCGTTAGTATCTATACACTGTTGATATAAATGATATAGTGGTTATAGTTAATCCCTTTTTTATTATTAAAACGTCTTATACATCATCGCTTTCAGGATGCGTTGCGGCGCCACTATGGCCAACTGCCGGGAGGCCGGGCCTCACGGTCGACAAGTTGCCTGAACGTAAAGTGTATTAAGCGGCTTCATTTTACGCGCAAACGGATATCAGCATGAAACTACAACAGCTTCGCTACATCGTTGAGGTGGTGAACCATAACCTGAATGTTTCATCCACCGCCGAAGGGCTTTATACCTCCCAGCCGGGCATCAGTAAGCAGGTCCGCATGCTGGAAGATGAGCTGGGCATCCAGATCTTTGCCCGCAGCGGCAAACATTTAACCCAGGTGACGCCTGCCGGGCAGGAGATCATCCGTATCGCCCGCGAGGTGTTGTCGAAAGTCGATGCGATCAAATCTGTCGCCGGGGAGCATACCTGGCCTGATAAAGGGTCGTTATATGTGGCGACGACCCATACTCAAGCGCGCTATGCGTTACCGGGGGTGATCAAGGGCTTTATTGAACGCTACCCGCGCGTGTCGCTGCATATGCATCAGGGCTCGCCAACCCAGATTGCCGAAGCCGTATCGAAAGGCAATGCCGACTTCGCCATCGCCACCGAGGCGCTGCATCTGTATGACGATCTGGTGATGTTGCCATGCTATCACTGGAACCGGTCGATTGTGGTGACGCCTGAGCATCCACTGGCCGCGAAGGGCTCGGTTTCCATTGAAGAGCTGGCGCAGTACCCGCTGGTGACCTATACCTTTGGCTTTACCGGTCGTTCGGAACTGGATACCGCGTTTAACCGTGCGGGCCTGACGCCGCGCATTGTCTTTACCGCCACTGACGCCGACGTCATCAAAACCTATGTTCGTCTGGGCCTTGGGGTAGGGGTGATTGCCAGCATGGCGGTCGATCCGGTCTCTGACCCTGATCTGGTGAAGCTGGATGCGAACGGTATATTCAGCCACAGCACCACCAAAATTGGTTTCCGCCGTAGCACGTTCTTACGAAGCTACATGTATGATTTTATTCAACGTTTTGCACCCCATCTGACCCGGGATGTCGTGGATACCGCGGTGGCTTTGCGGTCGAATGAAGATATTGAAGCGATGTTTAAAGATATAAAACTTCCGGAAAAATAACCCTTAAAAAAATAATGGCATTCCCTGTGGGGAGTGCCATTGACTATCATGGTCCCAATTTAGCATCTTAAACCTCGAACCAATCACAAAATTAGTAATTTCTGGCAACACGTTTGTCATTATGCCCGCCGCGATCAAATAACCGGTTAAATATATTCCATCAGGCCTAAATTCACTGGATTAATCTTTTATCCATAATTAAGATTTATCTGTACCTGATGATTTGAGCAATTGGTGGTGACAATATGATAAGTAATATCGATTACATGAAACTGGCGATGTCATACGAGAATGACAAAACCGAAATCGATCCCGTTCTGCGTAGTCGCGTATGGGGCGTAGTGTTGGTAGGGCTGGCGATGTTCTGGAGCATCATCGCGCTTACCATCTGCAACATCTGGATTGTCAGCTAAAGCTGTAGGTCATCGTTGTAGATACATGTCATTTTTATGACAGTGAAAGGAAACGGTAATATAAGATCAGTGACCGGCAATACAGGGAGAATATATTTTGCCGCTGGATTCATCCAATCTGAAATCACTCACAAGAGCTAATCATAGCCTGCTGGCCGATTAGCTCTTTTTTTGTCCTCGTGTACTAATACAATATCGGCTTAATCATCGCTTCTGCACTATTTTGGTGCTATTTCTCCGATTCCATGATAATTCCCGAATAATCACTCTCGCCATCTGCGCATTTAGCAATTTGGGTTGTTATCAAAGTGTTATGCTCTGCATGTGTTATCTTTAATGGAGACCCTGAGGAGAATCGGGGTATGCCATCCCTGAGATAAAGGAGGAGCTATGTCGTCAACCCTACGAGAAGCCAGTAAGGACACGCTGCTGGTCAACGAGAAAACCTGGCATTACTACAGTCTGCCGCTGGCAGAGAAGCAGCTGGGCGATCTTAGTCGACTGCCTAAGTCGCTGAAGGTGCTGATGGAGAACCTGCTGCGCTGGCAGGACGGTGACTCGGTGACAGAAGAAGATATTCGTGCCCTGGCCGGCTGGCTGCAACATGCCCATGCCGACCGGGAGATAGCCTACCGTCCGGCGCGCGTTCTGATGCAGGACTTTACCGGCGTGCCGGCAGTGGTGGATCTGGCCGCCATGCGCGAGGCGGTGAAGCGCCTGGGCGGCGACACCGCGAAAGTGAATCCGCTGTCGCCCGTCGATCTGGTGATCGACCACTCGGTCACCGTCGACCGCTTTGGCGATGACGAGGCCTTCGAAGATAACGTCCGTCTGGAAATGGAGCGTAACCACGAACGTTACGCTTTTTTGCGCTGGGGTCAGCAGGCCTTCAGCCGCTTCAGCGTGGTGCCGCCAGGCACCGGTATTTGTCACCAGGTCAACCTGGAATACCTTGGTCGGGCCGTCTGGAGCGAAGAGGTGAACGGGAAATGGATGGCGTGGCCGGATACGCTGGTGGGCACCGACTCCCATACCACTATGATTAACGGTCTCGGCGTACTGGGCTGGGGCGTGGGTGGGATTGAAGCGGAAGCCGCCATGCTGGGCCAGCCGGTGTCGATGCTGATCCCGGATGTCGTGGGCTTTAAGCTCAGTGGCAAACTGCGTGAAGGCATTACCGCCACCGATCTGGTGCTGACGGTCACCCAGATGCTGCGCCAGCACGGTGTCGTCGGCAAGTTTGTTGAATTCTACGGCGATGGCCTGGATACCTTACCCCTGGCCGATCGCGCCACTATCGCCAATATGGCGCCGGAATATGGCGCGACCTGTGGCTTCTTCCCGATCGATGACGTGACGCTCAGCTATATGCGTCTCAGCGGCCGTAGCGAAGAGCAGGTCGCGCTGGTGGAAGCCTATGCCAAAGCGCAGGGCATGTGGCGCAAACCTGGCGATGAGCCGGTCTTTACCAGCACCCTGGCGCTGGACATGGGCAGCGTTGAAGCGAGCCTTGCCGGGCCGAAGCGGCCGCAGGATCGCGTGGCGCTCGGCGATGTACCGAAAGCCTTCGCCGCCAGCGGCGAGCTGGAGGTTAACCATCTGCAGCGTCAGCGCCAGCCGGTGGATTATACGCTGAACGGGCATCACTATTCGCTACCGGACGGCGCCGTGGCCATTGCGGCAATCACCTCCTGTACCAATACCTCCAACCCCAGCGTGCTGATGGCTGCCGGTCTGCTGGCGAAAAAAGCCGTCGAGCGTGGCCTGCAGCCGCAGCCGTGGGTAAAAGCTTCCCTGGCGCCAGGCTCGAAAGTGGTGTCGGATTATCTGGCTCATGCGGGCCTGACGCCTTACCTCGACCAGCTCGGCTTTAATCTGGTGGGATATGGCTGCACCACCTGTATCGGTAACTCCGGTCCGTTGCCAGAACCTATCGAAGAGGCGATCAAAAAGGGCGACCTGACCGTCGGGGCGGTGCTTTCCGGTAACCGTAACTTCGAAGGGCGTATCCATCCGCTGGTGAGAACCAACTGGCTCGCCTCACCGCCGCTGGTGGTTGCTTACGCGCTGGCGGGGAACATGAACATCGATCTTACCCGCGAGCCGTTGGGGCAGGGCAGCGATGGTCAGCCGGTCTATCTGAAAGATATCTGGCCGAGCGGGGAGGAGATTGCCCGCGCGGTGGAACAGGTCTCCACCGAGATGTTCCGCAAAGAGTACGCGGAAGTGTTTTCCGGTACTGAGGAGTGGAAAGCAATCAAAGTAGAGGCGTCAGATACCTACGACTGGCAGGAGGACTCGACTTATATTCGCCTGTCGCCGTTCTTTGACGAGATGGGCCTCGAGCCGCTGCCGGTGGAGGATATTCATGGTGCGCGGATCCTCGCCATGCTGGGCGATTCAGTGACCACTGACCACATTTCGCCGGCGGGGAGCATCAAAGCCGATAGCCCGGCAGGCCGCTATCTGCAGGAGCATGGGGTTGCCCGGCGCGACTTTAACTCCTATGGTTCCCGTCGCGGTAACCATGAGGTGATGATGCGCGGCACCTTCGCTAATATCCGTATTCGTAACGAAATGGTGCCGGGAGTGGAAGGCGGTATGACCCGGCATCTGCCGGACCGCGAACCGGTGGCGATCTACGATGCGGCGATGCTGTATAAAGCGGAAGGCATACCGCTGGCGGTGATTGCCGGTAAGGAGTATGGCTCAGGTTCCAGCCGCGACTGGGCGGCGAAGGGGCCGCGCCTGCTGGGCATTCGGGTGGTGATCGCCGAGTCCTTCGAACGTATCCACCGCTCCAACCTGATCGGGATGGGGATTTTACCGCTGGAGTTCCCGCAGGGCGTCACCCGCAAAACGCTGCAGTTGACCGGGGAAGAGCAGATTGATATCAGCAATCTGCAGTCGCTTCAGCCTGGCGCTACGGTGCCGGTGACCCTGACTCGCGCTGACGGCTCGCAGGAAGTAATCCCCTGTCGGTGTCGTATCGACACGGCGACCGAGCTTACCTACTACCGCAACGACGGCATTCTGCACTACGTCATCCGCAATATGCTGTAAAACAAAGGGCCAGCATCGCTGGCCCTTTCTCTTTGATCCAAACGATTTACTCCGCCGGCTTGCTGTTCAGCAGATGGCCCATTTTGGCGGCTTTGGTATCCAGGTAGTGGGCGTTTTTGGGGTTGCGCCCGACGATCAGCGGTACGCGCTCCACAATGTTGATCCCGGCTTCGGTAAGAATTTCCACTTTTTTCGGGTTATTGGTTAATAAGCGCACCTGCTCAACGTTGAGCAGTTTGAACATATCGGCGCACAGGGTGAAATCACGCTCATCGGCGGCGAAGCCCAGCTGATGGTTTGCCTCAACGGTGTCGTAGCCCTGATCCTGCAGCGCGTAGGCGCGGATCTTATTCAATAAACCAATGTTGCGTCCTTCCTGACGGTGATAGAGCAGGATCCCCCGACCTTCTTCGGCGATATGCGACAGGGCCGCTTCCAGCTGAAAGCCACAATCACAGCGCAGACTAAACAGGGCATCGCCCGTCAGACACTCTGAATGGACGCGGGCCAGGACCGGCGACTGCCCCGAAATATCGCCATACACCAACGCGACATGATCTTGTCCGGTTGCCAGTTCTTCAAAACCCACCATCAGGAAATCGCCCCATGGGGTTGGCAGTTTGGCTTCTGCCACACGTTTAAGCTGCATGTGATTCTCCAGATTCTGTCAGCACCTGAATGTGCTTTCTGTTTGCCGCTATTTTGCCACAAGGCCGGGACGTTCTCCTAATCGCGAACGGTTAGCCGCGTGGAAAGCGCACAAACGAACTACTTTCCGCTATGATGTTCATCTACAAGGAGAAGGAGAGAAAATGCTGTTGATTGCCCGACGAACCGCTCTCGCGGCGGCGCTGCTGCTTGTTATGCCTGTTACGGTCTGGCTGTCTGGTTGGCTGTGGCAGCCAGGACTGCCGGTTGCGATGTTGAAAACCCTCTGGTGGGTGACGGAAACGGTGACGCAGCCGTGGGGAATTATCACGCATGTCGCCCTGTGCGGCTGGTTTCTCTGGTGTCTGCGCTACCGGCTGCGCGCAGCACTGATCCTGTTCCTGATTCTTGCCGCCGCCATCCTGGCGGGACAGGGGGTTAAATCCTGGGTCAAAGAGCAGGTTCAGGAGCCGAGACCCTTTGTCATTTGGCTGGAAAACTCAAGACAGGTGCCGGTGACGCAATTCTATGCGTTGAAGCGTAAAGAACGCGCTAAACTGGTGCATGCTCAGCTGGCGCAGGCGCAGGACATTCCGCCATTTTTACGCAAGCACTGGCAGAAAGAGACGGGCTTTGCTTTCCCGTCTGGTCACACGATGTTCGCCGCCAGCTGGGCGCTGCTGGCCGCCGGACTACTGTGGCCGCGTCGGCGTTGGGGCACGATCGCCGTGCTGCTGGTATGGGCGACGGCGGTGATGGGCAGTCGTCTGGCGCTGGGCATGCACTGGCCGCTGGATCTCATTGTCGCCACGCTGATCTCCTGGCTGCTGGTCACGGTGGCCTGCTGGCTGACGCAGCGCCTGTGCGGAGCGCTCTCGCCGCCGGGGGAGGAGGCGCAGGATATTAAAAAACGGACGTCTGAAGCGGAATAATGTTGATTTTAGCGGCATCCGACCGCATATCCTGTACAGTTGCCATGCTTTTTCATTCCACCGCTGCGGCGAAAATGATACTTTATAGGGCTGAAAGCGGGCTTTTTTACGCGCAACCCACATAACGGGAAGTCATGTGAAATATTTACTCATTTTCTTACTGGTGCTAGCAATCTTCGTCATTTCAGTGACGCTGGGGGCGCAGAATGACCAACAGGTCACGTTCAACTATTTACTCGCGCAGGGTGAATTCCGCATTTCGACGCTGCTGGCGGTGCTGTTCGCCGCGGGCTTTGCCATTGGCTGGTTGATCTGCGGCCTGTTCTGGCTGCGGGTGCGTGTTTCGCTGGCGCGCGCGGAGCGAAAAATTAAGCGCCTTGAGCACCAGATTGCCCCCGTCAGCCCGGCAGCTGCCGACGCAGGCGTGCCTGCCGTGAAGGAATAACCTCTTATGCTGGAGTTGTTGTTTCTGCTTTTACCCGTTGCCGCCGCCTACGGCTGGTACATGGGGCGCAGAAGTGCACAACAGTCCAAACAGGACGATGCGAACCGCCTGTCACGGGATTACGTGGCGGGGGTTAACTTCCTGCTCAGCAACCAGCAGGATAAAGCCGTCGATCTGTTCCTTGATATGTTGAAAGAGGATACCGGCACCGTTGAGGCCCACCTGACGCTCGGTAACCTGTTCCGCTCGCGCGGCGAGGTTGACCGCGCGATCCGTATCCATCAGAGCCTGATGGAAAGCGCATCGTTAACCTACGATCAGCGCCTGCTGGCCGTCCAGCAGCTGGGGCGCGACTATATGGCCGCCGGGTTGTACGATCGCGCGGAAGATATGTTCAAACAGCTGGTGGATGAGACCGATTTCCGCCTGAGCGCTCTGCAGCAGTTGCTGCAGATCTACCAGGCGACCAGCGACTGGCAGTCGGCGATCGAAGTGGCTGAACGGCTGGTGAAGCTGGGTAAAGAGAAACATCGTGGCGAAATCGCCAACTTCTGGTGTGAGCTGGCCCTGCAGCAGATGGCGGCCAACGATCTGGATAAGGCGATGGCGCTGCTGAAGAAAGGCGCCGCCGCAGACCGCAATAGCGCCCGGGTCTCAATAATGATGGGCCGGGTGTGGATGGAAAAGGGTGATTACGCCAAAGCGGTTGAGAGCCTTGAGCGGGTTATCGACCAGGATAAAGAGCTGGTCGGTGAGACGCTGGAGATGCTGCAGACCTGCTACCAGCAACTGGGTAAAGCCGAAGAGTGGGAAGTTTTCCTGCGTCGCTGTGTGGATGAGAACACCGGGGCCACCGCTGAACTGATGCTGGCGCAGATCCTCGAGCAACGGGAAGGGGTCGAAGCCGCGCAAAACTACGTTACCCGGCAGCTGGAACGTCACCCGACCATGCGTGTCTTCCATAAGCTGATGGACTACCATCTCAACGAAGCGGAAGAAGGGCGCGCGAAAGAAAGCCTCGGGGTGCTGAGAAACATGGTCGGGGAACAGGTGCGCAGCAAACCGCGCTATCGCTGCCAGAAATGCGGCTTTACCGCCCATACGCTCTACTGGCACTGCCCATCCTGCCGTTCGTGGGCAACCATCAAACCCATTCGCGGCCTCGACGGCCAATAAAGTCAAAAAAAATCCCTTAATTAGTTACAACATACTTATCGCTTCTCTCCTCTCCAGGCGCGGCCCCGGCTGCGCCATCGTCTGGCCAGCGCCAATACAGCAGCCTGTTATTTTGTTAGCATCACAGGTAGAATGCTGCCCGTTTACCTTTTTTGCGCCGCCCTGGCGCCCATCAACACTAAGGTCTGGTCATGACGTCTACAGCTATCACATCTTCCCGCGCTGTCACATCCTCTCCCGTTGTGGTTGCGCTCGACTATGATAATCGCGATAAAGCGCTGGCATTTGTCGACCGCATCGACCCGCGAGACTGCCGCCTGAAGGTGGGCAAAGAGATGTTCACCCTGCTGGGCCCGCAGTTTGTTCGCGATCTACATCAGCGTGGGTTTGAGGTGTTCCTTGACCTTAAGTTTCACGATATCCCCAACACCACGGCTCGCGCGGTGGCGGCGGCGGCCGAACTCGGTGTATGGATGGTGAATGTTCATGCCTCCGGCGGCGCGCGGATGATGACCGCCGCGCGTGAAGCGCTGCTGCCGTTTGGCAAAGACGCTCCGCTGCTGATCGCCGTCACCGTACTCACCAGCATGGAGGCCAGCGACCTGCAGGATCTGGGCATTACCTTATCCCCGGCTGATTACGCGGCGAAGCTGGCAGCGTTGACCCAACGCTGCGGCCTTGACGGGGTCGTGTGCTCAGCTCAGGAGGCGGTGCGCTTCAAACAGGAGCTGGGACAGGCGTTTAAGCTGGTGACCCCGGGGATCCGTCCGCAGGGGAGCGAGGCCGGGGATCAGCGGCGGATTATGACCCCCGAGCAGGCCCTGGCGGCGGGAGTGGATTATATGGTTATTGGTCGCCCGGTGACTCAGTCGGCCGATCCTGCCGCAACGCTGCGGGCAATCAACGTCTCGTTGTCAAAGGAGGCATAATGAGCGATTCCAATAGCCGCCTGGTCTACTCCACGGAAACCGGGCGTATCGACGAGGCGAAACCGGCGCCGGTGCGGCCTAAAGGCGATGGTATTGTCCGTATTCAGCGCCAGACCAGCGGTCGCAAGGGCAAAGGCGTGTGCCTGATTAGCGGCATCGATGCTGACGATGCCGCGCTTAACGCTCTGGCAGCAGAGCTGAAAAAGAAATGTGGTTGCGGCGGCGCAGTGAAAGATGGCGTGATCGAGATCCAGGGTGATAAACGGGATTTACTTAAGTCGCTGCTCGAGGCGAAAGGGATGAAGGTTAAGTTAGCCGGTGGTTGAATGCTATTTCGACACTAATTAAATAGAGTGCTGAAATAACAAGGCCGCGGTGAATGCCGCGGCCTTGAATGATTTAACGTGCGTAAGTCAATTCGTGTGAATTATTCTTTTATTTCGTCAGGTAATTATATTATTTGCCAACCTGGTGACCAATAATACCACCGACTGCCGCGCCACCCAGGGTACCGAGTGCGCTACCGTCAGTTAACACCGCACCACCGATGGCGCCGGCGCCAGCACCGATCGCGGTGTTACGGTCGCGTTTAGACATGTTAGAACAAGCGCTCAGAGACATTGCTACAGTGACAGCCAGAACGACGGCAGCCATTTTTTTGCTCGTTGAAGTCATCATTTTTTTCTCCTGAATAATCTATTCATGGATACTACGCTCCTTTAAGCATAGCCTGAAATAGCAGCTTTAGGGCAATTCCATGAAGTTAGGGTGCGCAGGTGTCACGAAAATCACGCAGGTGATAGTCACTTCCTGTTATATCGCTAATAATAATTTTACTTTTTTTTAAATGTATCGTCAGGTAAAAAATCTTAATTAGCGGCTCGGAATACTCTCAGAGCGTAATAACGCCCCGAACGGCGCTATGGCATGGCTCGGGGCAGGGTAAACATCAGGCGTACGGCACAATATCGACGGTCAAGCCGCTGTGCAGTAACTGGTCGCGGCAGGCTGCCGGCAGGCGATCGTCGGTAATAACGCGGTTAAAGCGCCCGGCGGGACCGAGGGGATAGGGATGAACCGCGCTGAATTTTGAACTGTCGCTGAGAATAATCGCTTCACAGTGCTTTTCCAGCACGGCGTTAACCACATCCGCACGCATCATATCGCGACCGGTAAAGCCGGTTTCTGCCTGCCAGCCATCGATCCCAATGAAGGCTTTGCTGAAATGCACCTGCTGGATGAACTGGCGGGTCAGCGGGCCCACCATGCTTTCACTGCGTTTCTGGTAAATCCCGCCCAGCAGGATCACCTCTCCCGGCGTCTCTTTCAGCAGATGGGCGATATAGCTGCTCACGGTAATGATGGTGATATCGCCGCGTTCGGCGAGGGTGCGCGCCAGCAGGGCGTTGCTGCTGCCGTTTTCGATGAATACCGTTTCGCCGGCGCTCACCAGCGCCGCCGCCCGGCTGGCCAGTTCACGCTTAATGGCAAAATGGGTCATCATGCGGGTTTCGACATCTTCACTGTCCAGTGGGACTGCATAGCCATGGGTGCGGCGCAAATAGCTCTGCTTTTCCAGCAGATTCAGATCCTGGCGAATAGTGACCTCTGAGACACCGGTCATCTTCGCCAGATCGGCGACGCTCATCCGGCCTTTATCAATGACCACTTGCAAAATACTTTGTTGTCGGGCGTTCATAGCAACATCACTGTTAGGGGGCTATATGGCGAGCAACCGGTATGAGTCACCGGTTGCGGCATGGGCGATAATCAGATTTCCCAGGGGGCCTTGGGCTGGTTTTTTTGCTCAGCGTCGTCCGCTGCCAGTGCCAGCAGCTCCGCTTTGAGGATTTCCAGATTATGGATCGCAGAGTGGTAATCACCGGCAACCAGAATATCCAGCACGGTATCGATACGTTGGGCGAGCAGGTGGGCATTCACATCTGACATGGCATTATCCTGGTAACAAAAACGAATGAAATCAATGATGCTAAAAATGAGTGAAAAAGAGAAGCGAAAAAAACGCACAACCTTAATCGGTACGACGGAAATCGCTGGATGGAGAGGAAAGAAGCAGCGGTTCCCGGAGGAACCGCTGTGAAGGGGCGTCAGACTGCCGGACGCGCAATAATGCTGCGGGTTTCCATGCGGACTTCAGCGATGGTGACATCGATAACGTCAGTCACTTTGTAGACCACCTCGCCCTTGATCTGCACGGTGCCGTTCTCCTGGCTGCACACCAGTTCGTCGCGTACCGCGTGAAGGAACGGAGCCGGAATAAAGGCGACCGCGCCATTGTCCACCAGGCGCACGCGCATCCCGCCGCGGCTGATGTCGATGATCTCCGCCGCAAAGCGGGTATCGGTCCCGGCTTTATCGTTGAGGAAACGAGCATACAGCCAGTCGGCGACATCGCGCTCTGCCATCCGGTTAAGACGACGGCGCTCCGCCATCTGCACGGTGGCATCATCCTGCGGGCGCGCAATGGTCTCGCCTTTGATGATGGCCTTCAGCAGACGGTGGTTGATCATGTCGCCATATTTACGGATCGGCGAGGTCCAGGTGGCATAGGCCTCAAGGCCGAGGCCAAAGTGCGGGCCTGGCTCGGTGCTGATTTCCGCAAACGACTGGAAGCGGCGGATGCGGCTGTCGAGGAATCCGGTCGGCTGGGCGTCCAGTTCCCGGCGCAGCTTGCAGAACCCTTCCAGCGTCAGCACCTCCGTCGGGTCGACGTGCACGTCGTGGGTTTTCAGCAGCGCCGCCAGCTGTTCGGTATTCGCCGGGTCGAAGCCGGTATGGACGTTATAAACGCCGAAGCCGAGCTTGTCGCGCAGAACGCGGGCGGCACAGATGTTGGCGGCGATCATCGACTCTTCGACAATACGGTTGGCAATGCGACGTGGTTCCGCGACGATATCCAGCACTTCGCCTTTTTCGCCAAGAACGAAACGGTAGTCCGGACGGTCTTTGAACACCAGCGCATGGGTCTGACGCCATTCGCTACGACGCTGGCACACATCTTTCAACAGCGTAATTTGCTGCGCGATGGCGTCGCTGCCCGGCTGCCAGCTGCCGCGGCCTTCCAGCCAGTCAGAGACATCGTCATAGGCCAGCTTGGCTTTCGACTCGATGGTGGCGGCAAAGAACTCGATGTTGTCTTCGATGGTGCCATCGGCCGCCAGAGTCATCTGGCAGGCCAGCACCGGGCGCACTTCGTTAGCGCGCAGGGAGCACAGGTCGTCTGACAGCTCGCGGGGCAGCATCGGAATATTGAAGCCCGGCAGATAGTTGGTAAAGGCGCGCACTTTTGCGGCCTTATCCAGCTTGCTACCTTCGGCAATCCAGGCGGTCGGGTCAGCAATGGCGACCGTCAGCAGCAGTTTGCCATCAGCAGTGGATTCGGCATACAGCGCATCGTCCATATCTTCGGTGCTGGCGCTGTCGATAGTGACGAAGTCGAGAGCGGTTAAATCGCGGCGCGTCAGCCCTTCATCGAGCATTTCCGCGGCCACGCCGTCCGGCGCTTCTTTTTCAAGGTTATGGCGCGCCAGGGTTACCCACCAGGGGACGAAGTGATCGTCGCTGAAGGTGATGAACTGGGTCAGCTCCGCGTAAAACCCGCGGTCGCCTTTTAACGGATGACGGCGCATCTCGGCGACGGCCCAGTCACCCTGTTTGAAATCATGCTCAACGCCACGGGCGGCGCGGCAGGGAATGGCATCTTTCAGCAGCGGATGGTCAGGAACGATAGCGAGGCGATCGTCTTTCTTCTGGACTTTACCGACGAAACGGGTCAGGAACGGCTCAACCAGGGTTTCTGGTTCGGCGCTTTCGCGATCTTTTTCAGAATGGATCACCGCGACGATACGGTCGCCATGCATCACTTTTTTCATCTGCGGCGGCGGAATGAAGTAGCTCTTCTGAGCGTCCACTTCGAGGAAGCCAAAGCCCTTTTCCGTGCCCTTAACGACCCCTTCAGCGCGCGGCGTCTGGGAATGCAGTTGCTGTTTAAGCTGCGCTAGCAGCGGGTTATCCTGAAACATAATTAGGTATTTTCGTGGCTAAAAGAGCGGCTGACATTTTTACGCGAATATGCCTGCCGCAGCAAGCGCTGTTTCAGCAATTTACGTCTGCTGACGCACATTGCCGAGGGCGATTTTCAGACGATTCATCCATCCGCACAGCCCGCTCCAGGTCAACAGATCGATCGCTTGTTCCGCAGAGAGTCCATATTCCGCGAGGGGAGTTAACTGGGCGGCGCTAAACCGGTCCGGCGAGCGGGTTAACAGCTGCACCGCGGTAACGAGGGCCCGGGACTGAGGATGCTGCTGGAGCCAGCGATGGAGGGCCTGGTCGCCTTCCCGCAGGTGGCTGGCGAACTCTTCTTCACCGTGCCAGTGGGGGAGCCAGGCATCAAAACAGGTAGGGCTGCCATTGGTGCGTGCCGTGAGTAAGGCGACCTGCGGGCCAAAGGCATCATTCGTGCTGAGCTGACGGATCAAGGTCTCCAGAGGCGCGATCAACGGTGGGTCGCAGGCCAGCAATGGGGCCAACTCGCCCCGGCCGGGCAGCGACTGCCAGCCAGCGATACGCCGCTGGCGCTCATCATCGGCATACTGCAGATCGGGGTCCTCAAGGTCGCTCTGCCACTCTCCTGGTGGCGCGGTGAACAGTTCGGCGGGGGCCTCTTCTTGCTGAGGCATGCCGGGGATCCAACGCACCGGATAGCCCAGCGCCGCCTGCAGGACAGCAATCGCCCGGGCCTGGAAGCCGACGAAACCGATAATCTGGTTGATCAGGATAATATCCCGGCTGGTTAAGCCTACTTCGTCCAGCTGGCTGCGTGAGAGGGCGTTAATGACGGAGGGCGAACTGGCGAGCTGACGAGCGTACTGAGTGATCTGCGCCAGGCGACGGTTGCTCTCACGCGAAGAGTCAGGGCCAGGCAAGGGAGCCAGACGGGCGGCATAGTGGTTACACAACCGCTGGACGCCGTAGACCTGGGCGACAGTCAGCGCGGTGCTCAGGCGATCATAGGCGGTAAAAGTTTGCAGTCGGCTCACCGTCACCTGATCGGGAAACAGCCGCACTGCCAGCTCGCGAGCAGGATGTAGCCAGCCTGCGTGGATGTGTAGCCAGGCATCCGGCAGCGTCAGGTCCAGCAAAAAGCGGTCTTCAACATGGGCGGCTTCAGGGACAAGTGGCAGAACATCCACCGGGCAGATTGTTGACTGGGTTTCGTGATACCAGTGGTTTTTGCCATTCACGCGGCGTGGCTCCATGGGCTTTCCTTGTTCGGTATGTGGCGAACCGCCGTTCCGCGGATCGTTTATGCAGAACTATCCTGGCGTAACCCGGAAGCAGGAGAAAATATTGATACGTGCTAACAAATAGCCGATTGGAATAACAAGAGACAGCGCAACGGAAGGGAGTAAGGGATAAGCCCTCCTCACCAGGGTGAGGAGGGTATGGAACTTATTTCAGTTCCAGTTCGTTCATGGCGGCGATGCTGAACCCGCCGTCAACGTGAACGACTTCACCGGAGATCCCCGCAGACAGGTTGGAGCACAGGAAGGCTGCGCTGTTACCCACATCTTCAATGGTGACGGTGCGACGGATCGGGGTGACCGCTTCGCAGTGTGCCAGCATTTTACGGAAATCTTTAATGCCAGAAGCAGCCAGCGTACGGATCGGTCCGGCAGAGATGGCGTTGACGCGAATGCCTTCCGGACCCATGGCGTTAGCCATATAACGGACGTTAGCTTCCAGAGAGGCTTTGGCCAGACCCATCACGTTGTAGTTCGGGATCGCGCGCTCTGCACCCAGGTAGGAGAGCGTCAGCAGGGCTGAATCCGGGTTCAGCATGCTGCGGCAGGCTTTAGCCATCGCCACGAAGCTGTAAGCGCTGATGTCGTGCGCGATTTTGAAACCTTCGCGGGTCACGGCATTGACGTAGTCGCCATCTAACTGGTCAGCCGGAGCATAACCGATAGAGTGGACGAAACCATCGAATTTCGGCCAGACTTTTTCCAGCTCGGTGAACAGTGCGGTAATGCTCTCATCTTCAGCAACGTCGCACGGCAGCACAATGTTAGAACCCAGCGCGGCAGCAAATTCTTCTACGCGACCTTTCAGTTTTTCATTCTGATAGGTGAATGCCAGTTCCGCGCCTTCGCGGTGCATTGCTTGCGCAATACCGTAGGCGATGGACAGTTTGCTGGCGACGCCAGTGATCAAAATGCGCTTACCGGAAAGAAAACCCATAGCTTTAATCCTTATCGTTATTGCGTATTTTTACTTTAACAATCATAGCGTTAACATTGTTATTTCAAAATAACTCAAATTTAGCCGGGAATTATATCCCACTGACGACCCCTTGTGTCACGATATTTTTCAGCCGGCCCGCGCCCCGCGGGGCAAAAGCTCATCGCGACGGCTCCAGTATACCATCTCTCCTGACGATTATTTGAGCGCGATCTCCGCCAGCAGCAGACGCCCATTGGCGCCGAGGGGCAATAGCTCGCCTGGGGATTCACCGCGCCAGCAGAGACCGCTGCCGGCCGCGCTTCGCTGCCCGGCCAGATCCCACTCGCCCTGAAGAACATAAGCGACTCCCTCAGTGGCAGGGCGTTGCTGGTCGTTTATCACCTTTACTCTCGCCGAGGCACGTCCGCGCTGAGTCATGATATTGAAGTCCAGCCCTGGCTCAACGATCCCGACGCTGGACAGCGCCCATTCGCCGGGGAACGCCCACGGCTGCCAGAGCGTCAGCGGATGGTCGATGTCCTCGCCGCACAGTCGTAGCGGTTGTCCCGCCAGCAGGGTAATCACCCGGTCGACGCCGGGGAAGGGGGAAAATGGACCATCTGCCTGCAGGGTGGCAATGCTCGCTCGCCAGAGAAAGGGAGCCTCTGTGGAAGGAACGGCGATAATTTCCCGGGTGGCACCGGCACCGTTCTTCCATGGCGTGATGGGTAAGGTGGCGATATCAAAAAAAAAGATCATGGTCTGCTCGGCGGAATTCAGAGGGTGGATGGTATTTGTTACATGTGTGTCTCAACATGCTTACAAATTATTTACAACAGGGCTCACAAATCCATCATCGAGCGCGTGTGTGGGTTTGTCAATGCTTGTATATACATGAGCAGTCATCTACGAATTATCTTATCGCAGTGACCAGAGCCATCATGACAAAACGCGATCGGGAGAATGAAAATGCAACAGCGTATTACTTTCCGCCAGGCCTGCCTGGTCACCCTGTTTTCGGGGCTACTGCTGTCTGGTGGCTCAACATACGCTAAAGAGTGGAAATCAATCACCATCGCTACGGAAGGCGGCTATGAACCTTGGAACCTGACACTTCCCGGAGGGAAGTTGAGCGGCTTCGAACCTGAGCTCATGGCGAATTTATGCCAGCGGATGCAGATCGAATGCAAGCTGGTGGTACAGAACTGGGATGGCATGATTGCCGGACTTAACGCCGGAAAATATGACGTGATCATGGACGCTATTGTCGTCACCCCGGAGCGATCGAAGGTCGTGGCGTTTACCCAGGCCTACGCTGCTACGCCAGCCTCGTTCATTGCGGTAAAAGGGTCACTGCTCCCTCCATCTCCGACGGTCAAGCTTCATGATGATGAGAAAGAGATTCAGGCGGCGATTGCGCCTCTGCGCGCGGCGTTGAAAGGGAAAACTATCGGCATCGCTTCCGGCACCGTGTACACCCCGTTTATTGATAAATATTTCAAGGATATCGCTGACGTCCGGGAATATAACAACTCAGCGGATGCGATCCTCGACCTGCAGGCTGAGCGCATCGATGCGGTGTTTGATGATATTACCTTTGCCAACACCACCCTGTCGCGACCGGAGAATAACAATCTGGCATTGAGCGGTCCGCTGATGAGCGGGCCGATCTGGGGAGGCGGTGAGGCGATGGGCGTGCGCCTGACCGATACCGATCTTAAAGCGAAACTGGATAGCGCCATTCAGGCGGCGCTGGCCGATGGGACGGTAAAAAAACTGAGTGAGAAATGGTTTAAAAGCGACGTTACCCCCTGAGTGAGGCTGTTATGTTGAATCTTCTGAGTTTTGGTGAAAACGGGTGGGGGACGCTGATCCTCAGTGCCACGCTGACCACCTTGCTGCTGTCGCTCGCCGCGCTGGCCGTCGGTGCGGCGGTGGGCGGCGTCATTGCCGCCGCGAAGCTATCCCGGCACGCGCCAGCGCGCTGGTTTGGCGCCGCCTGGTCGGTGGTATTCCGCGGTATCCCCGAATTACTGGTGATCTACCTGTTTTATTTTGGCGGCTCAGGGATGATTTCATGGGTGGGGCGTCTGTTTGGCGCTGATGGCTTTATTGAGGTTCCGCCCTTTCTGATTGGCGCCCTGGCGATTGGTTTGATCTCCTCCTCGTATCAGGCGGAAGTCTACCGTGCTGCTCGCCTGGCGCTGATGCCCGGTGAAGTGGAGGCGGCTACCGCCATCGGCATGCCGCGCTGGCGGATCCTGCAGCGCATTCTGTTGCCGCAGATTGTCCGTTATTCGCTGCCGGGGTTATCCAACGTGTGGCAAATGAGCCTCAAAGATTCGGCGCTGGTATCGGTGACCGGGATGGTTGAACTGATGCGCGCCAGCCAGATTGCCGCAGGCTCGACCCGCGAATATTTCCTGTTCTATCTCATCGGCGGCGGCTGTTATCTGATCCTGACGCTGCTCTCTAACCGCGCGTTTACCCGGGCGGAGAGCCATCTCAACCGCGCCTGGCTGCGTCGCAGCACCGCGCAGGCGTAAGGAGCCCGTATGTTTATCGATTTTGCCTTCCTCGGTGAGACGTTGTTGAAGCTCGGCGCGGCGCTGCCGGTGACGCTGGGGCTCTTTATTTGCTCTTTTATCCTCGGCGGCGTACTGGCCCTCGGCGTTCTGGCGCTGCGAATGAGCCACTGGCCGCTGGCTAGCGGTTTCGCCAAAGGCTATATCCTGATCTTTCGCGGTTCACCACTGCTGATCCAGTTGTTTCTCATTTATTACGGGCTGGGTCAGTTTGGGGTGATCCGTCACAGTTTCCTGTGGCCACTGCTGCGCGAACCCTTTATCTGCGCCGTTCTGGCGCTGGCGCTCTGTACGGCGGCCTACACCGCGGAAATTCTGCGCGGCGGGTTGCTGGCGATACCGCCGGGGCAGATTGAAGCCGGTCAGGCTTGCGGTATGTCGCGCTGGCTGTTGCTGCGGCGGATCATTGCCCCAGTGATGCTACGTTATGCACTGCCAGCCTACTCCACGGAGGCCATTCTGCTGGTCAAGTCGACGGCGCTGGCAAGCCTGGTGACCGTCTGGGACGTCACCGGGGTGGCGCAACAGATTATTCAGCGTACCTACCGGACGATGGAGGTATTCCTCTGCGCGGCGGCCATCTACCTGCTGCTTAATTTCATCATTGTGCAACTGTACGCCCTGCTTGAACGGCGTTTAACGCCGCATACCCGGCAAAACCCGGCGACCGTGTCGCTCAAGCCGATAACCAAAGGAGAGTAAGATGCTCGATTCACGTCCGGTGACCTTATCGGTCAGCGATATTCATAAGTCCTTTGGCTCCCTGGATGTCCTGAAGGGGATCACCATCCAGGCCCAGCAGGGCGATGTCATTTCGATCCTCGGCGCCAGCGGCTCAGGTAAAAGTACGCTGCTGCGCTGCATTAATCTGCTGGAAACCCCCGATGCCGGGGTGGTCAGCGTCGGGGGAGAGACGATTGAAATGAAGCACCACGCCCGCGGGCATCGGCTGGCGGCGAATCCCCGGCAGATAGAGCGCCTGCGTTCGCGGCTGGGGATGGTCTTTCAAAGTTTTAACCTGTGGTCGCATATGACGGTCCTGCAGAATGTCATTGAGGGGCCGCATTATGTGCTCAAACGGGATAAACGGACCTGCATTGAACAGGCTGAGCAGCTGCTGGAGCGGGTGGGGATGTTGAACCGAAAGGATTTCTATCCGGCACAGCTCTCCGGCGGCCAACAGCAGCGCGTGGCAATAGCCCGCGCGCTGGCGATGGAGCCAGACGTCATGCTCTTTGATGAACCCACCTCCGCGCTGGATCCCGAACTGGTCGGCGAGGTGTTAAAGGTCATGCGCAGCCTGGCGGAAGAGGGGCGGACGATGCTGGTGGTCACCCACGAACTGGGATTCGCCCGCCATGTCTCCAATCGGGTGGTATTTATGCACCAGGGGACGATTGACTGCGACGGTGCGCCTGAGGCGCTATTTGGCACTCAGGGTTCCGCGCGCTTTAAGCAATTTATCTCCAGCCATCAACAGCCAGGACAGGTCGTATGAATATGATCCAGTGGGGCGATGCACCGATACGCTGGCAGGAGGTGGCTTGTGTCGCCCGGGGCGAGGCGACCTTGAGCCTTAGCGAAAGCGCCTGGGCGCGTATCGAGCAGGGACGGGCGATTGTCCAGCATATCGTTAACGCCGGTCAGGTGGCCTATGGGATTAACACCGGGCTGGGGGCGCTGTGCAACATTACGCTGCCGGAAGCGCAGTTACACCAGCTGTCGCGCAATACGCTGCTTAGTCATGCCTGCGGGGTGGGTCCGCTGCTGGAGGTCGCCCCAACCCGGGCCATTATGTGCGCCGCGGTGGCCAATTTCAGCCACGGTAAATCCGGTATCTCCGCCGGAATAGTGCGACAACTGCTGACGTTTTTGCAGCATGGCGTGACACCGCAGGTGCCCTCTCAGGGGTCGGTTGGCTATTTAACGCATATGGCGCACGTTGGCCTTGCCCTGATGGGAGTCGGCGATGTGCTATGGCAAGGGCGAACGTGGTCTGCGGCAGAGGTCCTGTCGCAGCTGAATCTGCAGCCCATCGCGCCGGGAGCGAAAGAGGGGCTCAGTCTGGTCAACGGTACGCCGTGCATGACCGGCCTGGCCTGCCTGGCCTTAGACGACGCTGAGCGCTTAATGAACTGGGCTGATGTGACCGGAGCGATGAGCTTTGAAGCGCTGCGCGGCCAGCTTGTGGCGTTTGATGCCGAGATCCTGGCGCTGAAAGCCAGTCCCGGGATCCAGATCAGCGGCCAGCGGCTGCGTGAGCTGCTGGCGGACAGCCATCTTCTGGCCGAAAGCGAAGGTCTTCGCACCCAGGATGCGCTGAGTCTTCGCTCGATGCCTCAGGTGCATGGCGCCTGCCGCGACCAGTTTAGCCATGCAGAGACGCAGATTAATATCGAACTTAACGCCTGTACCGATAATCCCCTAATCCTGGGTACCCTTGAGCAGTGGCGGGTGGTATCCCAGGCGCATCCCCACGGCGAATCGGTGGCAATGGCCTGCGATTTACTGGCCATTGCCATGGCAGAGCTGGGTACCATCGCCGAACGACGTCTTGACCGGCTGGTGAATCCTCTGGTGAGCGGCTTGCCGGCCTTTCTGGTCGCCCGACCCGGTGTGAATTCAGGCATGATGATTGCCCAGTACGTCGCTGCGTCGTTGTGCGCGGAAAATAAGCAGCTGGCGCAGCCGGCGGTGCTGGATAATTTTGTTACCTCGGCTTTGCAGGAGGATCATTTAAGCCTGGGCACCAGCGCCGCGCTGAAACTACAGCGCCTGCTCGGCAACCTCTATCAGATCCTGGGTATCGAATATTTACTCGCGGCGCAGGGGCTCGATTTTCACGAGCCGCAGAAACTGGCGGCGGGGACGCGTCGGGCGCGCGATCTGCTGCGCCAAAGCGTGCCCACCTGGGAGGACGATCGCTGGCTGGCGCCGGACATCGCCAACGCGGTGGCTATCCTCAAGCGGACGGCTGGCCACGCGCCGGTGTGAGGTCACCGGGCGAGGTGAATGAGATGGGGCTATTTCCCGTCTTTGCGCCAGGCGTCGGCGGTGAGGGCTTCACCGAAGTGGCCGGCGATCAGGCGTCGGGTCAGGTCGTGCAGCGGTGAGGCCAGCACATCGGCGGTGCTGCCGCGCTCGACCACTTCGCCGTTATGCATCACCAGCACCTGATCGCTGATGTGCTTCATCATTCCCAGGTGCTGAGTGACATAGATATAGGAGATGCCCTGTTTCTCCTGCAGCTCCAGCATCAGGTTAATGAGCTGGGAGCGCATCGACATATCCAGCGAGGCCAGCGCCTCATCGCAGACGATGACCTTCGGGCGCAGGATCAGCGCCCTGGCGAGGCCGAGACGCTGCTTCTGACCGGGCGCCAGCATATGGGGATAATAGCTGACGTGGTCCGGCAGCAGACCGACCATGCGCAACGTGTCGATAATCTGCTTCTGCCGCGCCTCGGCGTCGAGGTCGGTATTCAGCCGCAGTGGAAAATCGAGGATCTGCGAGATACGCTGGCGCGGATTCAGTGAGGTCGACGGATCCTGAAAGATCATGCGAATCTTCTGGCTGCGGTAGGAGTAATCCCCGAAGGTCAGCGGATGGTCGTCGATCAGCAGCTCGCCGCTGGTGGGTTCCACCATCCCCGCCAGCATCTTCGCGAGGGTGGATTTCCCGGAGCCGTTCTCGCCGATGATCGCCAGCGTCTGCCGTTCGCGCAGAGTAAAACTCAGCGGCTTGACGGCCTCCACCGTCTGGCGGTGAAACCAGCCGGTGCGGTAGCGAAAGGTCTTACTGAGTTGGCGAACTTCCAGCAATGTTTCGACCATTTCACTCTTTCTCCATGTTCAGCGGGAAATGACAGGCGTACAGATGGTTGCGCGCCCCGGTAAGACGCGGCGTTTCAATACACTCGCGCTGGGCGTAAGGGCAGCGCGGCCCCAGCCGACAGCCGATGGGCAACTGCTCCAGCAGCGGGATCGCCCCCGGCAGGGTGTTGAGGCGGCTTTTATGTGGCATGGCGCTGCCAAAATCCGGGATCGCACGGATTAATGCCTGAGTGTACGGGTGGTGCGGGAGGGTGATCAGCTCTTCACTCGGTCCGCTCTCTACCGTCTGTCCGCAATACATGACGTTGATTTTATCCGCCCATTTGCTGAGCATCTGCAGGTCGTGGCTGATCAGCAAAATAGTGGTGTTGTTATTCTGGTTGAGCCGCGTCAGCAGACGAATAATCTGCGCCTGGGTGGTGGGTTCCATGGCATTGGTGGGTTCATCGGCGATCAGCAGACGCGGCTGGTTGGCCAGGGCGATGGCAATCATCACCTTCTGACACTCACCGTCGGTGAGCTGATAGGGGAAGCTGCGCATCGCGTCTTTGTGATCCTTAATGCCGACGCGGTGCAACAGCTCTATCGCCCGGCGCTTACGCCAGCCCAGCCGTTGCCACCAGCGGCCCTTATAGGTCCAGCCGGGGATACTCTGGATCAGCTGCTGGCCGATGCGCTCAGAGGGATCAAGACAGGACTGCGGCTCCTGGAAAATCATCGACACGTTGTGGCCGATCAGTTTCCGTCGCTCGCGGTTCGACAGCCGCAGCAGGTCGATATCATCGAAACGCATGCGGTCGGCGGTGACCCGCCAGTTGTCTTTGGTCACCCCACAGATGGCTTTGGCGATGAGGCTTTTCCCGGAACCGGATTCGCCCACCAGGCCGCGGATCTCGCCTTCAGTCAGGGTCAGACTGACGCGATCGACGGCTTTCACCCAACCTTCGTTGGTTCTAAATTCGATAGTTAAGTGACGAATATCGAGTAACGGCATTATTGTACCCCGGCAATGATCGCCCGGCGAATACCGTCGCCCAGCAGGTTGACCAGCAGTACGCTGAGCATAATCGCGGCCCCGGGCAGCATCACGGTCCACGGTGCGACATAGATAAGCTCCAGCGCATCGCCCAGCATGGCTCCCCATTCCGGTGAAGGCAGCTGGGCGCCGAGATCAAGAAAGCCCAGCGCGGCAATATCCAGAATGGCCATCGACAGGGCGCGGGTGATCTCGGTCACCAGGCCAGAGGCAATATTGGGCAGAATGGCAAACAGCAAAATGTTCAGCGTCGACGCCCCGTCGAGGCGAGCGGCGATGATGTACTCTTTCTCCAGCTCGTCGTGGACCATGCTGTAGACGGAACGCACCATGCGCGGGAGCAGCGCCAGCCAGACGGCGAACATCGCATGGCTGAGGTGCGGCCCGGCGAACGCGACGACGATAATCGCCAGCAGCAGCGAGGGAATAGAGAGCAGGGTATCGAGAATATGGTTCATCACCGCCGAACGCAGGCCGTGGGTCGACCCGGCAATCACGCCCAGCACCAGGCCAAACAGCGTCGCGCCGAGGGTGACGACGAAGGCCCCGCCGACGGTCGGCGCCGCGCCGCTCAGCAGCCGGCTCAGCACATCGCGGCCCAGGTCATCGGTTCCCAGGAAGAAGGAGACTTCGCCATAGCGCGACCACGACGGCGGCAGCAACTGGTAGCCAAGGAACTGCTGATCGATACCATAGGGGGCGAACCAGCCGCCGAAGACGCAGAGCAACAGCAGACCCGCGCAGCCGTACAGGCCGATCATCGCCGTGGTGTCACCATAGAATTTACGCCATACGGTGCGCAGCGCGCCGGGCGGACGCTTTTCCAGATAAACGCTATCGTAGGGCATACCATTCCTTATGTTTCAGCGGGTTAGCCATGGCACCGAGGATATCGGAAATCACGTTGACGATAATAACCAGTGCACCAATCACCATGACGCCGGCGGAGATCGCCGCGTAGTCCTGCTGGCGGATCGCGTTGATCAGCCAGCGTCCCAGTCCGGGCCAGCTGAACACCATCTCAGTGATCATCGCCAGGGTGAGCATGGTGGAAAACTGCAGGCCGAGGCGCGGGATCACCGGCGGCAGGGCGTTGTGCAGTACATGGCGCAGTAAAATTTTGCGTCGCGACACGCCGCGGGTGGCTGCCGCTTTGACATAGTTGGTGTCATACACCTCGCTGGTGCTGATGCGCATCAGGCGGATCACCTCGGTGGTGGGGGCCACCGCCAGGGTCAGCACCGGCAGCACCATATGTCGTGCGGCGCTGACGATCATCTCATGGCGCCATGGCGAGTCCGAGATCCAGGCGTCAATCAGCGCAAAACCGGTGACGGTTTTCACCTCATACAGCAGATCGAAGCGGCCAGAGACCGGAAACCAGCCAAGAGTCAGCGAGAAGAAGAGGGTCAGCAGCAGCGCCAGCCAGAACACCGGAATCGAGAAACCAACCAGCGCGATGGCGCTGATCAACGTATCGGGCCATTTATTGCGCATTACGCCGGCGATCATGCCCACCGGAATGCCAATCAGCAGGGCAAAGCCGAAGGCGAGGATGCACAGCTCCATGGTCGCCGGGAACACGTCGCGCAACTGTTCGGAAATCAGCTGGCCGTTAATGCTGGAGACGCCAAAATCCCAGTGCAGCACCCCTTGAAACCAGAACAGCCACGCATTCCACAAGGAGGCGCCCTGTAGCGGCGCATGAGGGGTAAAATAACTCAGGCTGAAGCCGATAAAGGTCAGAAAAAAGAGGGTGACCAGCAGCAACAGCAGACGACGCAGGGTAAAAATAATCATGGCTTTTTCACCTCTTCGGTTTTCTCCCGCGATACGCCAGCGAACGAAGCGTTACCGAAGGGGCTCAGCACGAGGCCTTTCATATCATAGCGATAGGCCTGCAAACGCAGCGAGGAGGCCAGCGGCAGGACCGGCAGTTCGCGAGCGAGGATCCGCTGCGCCTCTTTGTAAGCGTCCATCCGCGAGGAGAGCTGTTGCGAGAGCAGCGCTTTTTGCAGCACGTCATCAAACTCCCGGTTACACCAGTGGGCAAAGTTGGTTTGTGAGGCGATCGCCGCGCAGCTTAGCAGCGGCCGGAAGAAACTGTCCGGATCGTTGCTGTCCGTCGCCCAGCCGGAGAGCGTCAGATCATGGTTCATGTCCATCAGGCGCGCTTCCTGGAAGCGCCCCTCCACCGGCACAATAATCACCTTGACGCCAATCTGCGCCATATCCGCCTGGATAAGCTCCGCCGTTTTCAGCGGGCTGGGGTTCCACGCCTGCGAGCTGGTGGGCACCCACAGCTTGAGGGTCAGGTTTTCCAGCCCCAGGGCCTTCAGGCGCGTGCGGGCCTCCTTGGGATTATATTCGGTAATCTTAGCGTCGTTATCATAGGCCCACGAGGCGCGCGGCAGCATGGATGCCGCCGTCTCTGCGGTGCCGTAGTAGATGGACTGCATCAGGCGCTGGTTGTTAATGGCCAGCGCCAGCGCGTGGCGCACCTCGGGGTTATCCAGCGGCGGCTTGGCGGTGTTGAAGGCCAGCCAGGCAATGTTCATTCCCGGGCGTAGCGTCAGGCGCAGGCGCGGGTCGTCGCGCAGGATTGTCAACTGGCTGGCGGCGGGCCAGGCCAGCACGTCGCATTCCCCGGTGAGCAGTTTCGACAGTCGGCCGGTACCGCCAGAGCCAAGGTCCACCACCACCTGCGGCATCAACGGTTTGCCGCGCCAGTAGTCGGGGTGACGCTGCAGACGGATATATTGCCCGGAGCGGTACTCGGACAACTGGAACGGACCGGTGCCGACCGGCTGGCGATCCAGTTGTTCCTGGCGGTCGTCTTGCGTTAAGCGGGCGGCATATTCGGCAGAGGTAATCGACGCATAGTGAGTGGCCAGATGCCAGAGGAACGAGGCGTCCGGCCGCTTGAGGCGAAACTCCACGGTCTGATTATCCAGCTTACGCACACTCTCCACGCTGTCAGCAAACTGCAGACTGTCGAAGTAGGGGAAGCTGCTGCCGTTGACGTTGTGCCACGGATGGTCGCGGTTAAAAATGCGACCAAAGGTGAAAATGACGTCATCCGCGTTGAAGTCCCGCGTTGGGGTGAACCATGCCGTGCGTTGAAACGGGACATGGCGGCGCAGGTGGAAGCGGTATGTGGCGCCGTTATCGAGGACTTCCCAGCTCTCCGCCAGCTCGGGGACCAGCCGGTAGGTATAGGGGTCGACGTCAAGCAGACGATCGTAGATCTGAGCGGCCAGCGTATCGACAATCAGGCCGCTGCTGACTTTCTGCGGATTAAAGGTATTCACCTGGCCGCTGACGCAATAGACGAAACCGCTGTCGCGGATATCGGCGCGGTCAGGGAGCACAGGGGCGGCAAAGGCCTGCCCACACAGCAGGGAAACCGCTGCCAGGAGAGATGACAATTTCAGGCGCATATTTTCTGTTTGATTATAGAGTTGAACTCTATCTTATTAAGATTAATAGACATTCACCACCGCCTTCAACAAGCCTGAGGGATAATGCGGTCACCGGGAGCGTATAGTATTCAGTCAATTGATTAAAATAGTAGCGGAACCGAGTCTGTATATTGAAACATGGTAACTTTTTATCGCCGATATCGCCAGTCAGGTCTGTTTGGCCGCGGTTTGCAAGACGATGAAACAGGCGCTGACGCCGGGGAGATGTATTCAGTATAGCGGGGAGAGAGCAGAGGGGCTGACGGGCAGCGGGCGAGCCCGTCAGGAAATAAGCAGGGGCCGTGCCTGCTTATGGTGACAACGTCACTTTTTGGTAATCCATGTTCCGCAGGTCCTCCAGCAGCCCGGGGCCAACCGGCTGCCACTGCAATCGCTCACGGGTCCATGCGGAGCTGGCGCGCAGATCGAGAGCGGTAAATGGCGCAAACCAGCCGAACCAGGCGTCGACCTGCGACTCATCCAGGTGGGTCAGCGGCAGGTTTACTCCCTGAGCAATGAGCGCAGCAATATCCCGCAATGCGATCCCCTCTTCGTCCACCGCATGATAGCGCTCACCGGCCGCGCCCTGCAGCAGGGCGCTAACGTACAGTCGCGCGACGTCATCGACATGGGCGGCGGACCAGCGATTGCTTCCCTCGCCGCGCAGGGCCACCGCCCCGTTGGCGACCGCGCGTTCGATGTAGCTGGTCAGTAGCCCCTGACGCACGGTGTCATGCACCTGCGGCAGGCGGACCACCCGGACATCCACTCCCGCTTCCAGCAACTGCTGGCCGGCAAGCTCAGAGGCGGTGCGTGGGCTGGGGTGCCCTGCGTTAAAGCACGACTCCCGGGCCGGGATGCCGCTCCCGTCGTCGCCCATCAACGTGCCGGAGGTGATGATCAGTGGCCGCGGGCTACCTTGCAGCGCCCGACCCATGGTCAGGATCGCCTGGCGGTCTTTTTCACAGTTGGCGGCAAAGCGGCTGAAGTCGTGGTCGAAAGCGGTATGGATCACGGCGTCAGCGCCCTCGACGCCTGCCAGTAGCGACTCCGGGGCGTCCAGCGTGCCGCGGTGCACCTCGACGCCATGCGCCTTCAGGGTCTGCGCTGCGGTGTCGCTGCGCGCGAGGCCGATAACCTGATGGCCCGACGCCTGTAGCGCCGGAAGAATACGTGAGCCGATAAAGCCGCTCGCGCCGGTAAGAAATATACGCATCATGGATCTCCTGAACGGGTTTCAGGCGTATCCTACCCGCGATGCCATACTATAAAAGTAGAGACATTATCGGGGTATAAATTCTAACAGGCAGATCCCACAGGCAGATGATGAACACTTCTGACAACCATGCTTTAGGCGATTTTCTCCGCGCCCGGCGCCAGCGTCTCGATCCGGTGACGTTTGGCTTCCCTGCGGGACGTCGACGCACGCCGGGGCTGCGCCGCGAAGAGGTCGCGCAGCTCGCCAGTATCAGCCCGACCTGGTATACCTGGCTTGAACAGGGGCGCGGCGGGGCGCCCTCCCGCGAGGTGCTGGAGCGGATCGCCTGCGGTCTGCGGCTGACCACCCCGGAGCGCGAGCATCTGTTTATTCTCGCCTTTGGCCATCCGCCGCAGACGCGTCTGACGGTGACAGATGATATGACGCCGCGGCTGCAGCGGGTGCTTGATGCTTTCACCATTCCGGCGATTATCCGCACCGCCAGCTGGGACGTCATCGCCTGGAACGCGGCGGCGGCCAGGGTGCTAACCGACTACAGCCAGCTTCCGCTGGCGGAGCGCAACGTACTGCGCCGCCTGTTTACCCGACCTGAAGCCCGCAGCACGCTGGAAGACTGGCAGACGGTGGGGCAGCTTATCGTCAACGCTTTTCGCGCCGACGTCACCCGGATGGGGGCGACGGCGGAAACTGACCAGTTGATCGCTGAACTCACGCAGCAGAGCGTTGAGTTCGCCCGTTTCTGGCAAAGCCATGACGTCGCCGGCCACGGAGAAGGCTATAAGCGCATTCACCACCCGCAGATGGGCCCGCTCGATCTGGAGTTCACCTCTTTTGCCGTGGAAGGCCGCCCCGATCTTTCGCTACTGGTCTTTAATCCGGCAACGACGGAAAGTCAGCGGAAAATTCACGGTTTGCTTGCGGGGGCGGGATCCTCGCCTGGTGAGCGCTGAGGCGTAAATTCGTACAGCGCCAGAGCATTGCTCTCCAGCGAGTCGACCCGCAGCCAGTGTCCGTCGAGCCGGGCATCTTCCACGCTGAGCGCCGGACGGGCCTGATGCATCAGCCACTGGTAATCCTCGGCGTCAGGGCCGCTGCGGCTGCGAAAGGCGTCGACCAGCGGGAATAACGCGCCATGATGCTGATCGAACAGGTGCTGTTTGACGCGCCAGCCGCCCTCCAGTCCCTGCAGCCGCACGCTGTAGGGCTGGCTGAAGCGCTGGATAAAAGCCGCTTCGCTGGAGAGCCAGGGATTGTAGACCACCGTATTGCGCAGCAGCAGCTGGTAGTGCCCCTGGTGGTGAAGCAACAGCAGGTTTTTATCCTGAAACAGGATCTCGCCGCGTAGCCGCCGCCAGAGCCACAGTACCCAGTAAACCGGGCGAGGCAGGCCATGCAGATAGTGCAGCGCCAGGCTGGAGGTATCGAGCTTCCCGTTAGCACGGGCTTCGCCCTGGAGGCCTGAATTTAACCAGAAGCCCGCCAGCCAGACCTGGTCCGCCACCCCCAGCAGATTATCCATCAACAGCGCGCCGCGAAAAAAGCGGCCGTTGGTATCCCGCGTATCGCCGGTCAGGGTATTCCAGGAGAGCAGCCACAGCGGCAGGTTAAGCTGTCGCTGGCGCAGGGCGCTGTGGATCTGCCGCAACTTGTGCAGCGGATAATGTTCGCTGGACGCCAGGCGGCTGCTGTCTGCCTGCGCCAGATCCAGCTGTTCGTTGGCATCTGCCTGGCAGGCGAGAAAATCCGCCTCCGCCAGCAGCGGTGAGTGAAACAGCGGATCGTTCCCGGGATCGCTGGGTGCAAAGCGGTGCCAGATCCCCAGCTGCGGCTGCGGCAGCAGGCGGTGAAGAACCTCGCGCTGCTGGCGCCAGGCCGCCTGGCGGGCCGCTTCGCTGGCCTGCGGCGACCAGTGCCAGACAAAGCGCCAGCTGTTGAGCGTGGCCGGCGGAAAATGGTTGGCGGCGAGCAGCAGAAACCGCTGCAGCAGGTCGCTGCGGGTGGTGACGCCGGTGTGAAGGATCACGTTCCAGCCCATCGCCGCCAGCCAGCTAAAAATCTGCTGCAGGTTATACCAGCAGGCGTAGCCGGCCATCTGCGGATCGTCCCAGCCGGTGCCGAACAGCCGGCTGCTGAGAAAGGGATCGTTGATATCGATGGCATACACCGGCAGGGCGCGGTGCAACTGCTCCAGTTCCCGGCGCACATCCTCCCGCAGCAGATCGTCCAGCTCGCGCACGGTCACCACCATCCGGGTATGGCGCAGCACGGCGGCGCGCGCCGGGCGTTCCTGCAGGTTGATCTCCCGGGTCTGCGGCGGATTGATCGGCAGCGGGGGACTTTCCCGGTCGCGTGGTTCCGGTTCATTGAGGCGAGCATAGAGCCGGTCGACAGCGACCGGCTGCCAGCGGTCGGCCTGCGGCGGACGCGGCCGGGCAATCTCCCGGGGATGCTGTTCACGATACTGGCGCGGCGTCACGCCGTGCTGGCGCTTAAACAGATCGCTCATCATACGGGTACTGGCGAACCCCTGTTCGCGGGCGATTTGCTGGGCGGGTTTGCGGGTGGTCAACAACTGTTCGGCGGCGTGGCGCAGGCGCAGCGCGGTGAGGTATTGAACAAAACTCACCCCGACCTCTTTGTGAAATAAGCGTGACAGCCAGGCCTCGGAGACAAATTCCGCTGCCGCCACCTCCTGTAACGAGAGGCGGCGCTGATAGTTGGCGTCGATCCGCGCCACCACGCTGGCGATTCGCCGGCTCCAGTTCTCCGCCCCACGGCGTGGCGTGGAGGCGATGGGCTGGCTGAAGCGCGTGGCCAGCAGGAGCGCTATCTCACTCAGCCAGCGATTGGCCTCCAGCCGGTAATGGCCAGGATGATTGACGAGGCCGCTCACCAGCAGCTGGCGCATCAGGCGGCGCAGGCCGTCCTCCGCATCCCGGGTGCGCGGCGTTATCTGGTAATCGACGGCAAAAAAAGCGCTGTCAATGCGGGTCAACCAGCTGGCGGAAAGGGTCAGGAACATCACCGCATTGGCCCCGTCGCCGCGCAGGTTCCAGCGACGATTGCGGTTAACGATCGCCAGCCCGTCGGCGGCGAGCGGCTGCGCAGCGTCGGCCTCCGTCAGCGTCACAGACCCCTCCAGCACCCACAGCAGCGTCAGCAGATCGCTTTCCGGCTGGTTCAACTGACGGACATCGCGCACGGCAACGCTAAAGTCCCCTGAATGCTGCTCCACGTAACACTCCTCCGCAGACAAAAAACAACCCGTTATTTTTTGTCATAACTGATATGTATGAAAAACAGTCATTGATTTCTCGTCAATATAAAACAAAAAAGCGCACCTGAAAGCTGTTTCACCCGCATAAACTCGAAAGTGTCGTGCAAACACAACACAGGAATAACAAAAATGACACATCCGTTGCTTGAAGCCTTGCAGGTCAACGAGGCGCAATTTATTGCCCTGCGTCGCCAGTTCCACCAGCAGCCGGAGATCGGCTTTGAAGAGCATCAGACCAGCAGCGAGGTCGCCCGACTGCTTGGCGAGTGGGGATACGAGGTTCACCGCGGCCTGGCGGGCACCGGAGTGGTGGGCACGCTGCGCGTCGGCCACGGGAAAAAACGCCTCGGCCTGCGGGCGGATATGGATGCCCTGCCGATGCAGGAGCGGAGCGGGAAGCCGTGGGCAAGCCAGGTCGAGGGGCGATTCCACGGCTGCGGCCATGACGGGCACACCACCACGCTGCTCTACGCGGCAGAATATCTGGCGCGCACCCGCCAGTTTACCGGGACGCTGCAGCTGATTTTCCAGCCCGCGGAAGAGTTGCTGTACGGCGGGCGAGTGATGGTCGAGGACGGTCTGTTTGACCAGTTCCCCTGCGATGCCATCTTTGGCCTGCACAATATGCCGGGTCAGCCGCTGGGCAAGATCGGCCTGCGCGACGGGGCGATGATGGCCTCCTCCGATACGCTGCATATTGAGGTGAAAGGCGTTGGCGGCCACGGCGCGGTACCGGAGCATACCGTGGATGCCACGCTGGTCGCCTGCCATATCACCCTCGCGCTGCAGTCGATCGTCTCGCGCAATATCACCCCGTTCGAACCGGCGGTGGTGACCGTCGGCAGCATCCAGGCCGGACACGCGCCCAATATCATTAACGATCACGTGCTGATGAAGCTCACGGTGCGCACCCTCAATGAGCAGGTGCGCGAGACCGTGCTGCAGCGGATCCATGATATCGCCATGGCTCAGGCGGAGAGCTTCAACGCCACGGCCACGCTGACGCACGTCAACGGCAGCCCGGTATTGCGTAACGATCCGGCGGCCAACGCGATGGTGCGGGAGGTGGCGACATCGCTGTTTGGCGCAGAGCAGGTGGGCGAGGTGAAGCCGTTTATGGGCAGTGAAGATTTTGCCTTCATGCTGGAGCAGCACCCGCATGGCAGCTATTTCACCATCGGCGCCGGCGATGAGCCGGATCGCTGCATGGTCCATAACCCGGGCTATGACTTCAACGACGCGCTGTTGCTGACCGGGGCGGCGCTGTGGTGCGGTCTGGCGGAACACTATCTGCGTTAATCACCGGAAACAGGAGGGCCATGCGATGAGCACTGTCACCGTGAGCGACACCCCCTTTGTCGGCAGCGATCGCCTGCTGGTGGGGATTGTGCTAAGCGTTTTAACCTTCTGGCTGTTTGCCCAGTCGGTGATTAACGTGGTGCCGGCGATGAAAAGCAGTCTTGATATCTCCCTTGAAACCTTAACTCTGGCCGTCAGCCTTAGCGCGCTGTTCAGCGGCTGTTTCGTGGTCGCCAGCGGCGGCCTGGCGGACAAGTTTGGCCGGATGCGGATGACCACCCTCGGACTGGGGCTGAGTATCGTCGGCAGCGCCATGCTGGTGGTCGCTCAGGGACCGGGGCTGTTCCTGGCCGGCCGGGTGCTACAGGGGCTGTCGGCGGCGTGCATTATGCCGGCGACGCTGGCGCTGATTAAGACCTGGTATGAGGGGCGTGCGCGTCAGCGGGCGGTCAGCTTCTGGGTCATCGGCTCGTGGGGCGGCAGCGGTCTCTGTTCCTTCGTTGGCGGGGCCATCGCCACCGGGCTCGGCTGGCGCTGGATCTTCGTCTTCTCCATCGCCGTCGCCCTGCTGGCGCTGTTTTTGCTGCGCGGCACGCCGGAGAGCCGCAGCGCCAGCGCCAGCCAGCATAAGCTGGACGTTGGCGGTCTGCTGAGCCTGATTGCCGCGCTGGTGCTGGTGAATTTGTTTATCAGCAAAGGCCACGGCTGGGGCTGGAGCAGCCCGTTGTCGTTGACCATGCTGGTCGGGGCGCTGGCGGCGGGAGCGGTATTTATCCGCAACGGCATGCGCAAAGGCGAGGCGGCGCTGATTGATTTTGCGCTGTTTCGTAACCGGGCCTACGGCGCGGCAGTGCTGTCGAACTTTCTGCTCAATGGGGCGATTGGCACCATGATGATCGCCAGCATCTGGCTGCAGCAGGGGCACCACCTGACGCCGCTGGAGAGCGGGATGATGACCCTCGGCTATCTGGTGACCGTCCTGGCGATGATCCGGGTCGGCGAGAAGCTGCTGCAGCGCTATGGCGCCCGGCTGCCGATGATGGCCGGGCCGGTGCTGACCGCCATTGCCATCGGCCTGATATCCTGCACTTTTCTCGATAAGGCGCTGTATATCGGGGTGGTGTTCGCCAGCAATGTGCTGTTTGGTCTCGGGCTGGGCTGCTACGCCACGCCGTCAACGGATACGGCGGTGGCCAACGCGCCGGAGAACAAAATCGGCGTCGCCTCGGGGATCTACAAGATGGGCAGCTCGCTGGGCGGGGCAATGGGCATTGCCGTGACGGCGTCACTTTTTGCGCTGTTTTTACCGCTGGGCATGGCCCATGCCGCCCAGTATGCCCTGTGGTTCAACGCCGTCTTATGCCTGGGCGCGATGGCGGTGAGCGCGCTGCTGCTGCCGCGCACCTCTCACAGCTGATGCTTTTTCAGTAGCGCGCGGAGCTGGTGATAGGTCAACCCCAGCAGCTCCGCCGCCTGCTTCTGATGATACTTCGCCTGCTCCAGACTCCGCTGCAGCAGGCGTTTTTCCTGCTGGAGCTGAAAATCGCGCAAATCCAGCGGCAAAGCGGGCAGATCATCGTCGGACGCGGCTTCCGGGGTGGGAGTGGTAGTCTGGCGGAAAGGATTAAGGATAATCGCGTCCAGCTCATGCTCGCTGTCGCCGTGGCGATACACCGAGCGCTCGACGACATTCTTCAGTTCGCGAATATTGCCCGGCCAGCGGTAGCCGAGCAGCGTTGCGGTCGCCCGCTCGCTAAAGCCGGGAAACAGCGGCAGGCCAAGTTCGCGGCACATCTGAATGGCGAACTGGTTGGCGAGCAGCATGATGTCGCTCTGCCGTTCACGCAGCGGGGGGAGCTGTACCACGTCGAAGGCCAGACGGTCGAGCAGGTCGGCGCGAAAATGGCCTTCCTCTACCATCTGCGGCAGATCGGCGTTGGTGGCGCACACCAGCCGGACGTTGACCTGCAGCGGCTGGCTGCCGCCAACGCGCTCCAGCTCGCCATATTCAATCACCCGCAGCAGTTTCTCCTGCACCAGCATCGGCGCCGTCGCCAGCTCATCGAGAAACAGCGTCCCGCCGTCGGCGCGCTCGAAGCGCCCGGGATGGCGCTTGCTGGCCCCGGTGAAGGCCCCGGCTTCGTGGCCGAACAGCTCCGAGTCGAGCAGATTGTCGTTCAGCGCCGCGCAGTTCAGCGAGATAAACGGCCCCTGCCAGCGGCTGGAGAGGTAGTGCAGACGGTTGGCGATAAGCTCTTTCCCGGTACCGCGCTCGCCGATGACCAGCACCGGTTTATCCAGCGGGGCCAGCCGGGAAACCTGTTCCAGCACCTCGAGAAAGCTGTTGGCCTCGCCCAGCAGATTATCCTTGTACTGCGCCATGATGAATTTCGCCATTAAGTAGTGTGATTAACCAGGTGACTGTAGCAACGCCTTGCACAATTCGCAACCACTCTGTTTAAAATCAATAAGATAAAAAGTTGGCACGCCATTTGTATTAGCTAAGCCACAGGTGAATACCTGAAACCAGAACTATGAGGATTGAAATTATGGGTATTTTTTCTCGTTTTGCCGACATCGTGAACGCCAACATCAACTCCCTGCTGGAGAAAGCGGAGGACCCGCAAAAGCTGGTGCGTCTGATGATCCAGGAGATGGAAGACACGCTGGTGGAGGTGCGTTCGACGTCGGCCCGCGCGCTGGCGGAAAAGAAACAGCTGTCCCGTCGTATTGAGCAGGCGGTCGCCCAGCAGGCGGAATGGCAGGAAAAAGCCGAGCTGGCGCTGCGTAAAGAGAAAGAGGATCTGGCCCGGGCGGCGCTGATCGAAAAACAGAAGCTGACCGACCTGATTGCTCAGTTGGACCACGAAGTGCAACTGGTGGATGAAACGCTGGCGCGCATGAAAAAAGAGATTGGCGAGCTGGAGAACAAACTCAGCGAAACCCGCGCCCGTCAGCAGGCGCTGGCGCTGCGCCATCAGGCGGCGAGTTCGTCCCGCGATGTGCGTCGCCAGCTGGACAGCGGTAAACTGGATGAGGCGATGGCCCGCTTTGAATCGTTTGAGCGCCGCATCGATCAGATGGAAGCGGAAGCGGAGAGCCATCGCTTTGGCAAGCAGCAGACGCTGGATCAGCAGTTTGCCGAACTGAAAGCAGATGACGAAATCAGCGATCAACTGGCGGCGTTGAAAGCCAAAATGAACCAGTCGAACCAGTAAGTACGATTGCGCGGCGCGGCGTTGCGCCGCGGCTCACCCCCCTGTAAGGAGTACACATGAGCATGCTTTTTCTCGCCATTCCGCTGACGCTGTTTGTGCTGTTTGTTCTGCCGGTCTGGCTGTGGCTGCATTATAACAATCGCGGCGCCAACGGCAGTCTGACACAAAATGAACAGCAACGGCTGCTGCAGTTGACCGATGACGCGAAGCGGATGCGCGAACGTATTCAGGCGCTGGAAGCGATCCTGGATGCCGAACATCCGAACTGGAGAGACAAATAATGGCCGGACTGGATCTGAATAAAAAACTGTGGCGTATCCCGCAGCGCGGGATGGTGAAGGGCGTCTGCGCGGGCATTGCTCAGCATCTTGATGTCCCGGTGAAGCTGGTGCGACTGATTACCGTGCTGGCGATGATTTTCGGCCTCTTTTTCTTTGTCCTGGTGGCCTACATCATTTTGACCTTTGCCCTGGACCCGATACCGGACAGCGAGCTGTACGGTCATAAAGCGCCGAGCAATGGCGATCTGCTGGCCGCCGTGGATGCCGAGCTGGCCTCCGGTGAACAGCGTCTGCGTGAAATGGAGCGGTATGTGACCTCCGACACCTTTACGCTGCGCAGCCGCTTTCGCCAGCTGTAAATCCTGTTTTTAACGAGTGAGGCAACGCATGAATAGCAAATGGCAACGCGCCGGGCAGCAGGTAAAGCCCGGTCTGAAAATCGTCGGTAAGCTGGCGCTGCTGACCGCGCTGCGTTATGGCCCGGCGGGCGTTGCCGGCTGGGCGGTCAAATCGGTCGCGCGTCGGCCGCTGAAAATGCTGCTGGCGGTGGCACTGGAGCCGCTGCTCAGCCGGCTGGCCAACCGCGTCACGCGCGGGATGAAATAATGCCGCCGTGAGGAAATCCCCCAGGGATGAACGTTGCCCTGCTTATCCTCACCAGATAGCTTATGATAACGAGAACCACCTTCAGGGCATAACGGACTGGCGATGAAGCGACTGAAAACTGAATTGAATGCGCTGGTCAACCGCGGGGTTGACCGGCATTTACGTCTGGCGGTGACCGGCCTGAGCCGCAGCGGTAAAACGGCGTTTATCACCGCGCTGGTCAATCAACTGTTGAATATCCACACCGGCGCCCGCCTGCCGCTGTTGAGCGCCGCACGCGAAGAGCGGCTGCTCGGCGTCAAGCGCGTGCCGCAGCGGGACTTTGGCATTCCCCGATTCACCTACGACGAAGGGCTGGCCCAGCTGTACGGCCAGCCTCCTATGTGGCCAACCCCGACGCGCGGGGTGAGCGAGATCCGTCTCGCGCTGCGCTACCGTTCGAATGACTCCCTGCTGCGCCATTTTAAAGACACCTCCACGCTGTATCTGGAGATCGTCGACTATCCGGGCGAGTGGCTGCTCGACCTGCCGATGCTGGCACAGGATTATCTGAGCTGGTCACGACAGATGACCGGACTCCTGCAGGGACAGCGTGCGGAGTGGTCGGCCCGCTGGCGGCAGCTGTGCGCCGGGCTGGATCCGCTGGCACCTGCCGACGAGGCCCGTCTGGCTGATATCGCCGCCGCCTGGACGGACTATCTGCACGCCTGTAAGCGTGAAGGGCTGCACTTTATCCAGCCCGGGCGCTTTGTCCTGCCCGGTGAAATGGCGGGCGCGCCGGCGCTGCAGTTTTTCCCATGGCCTGACGTCGATGCCGTCGGCGAAGCCAAGCTGGCGCAGGCGGACAAACACAGCAACGCCGGCATGCTGCGCGAACGCTACAAATACTATTGCGAAAGGGTGGTGAAGGGGTTCTACAAAGAGCACTTCCTGCGCTTCGATCGGCAGATTGTGCTGGTGGACTGTCTGCAGCCGCTCAACAGCGGGCCGCAGGCCTTTAACGATATGCGTCTGGCGTTGACCCAGCTGATGCAAAGTTTCCATTACGGGCAGCGCACCTTGTTCCGCCGGTTGTTTTCGCCGGTCATCGACAAGCTGCTGTTTGCCGCCACCAAAGCCGATCACGTCACGGTCGATCAGCACAGCAATATGGTGTCGCTCCTGCAGCAGTTGATTCAGGACGCGTGGCAGAACGCCGCCTTTGAGGGGATCAGTATGGATTGCCTGGGGCTGGCGTCCATTCAGGCGACCCAGAGCGGGTTGATTGAGGTGAATGGCGAGAAAATTCCCGCCCTGCGCGGCGATCGGCTGAGCGATGGCCAGCCGTTGACCATCTATCCTGGCGAGGTACCCGCGCGCCTGCCGGGCCAGGCCTTCTGGCAGCAGCAGGGATTTCAGTTTGAAAACTTTCGTCCGCAGGTCATGGATGTCGATCGGCCTTTGCCGCACATTCGCCTCGACGCGGCGCTGGAATTTTTGATTGGAGATAAACTGCGATGAGCGAACCCTTAAAACCGCGGATTGATTTTGATGGCCCGTTGCAAGCGGAAAAAATACCGCCGCTGAAAAGCGCCCGCGCCTTCGACCGCCTGGAGGCGGACAACTTCGCGCCAGCGCGGCTGGTGACCGGCGAAGAGGAAGAGGGGGCGGCGGAAGCGGTGGTGGAGTCAGTCCTGCGACCCAAACGCAGCCTGTGGCGGCGGATGGTCAGCGCCGGACTGGCGATCTTCGGCGTCAGCGTCGTGGCGCAAGGCGTGCAGTGGACGGCCAACGCCTGGCAGACCCAGGACTGGATTGCGCTGGGCGGCTGCGTCGCCGGGGCGCTGATCGTCGGCGCCGGCGTCGGATCGGTAGCTACCGAATGGCGCCGCCTGTGGCGACTGCGCCAGCGCGCCCACGAACGCGATGAAGCGCGCGATATGCTGCACAGTCACGCGGTCGGCAAAGGGAAAGCCTTTTGCGAGAAACTGGCGCAGCAGGCGGGTCTGGATCAGTCGCATCCGGCGCTGCAGCGCTGGTATGCCGCTATCCACGAAACGCAAAGCGATCGTGAAGTGGTGAGCCTTTATGCGCAGCTGGTGCAGCCGGTGCTGGATGCCCAGGCGCGGCGGGAAATCAGCCGTTCGGCGGCGGAGTCGACGCTGATGATTGCCGTCAGCCCGCTGGCACTGGTGGATATGGCGTTTATCGCCTGGCGTAACCTGCGGCTGATCAACCGAATTGCCACGTTGTACGGCATTGAGCTCGGGTATTACAGCCGTCTGCGACTGTTTCGCCTGGTGTTGCTGAATATCGCTTTCGCTGGCGCCAGCGAACTGGTGCGCGAGGTGGGGATGGACTGGATGTCGCAGGATCTGGCGGCCCGGCTGTCGGCGCGCGCCGCGCAGGGCATCGGCGCCGGACTGCTGACCGCCCGTCTCGGGATCAAGGCAATGGAGCTGTGCCGCCCACTGCCGTGGATCGCCGATGATAAACCGCGGCTCGGCGATTTTCGTCGCGAGCTGATTGGGCAGTTGAAAGAGACCCTGCAGAAAAGCAAAACCCGCCCGGAGAACTGATCCCCGCTGAAAGACATTGCCGGGCGGCGGTTTCGCCTTGCCCGGCCGGCAGGGCACGTCGAATCCCGGCTCGCCGAGGCGGTCATTTAGCCACTGACCGCCTGACTTTACGGCACAACGCCCATTTTTCCGCCATACTGTCAATAATTGTTGACAGTTATCTTCCCGAAAACCCATTCCTGTCCTATTATTCTCCCGTCATTGGCACTTTTAGGGTGAACACTCCCATGCGTCTTGAAGTCTTTTGTGAAGACCGTCTCGGTCTGACTCGTGAATTGCTCGATTTGCTGGTGCTGCGCGGCATTGATCTACGTGGTATCGATATTGACCCTATTGGCCGAATTTACCTCAATTTTGCCGAACTGGAGTTCGCCACGTTCAGCAGCCTGATGGCAGAGATCCGTCGTATCGCCGGCGTGACAGATGTGCGCACCGTGCCGTGGATGCCATCGGAGCGTGAACACCTGGCGCTCAGCGCCCTGCTGGTGGCGATGCCGGAGCCGGTGCTGTCGCTGGATACCAAAGGCAAGGTGGAACTGGCCAACCCCGCCAGTTGTCTGCTGTTTGGTCAAAGCCAGGCGAAGCTGCGTAACCATCCGGTGGCCCAGCTGATCGCCGATTTTAACGTTCAGCGCTGGCTGGAGAGCAACCCGCTGGAGACGCATGCGGAACATGTGGTGGTGAATGGTCAGAATTACCTGCTGGAAGTGACTCCGGTCTATCTGGAGGGGGAGCATAACGAGCGGGTGCTGACCGGCGCCGTGGCGATGCTGCGCTCAACCGTGCGCATGGGACGTCAGCTGCAGACCATGACCAGCCAGGACACCAGCGCCTTCAGCCAGATCCTCGCGGTGGGGCCGAAAATGCGCCACGTGGTGGAGCAAGCGCGCAAGCTGGCGATGCTCAGCGCGCCGCTGCTGATTGTCGGCGACACCGGTACCGGCAAAGATCTGCTGGCGCATGCCTGCCATCTGGCCAGTCCGCGGGCGGGCAAACCTTATCTGGCGCTCAACTGCGGCTCCATTCCCGAGGACGCGGTCGAGAGCGAACTGTTTGGCGACGCGCTGCAGGGCAAGAAGGGCTTCTTCGAGCAGGCCAACGGCGGCTCGGTGTTGCTGGATGAAATTGGCGAGATGTCGCCGCGAATGCAGACTAAGCTGCTGCGCTTCCTCAACGACGGCACCTTCCGCCGCGTTGGCGAGGATCATGAAGTGCACGTCGATGTGCGGGTGATCTGCGCGACGCAGAAAAACCTGGTCGAGCTGGTGCAGAAAGGGCTGTTCCGTGAAGATCTCTACTATCGCCTCAACGTCCTGACGCTGTATCTGCCGCCGCTGCGCGACTGCCCGCAGGACATTATGCCGCTGACGGAGCTGTTCGTGGCCCGCTTTGCTGATGAGCAGGGCGTCCCGCGGCCGAAGCTCTCCGCCGATCTCAGTACGGTGCTCACCCGCTACAGCTGGCCCGGCAACGTTCGCCAGTTGAAGAATGCCGTCTATCGCGCGCTGACCCAACTGGAGGGATTTGAGCTGCGCCCACAGGACATTCTGCTGCCGGACCATGACGTCGCGTCGCTGCCAGTGGGCGAGGAGGCGATGGAAGGGTCGCTGGACGACATCACCCGCCGCTTTGAGCGCTCGGTGCTGACCCAGCTCTATCGCAGCTACCCCAGCACCCGTAAGCTGGCGAAGCGGCTGGGGGTGTCGCATACCGCCATCGCCAATAAGCTGCGTGAATATGGTCTGAGTCAGAAAAAGGGCGACGAATAATCCCGCCAGGCCGGCGACCCTCGTTGCCGGCATCCTGGCCTGCAAAGCGGGCCAAACCTGTATATACTGGTTTTTTAATCCTTTTTCCGGGGTGGTGCATCTTGGCGTCGCGTCGCGCGATCGGGCAATGGCTGGCATTGCTGCTGCTCTCTGTTCTCTTTTCCTCGCTGCTGTTACGCCTTCATCTGCCGGCGGCGCTGCTGCTGGGGCCGCTAATCGCCGGCATCATCTTCAGCCTGCGCGGGGTGACGCTGCAGCTTCCCCGCCCCTGTTACCTGGCGGCGCAGGCCATTGTCGGCTGCATGATTGCCCGGGCGATCAACCCCTCTGTTTTTGGTGTGCTGTTCAACAACTGGGCGCTGGTACTGGCGATCCTGTTGACAACCCTGGCGATTAGCGGCCTCACCGGCTGGCTACTGGTCCGCTATAGCGCGCTGCCGGGCGCCACTGGCGCCTGGGGAAGCTCTCCCGGCGGCGCGTCGGCAATGGTGGTGATGGCCCAGGAGTACGGGGCCGATGTGCGGCTGGTGGCGCTGATGCAGTATCTGCGGGTGCTGTTTGTCGTCGGCGCGGCGGCGCTGGTGGTGCGTTATGCGTTGGGCAATGAAGCGCAGGAAATGACTCAGGATATTGTCTGGTTTCCATCGTTGACCCTGAATTTCCCTTTCACGCTGCTGCTGACGGCGCTAGCCTGTTGGCTGGGCATGCGGCTGCGCATCCCCTCCGGGGCCATGCTGTTGCCGATGCTGCTCGGCGCACTCGCACAGGGCAGCGGTGGGGTGATGCTGGAGCTGCCGGAGTGGCTGCTGGCGATGGCCTATGCGGTGCTGGGCTGGACGGTGGGGCTCCAGTTTAATAAAGCCATTTTTCTGCTGGCGCTGAAGACGCTGCCGCAGATTATCGCCTCTATTCTCGGGCTGATCATGATGTGCGCCCTGATGGCCCTCGGCCTGACTCACATTTTGCAGATGGACTTTATGACCGCCTATCTGGCCACCAGCCCCGGCGGGCTGGACACGGTGGCGATTATCGCCGCCGGCACCCCGGCGGATATGTCGTTCATTATGGCGCTACAGACGCTGCGGCTGTTTACCATTTTACTGACCGGCCCGGCGATGGCGCGGGCTATCTCCCGCTATGCGCCACGGCAATAAAAAGCCCCCGCAGAGCGGGGGCTGAGCAAAGAGAATGTCCGCAGGCGCGATGCGCCCGGGCACGCTGTTATCAGGCTTTCAGAGCGGCCAGCGCGGCGTCGTAGTCCGGCTCTTCGGTGATTTCGTTCACCAGCTGGCTGTAGACGACCTGATCGTTTTCATCGATAACGACCACGGCGCGAGCAGCCAGGCCAGCCAGCGGACCGGCGGCGATGGCGACACCGTAGTCAGCGAGGAACGACGCGCCGCGCAGCGTGGAAAGGGTCACCACGTTGCTCAGGCCTTCCGCGCCGCAGAAGCGGGACTGGGCGAACGGCAGGTCAGCGGAAATGCACAGCACCACGGTGTTGTCCAGTTCAGCGGCCAGCTGGTTGAATTTACGCACTGATGCGGCACACACGCCGGTATCAATGCTCGGGAAAATATTCAGTACTTTACGTTTGCCGGCGTACTGGCTCAGCGCGACGTCAGAGAGATCTTTGGCGACCAGCGTAAACGGCTGCGCTTTAGCGCCTGCCTGCGGAATGGTGCCCTGAACAGAAACGGGGTTGCCCTGGAAATGCACGGTTTGTGACATGGTTATCTTCCTGTTTACATATAGTTAACGTCACGAGTAGTGTATGACATCCGCCAGCTACACGGCAAACCCTATTTAACATCTACCAGAGAGGACAAGGGAATGCGCAACGTGCGAGTGTATGAGGAAGCCTGGCCGCTACATACCCCTTTTGTGATCGCCCGCGGCAGCCGCAGCGAGGCAAAAGTGGTGGTGGTGGAACTGGAGGAGGACGGTGTGAAAGGGGTGGGCGAATGCACACCTTATCCCCGCTATGGCGAGAGCATCGCTTCGGTCATGGCCCAGGTGATGGCGATCGGCGAGCAACTGGAAGCGGGCCTCACCCGCGAACAGCTGCAGCGACTGCTGCCGGCAGGCGCCGCGCGCAATGCCGTTGACTGCGCGCTGTGGGATCTGCAGGCGCGGCGCGAAGGCAAAACCTTGCCCCAGCTGCTGGGTGTGGCGTTACCCAACCGGGTGATCACCGCCCAAACGGTGGTCATTGGTACGGCGGATCAGATGGCAGCCAGCGCCGCGGCGTTGTGGCAGAAGGGGGCCCAGCTGTTGAAAGTGAAGCTTGACGACCGGCTGATCAGCGAGCGGTTAATCGCTATCCGTCAGGCGGCGCCGCAGGCCACCCTGATTGTCGACGCCAATGAATCCTGGCACAGCGAGGGGCTGGCGGCGCGCTGTCAGCTGCTGGCGGACCTCGGCGTGGCGATGCTCGAGCAGCCGCTCCCGGCTGACGCCGATGCGGCGCTGGAAAACTTCGTTCATCCGTTACCGATTTGCGCCGACGAGAGCTGCCATACCCGGGAGAGCCTGCCGAGGCTGCGCGGGCGCTATGAGATGGTCAATATCAAACTGGATAAAACGGGCGGTCTGACCGAAGCGCTGGCTCTGGCCGAGGAGGCGGAACGGCAGGGGTTTGAACGGATGCTGGGCTGTATGCTCTGCACCTCGCGCGGGATCGCCGCCGCGCTCCCCCTGGCGCCGCTGGCGCGCTTCGCCGATCTCGACGGCCCGACATGGCTGGCGGTGGACGTTGAGCCGGCGCTGCGGTTCAGCACCGGCGTGCTTCATCTTTAAGCCTGCCAGCGCAGCAGGTCGGTCATCGCCGGCAGGTAACGCTCCGTTGCCTCGTCGGCGGAGACCGGCGGGAACTCGGCGGTGATGCAGGGGAGTCCGATATCGGCGCACCAGCTGCCAAAGGAGCCCGGCGTGTCGTAGCCCACGCTGCCGACCAGCGGCAGGGAGAAGGCATTAGCCAGCCAGTGCCCCAGCGGGCTGTGGCCCGGGTCTTCGATACAGGCCAGCGGATCGTGAAAGGAGACCACCCACGCCGGATGGATCTGATGGATCAACTGACACAGGGCCTGGGTCTCCCGCTCCGAACCCGGCTGCTCGCCGGTCAACAGCACCACGTCGCGCTCCTCTGCCGCGCTGTTCCAGCGATAAACCGTTTCCCCTTGTCGCCAGTTAGCGGCTGGAAAGTTACGGTTGAGGTCAACCCCGCGGGCATTGGCACGCAGCCCGAGCTGACAGCCGTCAGGATTGACCGTTAGCACCACGTGGTGACGGCGCAGCTCGGGTTTCAGGGTGCGCAGGGCGCAGGAGAGGGTCACAATCGACGAATTTTCATCACCGTGGGTGCCGGCAATAATCAGGCCACTGCGACTGTCGGCCTGCGGTGCAGGAAACCACAGCAACGGCGCGCCCAGTTCCGAGCTGCCGTACTGCCGGGTTCCCGGCGGAAAGTCGCCGCGCTGCGGACGAGGACGTGAAATAGACATAGGGCTTCCTGTGTGTCGTTATTATTCAGTGTTGGCGAAAAGCGTGTCGTGATCAAACCCATTCCCTGAGGCGTGAAATCCGACGACACATCAATTTTCTATCATATGTCGTTTGCAATTTCAGGTGATGAAACAAATAATTATCGCTCTGTTGGCGGTATTTTTTTCATTTTAAAGGGGATCTTATGAAGTATCCTGTCGCTTTGACATGCGGCGCGCTGTGGTTAGCCAGCGTATCTTCTTTAGCCTGGGCGGCGGACGTACCGCCGGGCACGGTACTGGCTGAAAAACAGCTGTTAGTACGCCATATCAAAGATGAACCCGCCTCGTTAGATCCCGCCAAAGCGGTGGGCCTGCCGGAAATCCAGGTGATCCGCGATCTGTTTGAAGGTTTAGTCAATCAGGATGCGAAAGGCAACCTGGTTCCAGGCGTGGCGACCCGCTGGCAGAGCAACGATAACCGCGTCTGGACCTTTACCCTGCGCGATGACGCGCGCTGGTCCGACGGCACGCCGGTTACCGCCGAGGATTTTGTCTATAGCTGGCAACGTCTGGTGGATCCGAAAACCACTTCGCCGTTCGCCTGGTTCGCGGCGCTGGCGGGGATCGCTAACGCGCAGAACATCATCGACGGCAAAGCCGCGCCGGAGACCCTGGGGGTCACCGCCGTCGATGCCCACACCCTGCGGGTACAGCTGGATAAACCACTGCCGTGGTTCAGCAACCTGACCGCCAGCTTTGCCTTCTACCCGGTACAAAAGGCGAACGTCGACAGCGGGGCAAACTGGACGCGGCCCGGCAGCCTGGTGGGCAACGGCGCCTATGTTCTGAAAGACCGCGTCGTGAATGAAAAGCTGGTGCTGGTGCCGAACACGCACTACTGGGATAACGCCAAAACGGTGATCCAGCAGGTCACCTTTGTGCCGATCAACCAGGAGTCTGCCGCCACCAAGCGCTATCTTGCCGGCGATATCGATATCACCGAATCTTTCCCGAAAAATATGTATCAGAAGCTGCTGAAGGATATTCCGGGGCAGGTTTATACCCCGCCGCAGCTGGGCACTTACTATTACGCCTTTAATACCCAAAAGGGGCCGACGGCGGACGAGCGGGTGCGACTGGCGCTGAGTATGACCATCGATCGCCGGGTGATGGCGGAGAAAGTGCTGGGAACCGGGGAAAAACCGGCCTGGCGCTTCACGCCGGACGTGACGGCGGGCTTCACCCCCCAGCCTTCACAGTTTGAGAGCATGAGTCAGGCCGAGCTTAACGCCCAGGCGAAAGCCCTGCTGGCTGCCGCCGGCTACGGCCCGAATCGTCCGCTGAAGCTGACGCTGCTGTATAACACCTCTGAGAACCATCAGAAGATTGCCATCGCGGTGGCGTCGATGTGGAAGAAAAACCTCGGCGTGGAGGTGAAACTGCAGAACCAGGAGTGGAAAACCTATATCGACAGCCGTAACACCGGCAATTTCGACGTGATCCGCGCCTCGTGGGTGGGGGATTACAACGAGCCGTCCACCTTCCTGTCGCTACTGACCTCCACCCACAGCGGAAATATCTCGCGCTTTAACGATCCGGCGTACGATAAAATCCTCGCCCAGGCGGCGGTGGAGAATTCGGCCAAAGCGCGTAACGACGATTACAACGCGGCGGAGAAGATCATTATGGTCAAAGCACCGATCGCGCCGATCTACCAGTACACGAACGGCCGGCTGATTAAGCCGTGGCTGAAAGGCTACCCGATCACCAACCCGGAAGATGTGGCCTACAGCCGTACCATGTATATCGAGAAGCACTAATCGGTCGTGGTTGCCTGATGATGTCAGGCAACCCTTGCTACGCCGGTAGTGCAAAGCCCATCAGATCTGCCGAAGAGGAGTAATACCGAGCCGTTTCCTCCTCCATCACGCTCGTAAGCAGTTCGTTAACCTTTATCTTATGTCCGGGCAAATTTCGCCGCGCTTTGGCAATAATTTCGCCATCGCTAAGCGGGCGTTCGGCGCTGCCGAGGGGTTTGTAGCGTTCCTGCTCTGCACGTTCACCACAGCTGTTTGTGACCACAACGCGCGCGCCAGGCTGGCGTGCCGGACCGTTCATTCGCTGTGTAAATTCAGGTGTGACAGTGGCCGTGACTTTATCCGCCACCGCCAGCAAGGCTGGGTTTTGCATATTGTCTTCTGTATACCAGCCGGCACCAGGTGGCAGGCCAGCGGCGACCGCTGCCAGCGTCCACGGCAGGCTGAACTGCGCGTCGGTCACCGTTTGCGGCCGGTAGTCCATCATATCGTTGACCAGGCGGGGAAAGCTTTGTACCTCAATGGTGCGGAGATCCGCAACAGACCAGCCGGTCTGCTGCATAATGCCCTCCATGCATTCCAGCGCGCAGGCCAGCCAGCGGCAGGCGGGATATCGCTTAAAGCTACCGTAACCAGCGTACCAGTGGCTGCCGAGATCGTCGGTCAACCTGTCTGGCGCGAACTGGTCAGAGCCAATCATCCGCCAGAAGCCCTGTTCGCCATCGAGTACGTCAAGGCTGCCGCTGAGGCCTTGCTGCGCCATTATCACCGCCTGGACGGCGACTTGCGCGGCGGGCGCCACGGCATCTTTGAGCGACAACAGCGGCCGTTGTCGCCAGTTATACTGGTGCAGGCTGGGGAGCGGGGTTAACGCGGCGGCCAGGCCCACCGCGTGATGTAATTGCTCAGGGTTTAACCCCAACAACCGACCGGCCACCACGGCTGCGCCGATAGATTGGTGCTGCGCCACGCCGTAGACCTGGCTGAAGCGTTCTGCCGAAGGTTGAATGGCGTGGATGAGCCGGTTATTCACCTCGAAACCGGCCGTCAGGGTGGTAATCAGCACGTCCTGAGCTACCGGCTCAGGATTGAGGTCAAGCGCAACCATCGCGGCGGCAACCAGCGTGGCTCCCGGATGGCCGAGCCCTTTTCCGTCGATCTCCACACCGTCATCGTGATCCAGGCCGTTTATCATGGCGGCGTTCGCGAACGCGGCCGCTAATGGGCTGAAACCGGACTCACCGAAGACGCTACAGTGACCGTTTCCGCCAAATAGCCGGGAGGCGCGTATCATCGGTTCACTGACCCGGTGACCACTGGCCGCCCAACCGCAGGCGAGAGCATCCAGTAAATGCAGTCGAATTTTGCGCCGAAGGGGAGCCGGGATAGCTGGCGCAGATAAGGTACTGGCAAAATTGACCAGCTGGCGTGTTGCGGAAATAGTCATGGTTACTCAACGTTTGAAGTAGCGGCTGCGGATCCGGCGCTCGGCATAGCTTGCCAGCAGTGACAGCGGAAGAATGGTGGCGACGAAAAACAGCGCCACAAAAGTCAGTGTTTCCAGAGGGCGGAAGGTGGCGGTACTCAGCCGTTGCCCTTGATAGAGGATCTCACCCGTTGCGATATAACTCGCCAGCACGGAATTCTTAACCGACATCACGCACTGGCTGACAAACGCCGGTAGAATTCGTAAAAAGGCTACCGGCCCGGTAATGCGAACTAATACTTTCAGCGGTGACATCCCCACCGACAGGCCCGCTTCGACCAGACCATGATCGACCGACTGCATACCAGAACGAAATATTTCAGCAAAAAATACGCTGCCATATAACGAGATGGCGAGGACACAGGTCAGATACGAGGAGAGGGTCAGGCCGAACAAAATGGGCAGACAGTAGTAGGCCCAGACAATCAGCACCAGAGGGGGGATTGAACGCACAATCTCAATCAACCCCTGGGTGGGTAAGCGGATGACCGCCCTGGACGCGCCGCGCAACGGGGCCAACAGCGCTCCGCCAAGAATGCTTAACGTGACTGAGGCCAGCACAATTTTAAAAGTGGTCAATATCCCTTCCAGCAAAACCGCGTGATATTGCCACAGTATTGAGAAATCCCAGTGATAAGACATTAGCGCAGCTCCTCTGCCGTTACGCCGGACAGCGTCATAAAGCGTCGGATAGGGGCATCGGGCGGTCGTGACCAGATCTCCTGCGGGGATGCTTCTTCCACCAGTTTGCCATTATCCATCAACAGCAGCCGGCTACAGACCTGCAGGGCAAAACGCATTTCATGGGTAACCACCAGCATGGTGGTGCCGCTGGCCGCCAGTTCGGAAATAACGGACAGCACCTCCCCGACAGATTCCGGATCGAGTGCGGAAGTCGGTTCGTCGAACAGGATCACTTGCGGCGCCATAGCCAGGGCGCGGGCGATAGATACCCGCTGCTGCTGACCGCCTGAAAGTTGCACCGGGAAGTCTCCGGCTTTTTCTTGCAGGCCCATACGCGTGAGCAGCGCCATGGCTTTTTCGATGGCTTTTTTACGCGGCACGCCCAGGACCTGTACCGGACCTTCAATAATATTCTGCAATACACTGCGGTGTGGCCACAGATTAAAGTGCTGGAATACCATCGTCATTGAGGCACGCTGGCGCGCTAATGTGCGCTGTGTGACCTGTTTTCTCTGCGCGCCGTGAAAGCCTATTTCTTCCTCACCCAGCCAGATATGCCCACTATCCGGGACTTCAAGCATGTTCAGGCAACGCAGCAGGGTGGATTTACCCGCGCCGCTGCGGCCAATGATGCCAATCACCTCCGAGGGACGAACCGCGAAGGAAACATCATCTATAATTTTATTACCTGAAAATGATTTGCTAAGCGCTTCAATTTTCAGCAACGGTAATAATGATTGTGGGTTCATCAGAGTTATTTCGCTGGGTGAGTATATTTCTGCCAGATTTTTTTCAGCGTGCCGTCTTTATCCAGCTGTTCGAGCCGTCCATTCAGCCACGCCTGTAATTCCGGACGATCTTTACGCAGGCCCATATTGGTTGCCTGTTCTTTGACCGGCTGCGGGATGATCATCGTGCCCTGATGACGCTTTTGAATATATTGCGCCATCTGGATGTCGTTAGTGACGATGGCATCCGCGCGGCCGCTCTCCATCTGGAGCTGCATGTTGTCGCTATCGGGAACGATAATCCACTGGGCTTTGTCCAGTTGAGGCTGCAGCAGCGTGACGGCTGCCGAGCCATCAATCGCGCTGAGTCTGGTCTGTGAAGTGTTGATAGTGTCCCAGCGCTGATATTTCTGCGTCTCTTTCTCCAGAGTCAGGACGCCCATCTGGTGCGAGCCCATTGGGCGGGTAAAGTCGACGGCTTTGGCCCTTTCTGGCGTATTATTAAAACCACCTAAAATATCGAAACGGTCAGATTGTAAACCCGCGACGGCGGTGCCCCATTGCGTATCAACGTATTCAATCTTGATATCGGTGTTTTTAAATATCGCCTGCACAACATCCGGAACCAGCCCGGTCCACTGGTTGGTCAGCAGATCTTTCTGATACCACGGCGGTGCGTTGACCGCACCGACGCGGATCACATGGTCTGGCAGAATCGTATTGATTTCTTCCCCGGCCTGAGCAGGAGACTGGGCTAAGAACATCCCCGGTATAAGCAACAATATCGACATGAAGCGTGACGTGAAAAATTTCATTTTATGCCCTCTGGTGAATATAATTATGGATTCTATAACCCTGAGTGCATATTTTTTAAATGCATAATCAGCATATCGTTATCAGGAAAATGGCAATGACACCCAAGCAACTCGAGGTCTTTATCAGTATTGTTCAGCTAGGTTCAGTGACAGCGGCAGCGGCGCAGCTGGCCATGTCGCAGCCTTCGGTGAGTAAAAGCCTGGCGCTTATCGAGCAGCAGATGGGGTTCAGCCTGTTTGAGCGCTATCAAGGCAAGATGCAGCCAACCGCGGAAGCCAGAGCGCTGTATAAAGAGGCGCTGCGCGTGCATCAGGATCGGCTTCGTTTTGAGCGTTTTGTTGATCACATCCGCCAGTATCGCGTTGGTCAGTTGCGGGTCTGCGCCACGCCTGCGCTGGCGCTGAATATATTGCCACTGGCGGTGGCGCGTTTTCGCCAGACCTTTCCCGATTATGGTGTGGTGGCGGATATGTGTCTCAACAATCAAATTGAGACAGCGGTTGAAGAAGGGCGTTACGATCTCGGTTTTCTGGTGAAACCCGGCTACGAACCAGAGGATAACCCGCTGGCCATCTGCCGGGGCGAAATGGTGTGTGTGCTGCCCGAGCAGCATCCGCTGGCGCAGCAGACGGAAATCCGTTGGCAGGATATCCCGACGCGCGACCTGGTGTATATCACGACCGACGCGCGGCTGGTTGCCATGATTGCCGAAGAGGTGCCGGCGTTCCGCCAGCGCCAGGTGGCGGCGGTAGAAACCAACCGCTACAGCATGGCGATTAATCTTGTCAGACACGGCAACAACAGTATGACTATTGTTGACAGTTTCTCTCTACAGGGCGTCGACACCAGCGGTCTGGCGGTGCGGCCGTTCCGTCATGCGTTGCCGGTTTCTGTCGTCGCGGTGACGGATGGACATAGCACCCTGTCTCAGCCGGGCGAAGTGTTTGCGAAAGTGATGACGGAATTAATGGCTGAAACATGAGATCAGCGTGAGGCTCTGTGGCTGGCCGCTCTTGCAGATTCATCACTATTCTGCAACGCGAACTTTCACTCCCAGTCACCGTGGACTAACTCACCGGGAGTGGTGTCTGTGGTTTACCGCCAGGCCGCCTTCCAGTACTTTTGTTGAATAGTAGAGGGAAGGGAGTGGATCGATGCATCTGGATTTTCGCCAGTTACGCAATTTTGTGGCGCTAGTGGAGTACGGCAGTTTTAATCGTGCGGCGGAGGCGGTTTGCCTGTCGCAGTCGGCGTTTAGCCGCAGCATTCAGGCGCTGGAGCAGAGTGTCGGTCATCCTTTATTCGACCGCCAGAGCAAGCTACCGACGCTCACGCTGCATGGGCAAAAGCTGCTGCCTTATGCGCGCCGTTTTCAGGAACTCAATATCGAGCTCAGTAGCCAGCTGCGTGAGGCGGACGATGCGCAAAATGGCGAGGTCGCTTTTGGCTGCGGCCCGGCCCCCGGCGCGAGGCTGATTCCGGCGGCCATCGGTGAGTTTCATCGTCTTTTGCCGCAGGCGAGGGTGCGTTTTCACATTGATAACTGGCTTGCTCTGCATCAGGCGCTTACCTCCCAGCACTATCCTTTTGTGGTCGCCGATAGCTGGCAGGCCGAGCTTGACCCGCAGTTACGCGTGCAGCCGCTCAGCCCACAACGCTGTTTCTTTGTCTGCCATGCCGAACATCCGCTGGCAAAACAGGGGACGATCTCGATTCAGGAGATGCTGCGCTATCCTTTTGCCGCCCCCTATTTGCCGCCGGGGGTACGCAAGGTACTGGCAACCCTCAGCCAGCAACAGGACTTTACGCCCGCGATCCAGTGCGACCATATTTACGCGCTGCTTTCCACTCTGGCGCAAACCCACGCGATAAGCTTCGCCAGCGAGGACGGCTTCGCGTTGTGCCAGCACAGCCATCGGCTGGTGAAACTGGAACTTAGCGATCTGCCAGATGAGTGGCGGCTAATGCAGACCCGGTTTGCCATTATCTCCCCGGTTCATGCGATTCAGCCGCCGCTGGTTGAGAGGCTGATTGAGATTATCCTCCACACCGACCGTCAGCATCAGCTTCAGCTGCTGGCGCAGGAGGAGGGGGATTAACCGGCGTTTTTCGCCTCACCTTTGGCATCGTACAGTGGCCAGCGGTTTTCCAGTTGCTGCGTTTTCAGCGCCTGCTCGACAAACTGGCCGTCCACCCACTGCTTAACGTCAAAGGCGCTGCGGATCAGACGACCCGATTTAGCCTGCTCGACGCTACTGCTGAAGCTGTCGGTCAGGAACGGGTCAATACGCGGTGAGGTGGTAAAGTTCAGATCCTGCGGCTGCAGCGCTTCCAGAAATAACGCCTTGGGGATCTGGCTTTGCTGCGCCATCTCGGCAGACCAGGCGTCTCGATTAGCCGGATCGCTGATTTCAGCGGCATTCTTCACCAGCACATTAACGATCTGCTGAGTCGCCTGCGGCCAGGTCTCGATAAACGTCTGCGTGCCGAGGAACCCCGCCTGGGTGGTGTTCTGGCGGCCTGAGTCGCCGCTTTTAACCACCACATCAATTTTGTCGCCGCGTAGCGCCAGCAGGGAGACGCCTCCCCATACCGCATCGACGCGACCGGCCGCCAGCGCTGCTTTACCCGCGTTCCAGTCAAGGTTGATGACCTGCAAACTGCGCTCATTGAGGCCGGCGGTTTGCAGCGCCCGGTCAAAGGCCAACTGGTCCGCCGTACCGCGATAGACCGCTACCCGTTTGCCTTTCAGGTCGGCCAGCGTTTTAATACCCGAGGCTTTGGTTACCGCGAGCCAGGATTCCGAGCCGCGGCTGCCCAGAAGCAGGCGTGTCGGCAGACCATTGGCCTTACCGATAATCGCCGCCAGATCGCCGAGGTAAACAAAATCAAGCTGTCGGTTGGCTAACGCTTCATTCACCGCCGGGCCTGCCCCCTTGAAAAACTGCCACTGCACTTCCACACCCTGCGGTTTAAACACCTCTTCCAGCTGATGGCGGATAAACGCCATGCCGACCGGCCCCTCAATAAAAGGTTGACTGCCTGCGCTCTGATCCGGCACGCCGATGCGAATGGTTCGTAGCGTCTCGGCCTGGGCGTTTGCCGCCAGACCGATGACCGTGACCAATGCCAGCAAGGTGCGGCTAAAAAATGCTTTCATCATAACGTATTGCTCCCTTGAGTTTTTTTCTCACCCTAAAGAGCCGGCGGGCGGTGTGTTAAATGCTTTTATTCGCCAAGCATGGGTGAAAAAAAGCTAAATCAGACGCAGCGTGCCCGCCAGGCTGAAATGCATTCGATGCATCGGGATTATTCACCTTACGCAATAGCGGGGCAGCGTGAGTCACGTTTTCATAGCGGCATCACTTTCCGATGAGTGGACCGATATGTCGCAGATGATCTTAAGAACCGATGCCCCTGGCAGGCCGGGTTTCCGGCTTAACGGCTGGCCGTGGCTGCTGCCAACGCTACTGCTATTGCTGTGGTACATCGCCGCCCGCGAGGGATGGATGCCCGCGCAAATTTTGCCCGCGCCGTCGGTGGTTGCCGATACCGCGTTGTCGCTGCTGAGCGGCGATCTGCTGGCGCAGTGGGGATTTAGCCTCCAGCATCTGGCGCTTGGCCTGCTGCTGGGCGCCATCGCCGGCACGCTGCTCGGGGCGCTGTTTGGCCTGGTGCCAGCGGCCGCGCAGCGGGTGGAACCGCTGTTCTACGCGCTGGCGCAAATTCCGACGCTCGGCTGGATCCCGCTATTGATGGTGCTGTTCGGGATTGATAACGGCCTCAAGCTGGCGGTTATCGTGAAAACCACCGTGGTGCCGATGACCATCAACACTCAGCAGGCAGTTGCCAGCGTGCCGCTGACCCTGAGCGAAGCCGGCAGGGTGATGAACTTTTCCCGCTGGCAGCGGCTGCGCTGGCTGGTGATCCCGGCAAGCCTGCCGGGCTGGTTTACCGGTCTGCGTCTGGCGCTTTCGCAGGCCTGGGTATCGCTTATCGTTGTCGAGCTGTTGGCTTCTTCAGAAGGTATTGGCTACCTGATGGTCTGGGGCCGCCAGCTGTTTCAGCTGGATATTGTCTTCGTCACCATCGCGGTGGTTGGCCTGAGCGGCATGTTGATGGAGTGGGCGGCGAATCGGGCCTGTTCCCGACTGGTGTTCTGGCCGCAGCCAGCCGCCGGACGCCTGGCGTGGAAACCGCAGGCCAGCTGGCGGGCGTTGCAGCTGCCGATAGTCCTGCTGGCGCTGTGGCAGCTGGCCAGCCAGTGGGGCTGGATTGATGGCGGATTATTCTCTTCGCCGCTGGCGGTGGCGGCGCGTTTTGTTCAGGGGATCCTGAGCGGAGAGCTGAGCGCCGCGATGCTGGCCAGTCTGGGGAGAGCGGTTGTCGGCGGCGCGCTGGGGATTGCCGGCGGTTTGCTGTGCGGGCTGTTGCTGGCGCTGCGCCCACGCGCCGGACAAATTTTCACCCCCACGCTTAACGTGCTGCGCCATATTGCTCTGTTTGCCTGGCTGCCGCTGCTGACGGCATGGGTGGGTAACGATAACGGCGGCAAAATTGTCTTTATCGCGCTGGCGTCGTTCTTTCCGATGTTCTTCAGCACCCTGCAGGCGGTGCTTCAGCGAAATCCGCAACTCGATGAAGTCGCCAGGGTACTGCGGCTGGGCGAATTCGCGCGCCTGCGCCGGGTCATTCTTCCCGGTGCCGCGCCGGGGATCTTCGCCGGTCTGCGGCTGGCGCTGATTTACGCCTGGCTTGGCAATATCGGCGCGGAATATTTCATGTCCTCCGGCGTCGGGATCGGCAGCCTGATGATCAATGCCCAGCAGCTGCTGGATATGCCCACCATTCTCTGCGGCATGGTGCTGGTCGGTATCACCGGCGCGGCGCTGGATAAAGCCGGACGTTTACTGGAAATGCGCGCCACCCGCTGGCGTCAACAGGAGCAGTTATGACCTCTTCAACTCTGGTCTCTTTTCGCCACGTGCGTAAATCCTGGCAACAGGTGACGGCGCTACAGAATTTCAACCTGGATATCGCCGCCGGTGAACTGGTCGCGCTGGTGGGCAGCAGCGGCTGCGGTAAATCGACGCTGCTACGGATGCTGGTGGGCCTTGAGTCAGCCACCCAGGGGGATATTTGTATTAACGGCGAGCCGGTCACCGGCGTGGGCAAAGAGCGCGGCATTGTGTTTCAGGAGCCGCGCCTGTTTCCGTGGCTTAACGTGCTCGACAACGTGATGCTCGGCCTGGCAGATGAAAAGCTCAGCCGGGCGACGAAGCGCCAGCGGGCACTGGAGATGCTGGCGCGCGTGCAGCTCAGCGAGTTCGCCAGCGCGCTGCCCGCGCAGCTTTCCGGCGGCATGGCCCAGCGGGTGGCTATTGCCCGCGGTCTGGTGGCCCGCCCGCAGATCCTGATGCTCGATGAGCCTTTCGGCGCGCTGGATGCCCTGACGCGTCACACCCTGCAGCAGGAACTTTTACAGATCCACCAAAGCGCGGGAACCACCACGTTACTGGTGACGCACGATGTGGAAGAGGCCGTCGCCCTGGCCGATCGCGTCGTCGTGCTCTCACCGCGTCCGGGGCGGATACGAGAAATCGTGAACCTGGCGCTGCCTCATCCGCGCCAGCGTGATGATGACTCGTTTACCGCCGCCTGCCGCCACATTCGCAACCTGATTACTTCTGTCTGATTTTATTATTTAAGGAGCAACATATGGGACATCCTTCCGTTTACCCGACCGGCGCCACACTTTATGATCCGCAGCGCGCCTGGAGCGGCTACACCCTTTTCCAGGCCACCGAACACGGCGCGGTACTGGTGGATATGAATGGTCACGTGGTGCGGGAATGGCCTGAACTGCATGGGTTTCCCAACAAAATTCTGCCCGGCGGTGCCATCCTTGGCCACAGCGGCGAGCGCGACCCGCGCTATGGCATGCAGGATATGCTCGATCTGATCCAGGTGGACTGGGAGGGCAACGTAACCTGGAAATTCGACCGCTACGAACAGGTCAGCGATCCCGGCAACGAAACGCGCTGGATGGCGCGCGCTCATCACGACTATCAGCGAGCGGGTAACCCGGTCGGCTACTACGCACCGGGGCTGGAGCCGCAGGTGGATGGCGGCAATACCCTGATCCTCGCCCACACCAATCTGGTTAATGAAGCGATCTCCGACAAGCTGCTGCTGGACGACACCATTATTGAAGTCGACTGGCAGGGCAATGTGGTCTGGGAGTGGCGCTGCAGCGACCATTTTCATGAGCTGGGCTTCGACGATGCGGCACGCACCGCGCTGTACAATAACCCGAATATGCGCGCCAGCGGCGGCGGAATGGGCGACTGGATGCATATCAACTCGATGTCGGCGCTGGGACCGAATAAATGGTATGACGCCGGCGATGCGCGCTTTCATCCTGATAACATTATCTGGGACGCCCGCGAATCCAACATTATCGCCATTATCGATAAGCAGAGCGGCAAAATTGTCTGGCAGCTCGGCCCGGACTACAGCAAACCGGAGCTGAAGCACATCGGCTGGATCATCGGCCAGCATCATGCGCATATGATCCCGCAGGGGCTGCCGGGCGCGGGCAATATCCTTATTTTCGACAACGGCGGTTGGGCCGGATACGGTGCGCCGAATCCGGCGTCGGCGGATGGGGTGAAAAACGCCTGGCGCGATTATTCACGGATCCTTGAGATCAACCCGCTGACCCTCGATATTGAGTGGCGCTACTCGCCTTATGAAGCGGATCTGCCGCAACCGACCGACTCCTATCGCTTCTACAGCCCGTATATCAGTAATATGCAGCGCCTGGAAAATGGCAATACGCTGATTAACGAAGGATCGAACGGCCGCATTTTTGAAGTGACCCGCGATCACGACATTGTCTGGGAATATATTTCGCCGTTCTGGGGCAAGACGCTGAATAATAATATGGTTTACCGCGCCTACCGCATTCCTTACGCGTGGATCCCGCAGCTTGCGCAACCGCAGGAGACGCCGATTGCGGCAGTCGATGTCCGCACTCTGCGTCAGCCGGGCGCGGCGGCGGCGGGCCCGGCGCAGAGCGTGGTGCGCGTGGCGGGCGTACAGCCGTACAGTAAAAGCGCCGATGCGCTATGCGTAGCTACCGATAACGATACGCTGCGCCGCAGTCCGAAGCTGTTCCGCGTTGCGGAAAGCGCATTCCGGCCGATAAGCGCGGCGAGTGAACTGCAGGGTGAACGACCCGTGCTGCTGTTCGTTGGCGCGGAGCGCTGTGTGCATTGCCGTAAACTCTGGCAGCTGCTGGCCCATGAAAAACTCAGCCAGCGTATTGCTCAGTTTGAAACGCGCTATCTGGATGCCGATTTGCATCAGGAACTGGCCAGCGACCTCGGCGTACGCGGCCTGCCGACGCTACTGCTGATAACATCGGGCCAACCGATATCGCGCGCACCGACGCAATACTCAGTGGAAAGTCTGCTCAACTGGTTGAACAGTGTCAGCCTGTGATGCTATCCGGTTGAGAGGATAACTGTGGCGCTGCGGCTGAGTCTGGCGCAGCGCTTAACCAGCCAGTGATGAGCAGTGGTTGCCTGATGATGTCAGAAAACCATGGTTAAACCTTACAAGGTCGCGACGTGCCGCGACCTTGTACTATTAGCTATCCATGCTATCTCTCGTTTCACTTAATTAAGTCTTAATATTTCATCCTGATAATTCATGTGGTTTTTAACTAACGAGTAATCTGGCGATGAAGAAAATATTATTCCCCCTCGCGCTTCTGCTACTGGCAGGCTGTGCCAGCAAATCCCCGCAACAGATGAACGGTCGTGAACTGGCGCGGTGCGCATGGAAAGGGAATGCTGATTGCAAAACTGAATTGCAGCACCGCCTGCAGATGAAGCAGGGTACGCCAACGGCGGTAAGCTCGCCAGCACCTGCGGCATAAGCTTATTCCTGCTCTTAACGGACGGGAATTATCCCGGATGTGACTCACTTAAATTTAATAATACGGATAACTATGATGAAACAATTCGCAATGGCGCTGGGTATCTGCGCGCTTATGGTTTGCGGCGCCGCCAATGCAGCAAATGGTCAGATGATTTCAAAAGCTAAATCAGCCTGCCAGAATAACCCGACGCAGTGTTCCCAGGCCAAGTCCACGGCAAAAGCGGATGCGCAAAAAGAAGCGAAAGCGGCTAAAGCAGCCTGCGCTAAAAATGAGACCGCCTGCAATAATGCAAAAAATAACGCCAAAAATGCAGTGAAAAAGTAATAACGAGACGGTGGGGGAACCCACCGTCATCATAGTGACGCTTGTTCTACCATTCTGCCATTATCTTTCAGCAGAACGCTTACGCCAGTCGTGCACCATCAGCCAGGCAATCATGAACATAATCGCGAGCCCGAAAATCAGGCTGGTGAGGTTTGCCCCTAAGCCGATACCACCGTTATCTACCGGTTGTGAAAGTAAATCTCCGCAGGCTGCGCCGAATGGGCGGGTCAGAATATACGCCGCCCAGAAGCAAAATACGCGGTTTGCTTTAAAGATAAAACAGGCGCCGGTGATAATCAGGATCCACGTCCCGAAGAACATTGCCGCACCGTAATAACCCAGACTCACGCCTTCCGCCAGCCAGTCACCTACCGCTGTACCGAGGGCAAATGTGGCCAGAATCGCCAGCCAGTAAAATGATTCACGGCTCCGGTTATCGATGTGATGAATCGACAGCGTACCTTCCCGCCGGTACCACGTGACAAAGATGACCAATAAGAGGACGCTGAACACCAGCGAAGAGAGCGCCAGCGGTACATGCCAGGCATCGGTTAAGTTATCTGTGATCAAGGTGCCGAATACGCTAATAAACACGACCGTGACCCAATACAACACCGGCTGATAGCGTGTGGCCCGCATCTGGAAAAAGATCGACAATGCGAGCAGCGCGCCAGTCACTATTGAAGTATTGGTTAAACCAAACTGCAAATCCATATTAAGGAAATCTGCCGCCGTTTCGCCAACGGTGGTCGACATCATTTTGATTAACCAGAATACAAGCGTAATCTCAGGTACTTTATTGAGCCACACTGAATGACTTTGCGGAATAGTCATAGGGGTCTTCTCATGTCAGGGAAAAGTGAATTTCCGGAATAAATGTTCTGCAATTATTCGCTTCTGACCATGACCAAAACTCAACGCCCGGATGACAATTTTGTCAGGTTGGCTGGCAACCTCATTACAGGGGAAGTACCAGCGTAAAGCAGCTTCCCTGGCCCGGAATACTTTCCACCTGAACGCTTCCTCCGTGTAATTCGGCAATGGTTTTTACCAGGGCCAGGCCCAGCCCGGTGTTATCCGCGCTGCTGCGTGCCGCATCCACGCGATAAAAGCGGTCAAAAATATGCGGCAAATGCTCCGGACTGATGCCCTCGCCATTATCCTGCACCGCCAGTAAGACTGAGCTGTTCGCCTGAGATGCTTTGAGATGTACCGTACCGCCCGAGCGGGTATGGCGAATAGCATTAGACAGCAGGTTAGAGAGCGCTCGCTGCAAATGCAGAGCATCGGCAGGGAAAGAGACATCCCCCTCATGGGTTAAACGGATGTTTTTATCTTCCGCCAGAATGTCGTAGTAACCGATGAGACGTTCAAATTCCGTGACGCTATTGAGTAACTCCCGGTGCAGCGTTTCGCGGCTGTTATCGGCTCGGGCCAGGAACAGCATAGAGGAAATCATGCGCGACAGTCGTTCGCCTTCTTCGACGATGGCGGCCAGGGTCTCCTGGTACTCTTGCGGGCTGCGGTCTTTACTTTGCGTCACGCTGGCGGCCGAGATCAGGTTGTTAATCGGGCCGCGAAGCTCATGAGCGATGTCGGAGGAGAAGCGGCTTAGCTGTTTAAAGGAGGCTTCAAGCCGGGTCATCATCCCGTCAAAGGAGGCCGCCAGCGCGTTCAATTCTGATGGCCAGTTTTGAGTTGCCAAGCGGGTATCCAGGTCTTCGGCATGAATATACGCAATTTCGCGACTGATTTTGCGCAACGGCAGCAGGCCACGCCGTGCGAGCCAGTAGCCAATGGCCGAAAAAACCACAATGGCCAGCGCTACAGCAATCTGCATCCGCTGCCAGTAATCTTCAATGATTTCATTGTTTCGCGAGACATTCAGCGCAGCCTGAACCAGCCACGGTTGATTGCCTTTCAGGATAAAATTGGTTGACGCGATCAGGTACTTTTCCTTTATCTCTCCTTCGTGATAACGCCATGAACGGTACGTAAAGTCACGGGATGGCGGGGGGAAAACTGCTTCTGGCGCCCGCATAGTCTTCGACTGCGCCCAGACTTTCCCATCAGGGCTGATAATGCGCAGCGAAAGCCGGTCCTGGCGGGCGATAAATTCGAACAGTTCCTGTTGCCAGAGGTCGGTTGGCCCCTGACGTTCGCTGATGGTGGTGGCAATCTCCTGCTGGTACTGCAGGGTGCTGCGCAGTTCGTTCTCATCCTTCTGGCTGAGCTGATTGCGCATAGTGGAGTACAATAGTCCGGAGACGCTGTACAGCACCAGCGACATCGCGAGGGTAAAGTAGAGCGTCAGCCGGAGGGTTATCGACATATTACGCGGGATCTGCATCTTGTCTCTCTTCCAGCACGTAGCCTGCGCCGCGAATGGTGTGAAGCAGTTTCACATCAAAACCATCATCAATTTTGCTGCGCAGACGGCGGATAGCGACGTCAATAACATTGGTTTCCGGGTCAAAGTTCATATCCCAGACCTGTTCTGCCAGCACGGTACGCGATAATACTTCGCCGCTGCGACGCATCAACAGGTTAAGCAGTAAAAACTCTTTCTGCGTCAACTCGATGCGTTTTCCATCACGAATAACGCGATGTTTATGGAAGTCGAGCTGCAGATTGCTGATTTGTAATACGGCGTCTTCCAGCGGTGTGCTATGGACGGTTTGACGACGCATGATGACGCGTACTCTCGCCAGCAATTCGCTAAATGAAAATGGCTTAACCAGATAATCTTCCGCACCCAGCTCAAGCCCTCTGACCCGATCCTCTACGTCATCCCGCGCGGTCAGAAACATCACCGGCGTGGCTTTCCCAGCCTGGCGCGCTAACTCAAGGATTTTCCAGCCGTTCATTCCCGGCAACATCACGTCGAGGACGGCCAGATCGTAGTCGTTGGTCAACAGGTAGTGCAGTCCGTCGACACCGTTATTGGCCACGTCCACGACGAAATCATTCTCTCTGAGCCCTTTTGCGATGTAGTCCGCGGCCATTGACTGGTCTTCTACCAACAGTAGTCTCATTGTTCCTCCAGCAATTGTGCTGCATTCTCCTGTGGACGGGCTTTCCGCTCAAACAGCAGGTATAAAACGGGCGTAATAAACAGCGTGATCAGTTGAGAAAAAAGCAGGCCGCCGACAATCGCCACGCCCATCGGCTGACGAAGCTCGGCGCCCGCGCCCCAGCCAAACGCGATAGGCAGGGCTCCCATCATGGCGCAAAAGGTCGTCATCATGATGGGTCTGAAGCGCTGCAGACAGGCCTGAGTGATTGCTTGATGGGCAGATAAATTATGCTGGCGCTGCGCCGCCAGCGCAAAATCTATCATCATGATGGCATTCTTTTTTACGATCCCGATCAGCAGCAGAATGCCAATCATGGCGATAAAGGTGAGATCCAGATTGCATAGCCTTAACGCCAGCAGCGCGCCGACTGCCGCCGAAGGCAGGCCGAGTAAAATGGTCAATGGGTGGATCCAGCTTTCATACAGCACGCCAAGGATCACGTAGATCACCGCCAGCGCCATCACAATCAGCCAAATCTGGCTACTCTGCGACTGCTGGTACAGCGCCGCCTGCCCGGCGTAGCTCCCAAAGACCGAGGCGGGCATCTGCATGTCGTTCTCGACCTGAGCTATCGCGGCGGTGGCATCCGACAGTGACTTACCGGGCGCCAGGTCGAATGAGACGGTTATCGCCGGCAACTGCCCTTGGTGGTTAACCGCGGTAATTCCTTGCGCACGCGAAATGTGGGTGAAGGTGGTTACCGGTAGCAGTGTGTTGGAAGATGAGCGCACATAGATCTTCGCCAGATCGCTTTCGTTCTGACGAAACGGCTGCTTCACTTCCATAATCACTTCATAGCTGTCTTCCGGGGCGTAGATGGTCGAGACCTGCTGAGTGCCAAAGGCGGCATACAAATTGCTGCGGATCTGGCTGGTATCGACACCGAGCAGTGAGGCTTTATTACGGTCTATCTGCAGATCAGCCTCCAGGCCGTTGAGCTGCGAGTCGCTGTTGACGCCCACAAATACGCCGGTTTTTTTCATCCCCTCCATCAGCTTGTTCGCCCAGTTATTCAGCGCTAACCCATCGCTGCTGTTGACGGATTGCAGCGTGTATTGATAGCTACTTTTCGACGAGCGGCCGCCGATTTTCAGATTTTGTACCGGGCTGAAGAACACGGTGATCCCCGGCATATAGCTGGTTTCTGCTCGCATTTGCTGCACCACCTGCGCCATGGCCGGACGCTGCGAACGATCTGTCAGCGTCAGTACCACCTGCGTGGTGTCATGATCGACCTTGGTGACCATGTCAGCCACGACGGGATCGGCGAGCAACGTTTTGCCGATCTGCTGCGCCACGGCGAGGCGACCGTCATAGGACATGTCCTGTGGCGTATCAATATTCGCTGTGATCTGACCGATATCTTCCTGCGGAAAGAAACTTTTCGGCGCGCTCCAGTAAAGGAAGACCGTCAGCAGTACTGTGGTAAGTGCCGTGAGCACCATCCACATTTTATGGGCGATCGCCACCTCCAGGGCACGTGCGTAACCTTTGAGCAGGGCATCAAATCCGCGTTCGAAATAACGGCTCCACGCAGGCTGCGCTTGCTCAATCTCATGGTCTTTAATCAGCAGCGATACCAGCAGCGGCACCAGCGTTAATGACGCCGCCGCCGAGACCAGGATCGCCAGGGAAACCACCCACGCGAACTCATGGAACAGCAGCCCCAGCGTGCCTGGCATCAGGAAAATGGGCAGGAAAACGGCAACCAGCGACAGCGATATGGAAATGACGGTAAACGCCACTTCGCGCACACCCAGCAGCGCCGCCCGCCATATTGTTTCTCCCTGCTCGCGATAGCGCATGATGTTCTCCAGCACCACGATCGCATCATCGACCACCAGCCCGACGGCGATCGTCAGTCCCATCAGGGAGATACTGTTCAGGCTCATGCCCATCACGTACATCAGGGCAAATGCCCCAAGCAGCGACACCGGCACGCTGAGCGCCGGGATCAGGGTCGCGCGCAGCTGACGAAGGAACAGCAGGATCACCAGAATCACCAGCGCGATAGTCACCAGCAGCGTGATGTTGACGTCATGGATCGCCTGACGGATAGATAAAGAACGGTCGTTGAGCAGTTGCAGGTGTACCGACGGCGGCATTTGTGACTGCAGCCGTGGCAGCAGTGCTTTGATGGCGTCGATAGTTGAGACGATGTTCGCGCCCGGCTGGCGGCTGATGTTCAGTACAATTGCCGTGTGGCCGTTTACCGAGCTGTAGCTCAGGGTGTTCTCAATACTATCCTGCACGCTGGCGATATCGGACAGGCGTACCGGCTGGCCGTTGCGGGTCGCAATAATGACCTGGGCAAAGTCGGCGGCATTACGCAGGTCGCCACGGGTTTGCAGCATCATCATTTGTCGCTTACCGTCCAGTTCTCCAATAGGCGCATTCGAATTTGCCGATTTCAGCGCCGACTGCACGTCAGTGAGCGTCAGGTCCATCGCCGCGAGCTTGTCAGGATCGATTTCAACCCGTACGGCATACTTTTTCTGGCCGTTCACGGTAACTTCAGCCACACCTTTAATCGTGGAAAGTGCCGGAGAAATCAGGTTGTCGCTGAAACGGTTAAGATCCGACAGCGTCATTGAGGGCGAGTCGATGGCAATAATGGCAATGGGGGCATCAGCCGGGTTGACCTTGCGAAACGAGGGTGGGGTGGTCATTTCTGACGGCAGATTTTTCATCGTCTGATACAGGGCGGCCTGTACATCCACCGCGGCTGAATCAATATTCACCGATGGGGCGAACTCCATCACAATGGTGGTGGCCCCCTGCAGACTGGTTGAGGTCAGCGTTGATATTCCGGCGATAGTGGAGAGGTTTTTTTCCAGCGGTGTCGCCACCGATGAGGCCATGGTCTCCGGGCTGGCACCGGAAAGCGATGCGTTAACTTTAATCGTCGGGGTATCAAACTCAGGCAGCGCGGCAACAGGCAGCTTCGTCCAGCAAATGATCCCGGTCACCATCACCGCCAGCCACAGCAGCATCACGGCAATGGGCCGTGACAGACACAATTCAGCAAACTTCATGACCTGGGCTCCTGGGTTGCCGCATGGCTTGCCAGCCTGACGGTCATGTCCGGGCGCAACGCGTTAGCGCCTTCCACGACCACCCGGGTTCCCTGCGCCACGCCATTGACGATCGCCATTCCCTGCTGCATGCGCAACAGCGTGATGGCCTGCGTGGACACGCGTCTGCTGCTATCGACGAGAAAGACGAAGTGACCTTCCGGACCGTTCTGTACAGCCTGAGGTGGCAGTACCACGACATGTTGCGAGCCGGCATCGACGCTGACATCCTCAAATGCCCCCGGCCACAGCAGATGGTCGGCATTCGAAAAACGGGCTTTAAAGACGACAGTGCCGCTATCCGTACTCACGGTGTTATTGATGAAATCCAGTTGTCCCGCGACGTCTTCGCCTCTGGCATTTTTCACCCATACTTTTACCGGTCCCTGGCTTTGCGCGGCCAGTACCGCATTGAGGCTGGCTTCAGGTAAGGTGAACGAAACGCCGACAGGATCGAACTGGTTAATGCTTACCATCGGCGAGGTACTCCCGGGCTGTACCAGACTACCGATGTGGACGTTCAACACCCCGGTTTTACCACTGACGGGGGCATAAATTTTCGTGTAGCCCAGTTGCGCCTGAGCCGTCTCGATATCCTGCTGCGCGGCGCTGCTTTGTGCAGCGTACTGCTGCTGAGTACTTTTTAACGTGTCCCAGTCTGACGCCGAAATATAATTCTTCGCCTTTAAGCTGCGGCCGCGGGCGAGATCGTTCTGCGCTTTTGTCAGCTCAGAGTGGGATTCAGCCAGCGTCGCCACCGCATGGCGTAGCGTGGCTTGTTGCGTGCTATCGTCGAGGGTAAACAGCAGTTGTCCCTGCTGAACGAAATCCCCCTCCTTGAAGGCCACCGATTTTACCGTGCCGGTCACCTGAGACTGGATATCGACCTGATTGAGGGAGACCACATGTCCCTGAGTAGAGAGCCGCAGCGGGACGAGTTTCACCTGTGCCTGACTGAGGCTGACAAGCGGTTCGGCGACGTTGTGTGCTGGCGCCGCATCGCTGGTCTGGTGGAGGATACCATACGAAAAAAGGCCAGCGCCTAACATCAGACCAATGATAAGCAGGGGTCTTGTGCGAAGTAGTGTCATGATCATTCGCTGTCTGGAAGAAATAGAGGCAGTCTACTCGTGGGAACCCGACAGAAAGGCGTTAACCAGATGACAATCCTGTCATCTTGCGGTGGAAGACCGAGCAGATAATTCAGTCTGTCCTCGCGGACATGGCTGACGTGAACGCTGCCCGAGGGGGCCGTGGCGGAAGGTGTGGCGTATGACCGTCTGCGATGGCGCAGCACTTTTGACCTGAGTGGGGCATCTCAGCGCACTGCGATTAATGAATTGAATGCATAAGTCAAATCAGGAATGACAGGCTAATCGTGACCGCGTTCCTGTCTTACCATGGTGTTTTAACAAGAGGGGAGCTTCACCGTGGAATATTCCGTATTAAGTAACAACCGTAAAATGCCGATGCTGGGTTTTGGGGTGTTCAAGGTGACCGATAAAGCAGAGTGTAAGCAGTCGGTGCTGAACGCCATTCGTACTGGCTACCGCCTCATCGATACCGCTGCCGTCTACGATAATGAAGATGCGGTGGGTGATGCCGTTCGCGAAGCCATCGCCGAAGGTCTGTGTACCCGAGAGGCGCTATTTATTACCTCCAAACTGTGGGTCCAGGACATGGCCAACACCGGGATGGCGAAAGCCGGGATTGCCGCATCCTTAAAAAAATCCGGGCTGGAATACTTCGATCTTTATCTGTTGCATCAGGCGATGGGCGATTATTTCAGCGCCTGGCGCGCGCTGGAAGACGCGTATGAAGCCGGGAAGCTGAAAGCGATTGGCGTCTCCAATTTCTATCCCCATGTGTTAGCTAACTTCTGCGAAACCGTCAGAATCAGGCCGATGGTGAACCAGGTTGAACTGCATCCCTATTTCGCGCAGCCAGCGGCGCTGGAAACCATGAAGCATTATCACGTTCAGCCTGAAGCCTGGGCGCCGTTAGGCGGCGGGAGACATCACCCGTATGAAGAGGCAATGCTGCAGGGGATTGCCGATGCCCATCAAAAAACCATTGCGCAGGTTATCCTGCGCTGGAACGTGCAGCGTGGCGTCACGGTGATCCCGAAATCCACCCGCCAGGAGCGTATTGAAGAGAACTTTGCCATCTGGGATTTCTCGCTCACCGCGAGCGAAATGGCGCAGATCGGCGCCCTGGATTTAGGTTATGTCGGCGAAGCGGTGAAACACTTTAACCCTGAATTTGTTCGCGGCTGTCTGGGGGTGAAAATCCATGACTGATCGCGGCTAAGCGTGAAGCCGCCTTCATTTAGCCGCCTGAGCTGCGGCGACGGGCTCGGTATGCTGGTTAGCACCCACGCGTTTGCCGCGACGGTTGTCAATGCGGTAGACGATCGTCACGGGCTGCTGGCTGGTGGGGGTGACGGTCAGCTCTCTGATCTTCTGGCCGGCGTCGGGCGGCAGGGTCAGCGTGGTTTCTCCCTGAGCGAGCATCTGGCCATTTTGCCTGACCTGCCAGCTCAGGCGACAATCCTCACAGGCTGCCCAGGTATCGTTAATCGCCCACAGGCGCACCGTCGCCGGGCTTCCCTGACGCCAGCTGGCGGTCACCGGCTCGATCGACGGCAGGATCGGCTGATAGGCGCGCTGCAGGGCATAGTAACCCGCCTTCGGCTGGCGCAGATAATCCACCACCCCCCAGTTGATGGAGGGCCATGGCTCGACAAACATAAAGTGGAACAGGGCGGTCACCGGCTGATAACGCTGGCGGCGATAGCTCTCCGCCGCCAGCGCCACCAGCTGGGCCTGATACGCCTGGGTATTGGCGATCATTTCCTGAATATTATTTCCCCGCGGAACGCCAGCGAATTTAAAGGTCTGGAAAGGCTGAAAATTATGGTACTTCCATCGCACCCAGCCGGGGTCGTCAGCGGCGGTCGTTTTCGGCCACAGCAGATGAGCCGGGATAATGGTCTTCAGGGTGGCGAGCCGGGGCAGCGCCTGGGCGCCAAACTCGGTAATAATCCCGGTCTTCGCCGGGGCGAGCAGGTCGCGTAGGGTACCGAAATACCAGCCGGCCCAGTAGTGTTCTTCGACGGAGGAAAACCGGTGCACGATGCGGGAGGTGTCTTCCGCCAGCGCCTCGCCCACCCGCTGCGTCAAGGTCTGGTTTAAGGTTTTATGCCAGTCGGGGAAGCGTTTTTCCATCCACGGCGAGTTCCACGGTGGTTCGTTGTGACCGCCCCAGACAATAATCGCCGGCGAATTGCCGAACTGCGCCATCATCGCCCGGGTCTGGCGCACGGCGTTATCGGCGAAGGCGACGCTGTCATCGTAACCCCACTGCAGGGGGACATCCTGCCAGATCATCAGCCCCATCTCATCGGCCACCTCATACAGCGCGCGGCCCGCCACGTGGCCGTGAACGCGGATGGCATTGGCGTTCATCGCCGTGACAAGCCTGAAATCCCGACGATACTTTTTCCGCGTCATGGTGCTTAGCCATGGGGAGCCAATATAGTTGCTGCCCTTAATGAACAGCCGTCTGTCGTTGATGCGCCAGCCCTGATTATCCGCCAGCGCTTCCACTTTACGTAATCCGGTGCGGGTGACGGCGGTATCCATCATCCCCCGGTTATCCGCAAGGGTGGCGCGCACCCGGTACAGGTTGGGTTTGCCCGCGCCCACGGGCCACCAGAGCTTTGCGGACGGCATGGGCAGCGAGACGTGCAGGACACCCGCGGTTTTCTCCAGGGTGACCGCGAAGGCCTGTTGAAAACGCGGGCCGGAAAAATTGTCCGGGGTAGCCGTCAGGCGTAGCGTGACGGGGCCGGGCGTCACGGCGCGATAGCGTATTTCGGCACGCAGCATGGGCTGCTCCAGCCCCTGTTGCCAGTCCGGGCGCAGGATCACCTCGTCGATGGTGACGCCGCGGCTCAGATGGAGCTTCACCGGCGCCCAGATCCCCCCGGAGTTGGCATCCTGCCCCTGAACCGACCAGGCGCCGCCCGGGCGGGTGTCGTGCTGATTCAGGATCCCTTTCATCAGCGTTTTGTGCAGCGGCCAGATCTTTTGCGGGTCTTCATAGGGGCTGTCGACCCGCACGGCGAGCTGATTATGGCGGCGTACGGCCCCGCTGATGTCCACCGGGAAGCGCTGAAAATAGCCCTCGTGCCGGGCCAGCGTCTTGCCGTTGAGCGCCACCTCGGCAAAGTAATCGACGCCGTCAAACACCAGCGTCGCCATGACATCCGGCGACAGGCCATGCAGGGTAAACTGATGGCGATACCACAGGGCACCCTGATGATCGTATCCGGCGCTGTACCAGTTTGCCGGTACCCGCAGCGTGCGCCAGTCGCCGTCGGAAGCCTGCGCGCCGTTGAAGGCGCTGTCGTTGGCGTCATGCACCCGCCATTGTCCGGCCAGTGACCAGGTCACCGGCGCAGAACCGGCATGCGCCAGCGGCAGGCAAACGACCAGCAGCAGAAGGCGTCTATGGATCACGGAGAACCTCCTGCGATCTGCGATGTAGCCACCGGTGGCAGCTTGTGGTCGCCTCGGCCAGCGCGTCGCGCAGGTCATCTGGCACGGTCTGGTCGGGCGACGTCGCCTGGCTCTCCAGTTGCTGGAGCACCCCGGCAAGGCGTTGAAAGCCGAGGGTGACCGCCTCGCCGCGCAGCTTGTGGGCGGTACGGCGCCACGTCTCCCGGTCATTGGCGTCAATGGCGTGGGTGAGGGCGATGATTGCGGCGTCAAGCCCTTCAGCGAAGAGTCCCAGCAACTCCTCGACCAGCTCCGGATCGTCGGCGCACTGTTTTAGCAGGTGGGCCTCGTCCGGCAGGCCTGCCTCTTCGTCCGGACCGCTATCTTCCGCTGCGCCGACGCGGGCGATGGCTTCCTTCAGCGCCTCCTGGCTCACCGGTTTGGCGATATAGTCGTCGAAGCCCATCGCCAGACAGCGATCTCTATCGCCCTGCATGGCGTGGGCGGTCATGGCAATCGCGGGCTGGTGCTCCCGGCCCCGCGCCAGCGTCTCTTCGCGCAGCAGGCGGATGGCGGTTTCACCGTCCATCTCCGGCATTTGCAGATCGATCAGCAGGAGATCCCAGCAGGCGGCGCGCCAGCGCTCCAGCGCCTCCCGGCCGTTATTCACCACTTCGCAGCGGTGGCCAAGCTGTTCCAGCAGTCGTCTGGCGACCTTTTGATTCACCAGGTTATCTTCGGCCAGCAGGATATGCAGCCCGGCCTGGGCCTTGATCGGCACCGCAACGGGGGCTGGCGTTGACGCCGCCACCGGTGCGGGAACCAGAATCCCGGCGATAACCTGATGCAGTTCGCGCTGCGCCACCGGTTTATGCAGATAGTGGGCGATACCGATGCGCTTAAGCATATTGGCGTCAAAATGGCGGCTCATGGAGCTGAGCATAATGATTTGGCTTTGTCTGGCCTCGGGCAGGGCGGAGAGCTCCAGCGCCAGCGACACGCCGTCCATATCCGGCATCTGCGCATCCAGCAGGATCAGCGGCCAGGGCGGCCCTTCGGCGGCCCGGCGTAGCGCCTCGCCGGCGTTGTCCACGCAGCTTGGCATCAGCCCCATCTGGCGAAGCATGGTGTCGAGCAGGCGCAGGTTGGTGCTGTTGTCGTCAACCACCAGCACCCGCTGGTTGTTGAAGCGGCTCAGCGGAGCGCTACCGGAGGCCGCGGCGTTCAGGCCTTCCAGCGGCAGGGTGAAGGCAAATTCGCTGCCCGCCCCGGGCTGGCTCTCCACCGTCAGCTCGCCGCCCATCAGGCTGACCAGGCGGGCCGAAATGGTTAACCCCAGCCCGGTGCCGCCGTAGCGGCGGGTGGTGGAGCTATCGGCCTGGCTGAAGGCCTCGAAGATCGCCTTTTGCTTCTCTGGGGCGATGCCGATCCCGGTATCGCGAATGCGAAAGCGCCAGCGGTTTTCGTCGCCGGCCGGCGCTATCGCCAGCAGGACCTCCCCCTGATGAGTGAACTTCAGCGCATTACCCAACAGGTTTGTCAGAATTTGCCGCAGCCGGGGGCCATCGACGATCAGCACCTCCGGTACCGCAGGGGAGATATCCACCAGCAGCTCAATGCCCTTTTCGCTGGCGGCAGGCATATGCGGGCGGATCAGCGACTGGATAAAGGGGCGGATCTCCAGCGGCTCTTCGTCCACCTGCATCTTGCCCGACTCAATGCGTGAGAAATCAAGAATGTCGTTAATAATGTGCAGCAGCGACTGGGCTGAGCTCATCACCAGCGAAAGGTACTCCCGCTGCTCCGCGGTCAGCGGCGTATCGAGGCACAGTTGCGTCATGCCGAGAATGCCGTTCATCGGGGTGCGGATTTCGTGGCTCATATTGGCGAGGAAGGCGCTTTTCGCTTCGTTCGCCTCGCGAGCCTCCTTCGCCGCCTCAATGGCCAGCAGCTCTGCGGCTTTGCGCCGGGTAATATCCTGCAACGTCCCGATCACCCGCTCTGCCTGCTGCTGCATATTGAGAGTGACGATCTGCCCGGAGAGCAGCATCCAGCGCCAGCCTTGCGTCGGGTGCTGGACGCGAAGTTCGCATTCAAAAACCGGCATATGTTCGTTTTGCGAGGCGATCATCGCCTGCTGCAGGGTAGTGCGATCGTCCTCGTGAACCAGATTGAGCATAAAACGCAGCGGATAACGCCACTGTGCGCGCGACTGGCCGACCATCGCCAGCAGGGTGTCATTCACCTGCAGGTTGTCGTGGGAGACCTGCCAGTCCCAGATACCGATCTGGATCGACTCCGCGGTGAATAAAAAATCGTCGTGAAGCTGGTGACGTGCGCGTCGGGCCTCGTCAAGCTCGGTGATGTCGGTATGCAGACTGACAATTCCACCATCCGCCAGCCGCTGATGCTGAACGTAAATCCGGCGGTTGCCCGACTGGCGGACCTCGCAGTGGTTCGTCTGGCGGCAGTTGCGGATAATCATCTCGCGTAGCGTCTGTTGCCGGCCAGGGTCGATGTTATACCCGGCATCGATGAACTTCTCCGCCAGGCTCTCCAGGGGGGCACCGACGGCCAGCCAGGGCGCGATCGCGGGATAAAACAGCGCCACCTTATCATTCCAGGCCTGCAGTCGTTCGCGCTCATCGTAGATCATCACCGCCGAGGGCAGGACGTTGAGGTCGACACGGTTAGCGGCGCACATGATTACTGACCTGCGGTCTGATAGTGGAGCTCCGCCTGGCGGCGTAGATACTCAAGGCCAGGGGCGATCGCCATCGCCCATGCAGTGAGGATCTCTTCATCGCACAGCGGATCGCTGGCGCGGACGGTTTTGAGCATGGCTTCCCGCCACAGTGCAAAAAAACGCGGCGGCAGGCGCAGGCCTTCCTCGCTCTGCTCGCGCGCCAGCCGTTCCAGAAAATCGGGTACGAAGAGATCACCGTTGACCGCCAGCATGGCGAAAAAGCTTTTAAAGATCATCTGCTGGCCTTCCTCGCCCGGGCGTCGTGAAAAGTGCTGCTCCGTCTCGGGAGACATATGGATAAAGGTGCTGTAGAAGGCCTGAAAAAAGCGCTTTTTATCGTGCTCCGGTACGACGCGATTCAGGCTGGCTTCAAAAAGATCGCGATAAAACTTCATGGTGCGTTCCTCATGACCCGTTCGCCCGGCAGGCAACGGCCGGGTGGATTAAATTCGTCCGTCGTGCGGTGGGCAAAATAGCTGTTGTCATCCGCGAGGCCGTTTTTGAACAACGGTCCGGCGTTGTGTTTGTAAAGCAGCGCCTCCAGCACCATGGCGTTGGTGGAGAGGGTGAGGGTGGTGTTGACGTCGCCGGTGGCCTCGACCCGCCCTTCAAACCAGCCGCGCTGTGGGTCGTTAAGATGGGCAGTGACCGCCATTAGCGCATCGGTATACTCGGCCTTCCATAGCGTCCACAGGACAAAGACCGCTTTGGTGGTCACCTGCGCCAGTCGGGGATAGTATTTCCCGTCGTCCCCGAGCGTATTCCAGGCGTAGCCATTCCCCCACACGGTGTCTTCCACGTGCCAGGGCGCCTGGCTAAGCGAAAAATCGGCCCGGGCGGTTAGCACTTTATCCTGTGTCCAGCGCGTTTTCTGGCTGAGCCATATCCCTTCCGCCCGTTCGCGCATGGCTTTTTGTACCTCTTCCGGCACGCCGGGCGGCTGCCAGCCGAACTCCAGTCCCGGTAGCATGGCGGGCAGAGTGGAGAGCACCACGGGTTGCCAGGTGGTGCGCGGGTCGCGGTCGTCAACGGCGAGGCGGCGCTGATACATAATCACATTGCGCGCCGGGGGAGAGAAGGCCTTGCCGACCGGGAATCCCCACAGGCGAAACGCGCTGGCGGCGTATTCACTGTCTCCCAGCCGAAGCTCCTCGCGGATCGTCTGCTGACCGTTCTGCAGTGAGGCGGACCACAGCTCTCCGTCTTTATCGATCACCGGGCAGAAGTTCCAGCGCAGGATAATTTTATCAATGTACTCGCCGTACTGCGGCGCACGTTCGGCGGTGAGCCGCAGGGCGAGCATGAGTCGCGCCATATCTTTCGCTGACCAGCCGCTGGCCGCCGGTTTGCCGCTAAAGTCGACAGGGGTCGCCGTCTGAGTGGCGTATAGCCTGCCCGGCGAACCGCCGTCGGTCAGCGTCAGGCGATTGAGGGTGCCAAGCAGGGGCGTCAGGCGGGCGTCGAATTCGGCTTCCTTTACCAGCCCCAGCTCTCTGGCGGCGAGGAGGGCGATAAGGGTATCGCCCATCTGCCACAGCGTCGCCCGCGGCTGTTTGTCGCTGCCGTTGACCAGGCCGGTTTGCGGCTGGGTATTGTTCTTGACATACTGCCAGGCGATCTGCGCCCACGTCCGCTCCTGCGGCGTCAGGCTGCTGATACGGGCGGTGGTGTGCCAGCCGCCTTTGGTCAGCCAGCGCCACCCCGCGCCTTCGCGACTGAACAGCGCCAGCGCGATAAGCAGCAGGACGACGGCGACAGCCAGCCAGCGAGCTAGGGTTTTAAGCATTGCGCGGTCACCGGCGGAAGTTTAACGGGCTCGTCAGCCTGGCAGGCGGCGCACTGGCAGGCCTGGCAGGCGGGTTTGGTGCGCTGCGTGGTCCCGGTCTGTTCGCACCATGTTTTGACGGCAGGAGTGTTGCTCAGGAACGGACGGTTGCGCGGGCTGTTATTCGGCTCAAAGAGATCCACCAGCTTTTTGTCCCACAGCGATGGGGCGAAATCGCGGTTTTTCGGATTGTCGCTGGAAAACTGCAGCAGTTTGCCCTCTTTTTTAAACAGCAGCGCTTCCAGCATGATGCCGTTATTATTGGCGGTGAATTCATTGATTGGGCCGTCGCCGTTTTCATACAGTCCCTCGTAATAGCCTTTTCCCGCTTCGTTCGCATTTTCAATGGCATCCAGCAGACGATCGGTATAGGGCGAGTTCCACAGCACCCACATCCCCATCGCCGCTTTGAGCGACACCGCGGCGCTGTTCGGTACGAACTGACCTTTGTCGGTTATCGTGTTCCAGTTAAAACCGTCGCTGAACACGGTGTCATAGACAAAGTACGGGGATTTATCGAGCTGATGCTCGGAGCGGGCAGTGAGGATCCCGGTGATGGCGTAGCGATTCTCCTGAGCCTGATAAACCCGGTCGGCGAAGTTTTTCATCCACGGATGGGAGTACTCGCGCGGGCTGTTGTTCCGGTCAGCAGGATTATCAAAGCCAAACTCCATGCCATACAGCACATAGGATTCACTGACCACATAGTTATGCTGGCTGGTTTGCCGCGGGTCGCGAGAATCATAAGGGACCATCACGCAGTAAATCTCCGCCAGCTCATACGGTTGAGGCCGGCTGGCCTGACAGGTGTTAAATCCCCATAGCTGAAAGCCCGCCGCGCCGTACTCCTCGTAGCCGAGGCGCCCTTCCTGAACGTATTTGGGCTGGCCGTTTTCCAGATACGCCCCGTACAGCGTGCCGCAGGGATCGACCACGTGGCTAAAATCCCACCCCAATACTACGTTATCGATGCTGTTGCTGTATTCCGGATAGCGCTCCTTGATCACCTTCAGCCAGATCAACATTCTGCCGATATCCAGCGCCGAATAGCCGATTTCACCCGGTTGGTTCTGGTAGTTCACCTTTTGTCCGCTAATGGTGTTATAGGCTTTGTTGGGCAGCTCATTACGGAATAAAACGAGCTTATTCAGCGTGGCGAGAAACTTCAGCATCCGACGGTCGAATTCCGCTTTGTCAATAATTCCCAGCTCACGGGCCGCGGTCATCGCGGCCAGATAGGAGGCACTGTCCCACATGGTGGTGGAGGGGTATTTATTAACCGCATTAACCAGTCCGGTCGTGGGTTGAAAGTTGGTGACGAAATATTGCCAGGCATTTTTGGCAATAGTCATCTCCCTTGGCGTCAGCTCCCCGCTGCGCGGGGCGTATTCCGCTGCCGGCAGCCCGGTTTCAGCCTGTACGGCAGAAAGTGAGAGCCACAGCGCCATGAGTCCGGCCAGCAGGGGGAAACGGGATAACAGTGTCAGCTTCATGGCGTTGCTCCTGCTGAGGACGTGAGTGGGGGGGCAGGGCTCAGGCAGGCCAGACACAGCATCTGCCCCCGGGAAATGTAGGCCAGGCTTTCGAGCACGATCGCGTTAGTATCGCCGTCAATAACGTCGTTGACGCTGCGGTTGAGATTTAACCCACGCTGCCAGCCCTTGCCCGGGACCTGCAGCGTCTGAACCTGCTGGCGCAGCGCCTCGCTCCAGCTATTACGGAACAGGGCGTACCAGGCAAAGGCGGTGCGGGTGGAGGTGATCGCCGTTTGCTCCGGGGCGGCGCTGCGTGGGGCGAAGGCGCTCGGCGGCTGCCGGTCGGCCAGCGCGCTGGCATAATCCGGGGCAGGCTCGGCGTAGTCGGTGCTGATCGGCGGCTTGCTGACCTTCAGGCTATGCCGCCGTTGTTGAATTTGCATAATACGCCAGGCGATCTCAGCGCTTTGCGCGTCGAAACCCAGCTCAAGCCCGGTTAACAAGTACGGCAGGCTGATCAGCGACGGCTGTCTCCCCCAGGGCGTGCGCAGCCCCTCGTCAGGCACCATGATGCCGTCGATATCGACCATCTGCTGCCCCTGGGGCGGATTGGTCACCGCCAGCCCCGCTGCGCTGTCGATCAGCCGTAATGTATGGCTGGCATAGAGTCGGTAGCCAAAGCTGTCCCGCGGTTCATCCGCCGCCAGCGCCCAGTGGTGCAGCGGCGCCGCGGCCTGGCTGGCGGGGCTGTTGCTGATGAGCGCGCCGACCTGCCACTGATTAAACAGATCTCGCACCGCATCCGCATGCTGAGGATAGCGCCAGAGCAGCGTTTGCAGGGCAGTGAGCAGGCGTCCCATACCGATGGCGGAGGCGTCCGGGTTGCCGAGGATCTGCAGCGTGTCGGCATGGTACTGGGCGGCGGGCAATCCCTGGTCGTTGAGCGGCAGTTGACCGAGTGTAAACAGGGCGGCGGCAATGCGCTCATCACCTTCGGCGACGGTCACAATATGCAGCTGCTGTGCGGCGACCACCGCGAAAAGATAGCTCCCGACGCTCCACAGGCTGAGCCAGGGTTCGCCATCGTGCGCGTTGGCCAGACCGTTTGGCTGGGTATTGTTGACATAATACTGCCAGGCCACCCGCGCCCAGATGGCCTCGTCAAAGGTCAGCGCGCGCGGGGCGGGCAGCGGCGGGAAATCCTGACTCAATATCAACCCGCCGCTGCTCTCGACGCGCGCAGGCATTTGCTTTTCCACCCACACGACAATCGCAAAGCCCAGCAGGAAGCCAATGAGGATGGTGAGATAGCTGCGGGCGGAAAGCAGGGCGTCGCGTATTCTCATTGGCTTGCCTCCTGCTCTTCGGGGGGCGTCCACATGGCGGCGAAGATCAGCGGCAGCATGGCGGCAATATTCACCGCGCCCCAGAAGATGTTGATGACATACCCTGAGGGGTCGTCAACCTGTCCGCGCGCCACCTGAATACCGCCCCATATCAGCCCCGCCAGGGTAAGCAAAACGATGGCAATTTGCGGCTTGACGAGATAGAGAAAGCGGCCCGTCTGTCGCTCTTTCGGCGTGACGTGAAATTTGATCTGCTCGCCGCGCAAAACGGTGTTCAGCGCCCGCAGGTTCATCGAGAAAAAGGAGAGGTAAGAGGCCCGGCCGTCCCAGGCCGAAATGCCCCAGGTACCGAACATAAAGGCCAGTTCGGAGACAATAAAAAAGGGTAAAAAGTGCAGATAGAAAGGGGTAGACCACGCCGACACCGGGGGAATGCCGGTGAAGAGATAGATAATGGGTGAAATCAGGAATACGGTATTCCACACGCAGGCCAGATAGGACCAGAAGGTGGTGGCGTACATCAGCGTTTGCGGCAGCGAGAGTTTAAAGCGGCGTCGGCTGAAGATGTTGTCATGGAACAGGATATCCAGCGATCCCGCGGCGTACTTAAAGCGCTGGATCATCCACGTCAGCATATCCTGTGGAGAGAGCATTTTTGATTCGATCCGCGGGTGCATTACCGAGCGCCAGCGACGCGCGGCGTCGCCGTGCAGCAGGATGGAGGTATAAATATCTTCCGAGACGTGAAACTTGTAGGGGGTGAGTTCGGTATCGAAGGCCACGTGGGGTCGCATGGCATCCTGTAGCGCTTCCCGCGTTGCGGGATCGCGAATGTCCCGCGTATGACGCGCGATCTCTGCCTCAACGCTCCAGACGTAGCTGCGCAGCGCCGCCTGCATTACTGCTTCGCGCCGGTGAACGGAGGCAGCGCCGCAGCAGAACGCGGCGTTAGCCCAGTTGCGGCGGCGTAAAATCACGTCGTAGAACATGCGCGGATCGTTGAAAAAGGGGTCGCGGCCGATGGTCACCGGACCGACGATTTTCTGCGCCAGCCAGCCCACCCCGTAGCCTGCGCTGCCTGCCTTACGCCGCAGCCAGCGCGCCAGGTTTTCGCCTTCTGGTAAATCGAAAAACCACTGCGGGGTTTGCACCCAGGCGACGTCCGGATCACGAAAATAGCCGAGCGTGTGACTGAGCAGAGTCGGGAAAACGCGGGTATCGGCGTCACAGATGATCAGAAAGTCGCCGTCGGTGTGTTCCAGCCCGTTGCGCAGGTTACCGGCTTTATAGCCGATATTGCTCTGACGGGTGATGTAGTTCGCCCCCTCCTGCTCGCAGACCGCCTTCATTTCCGGACGACGCCCGTCGTCAAGGACATGCACCTTATAGTCGAGCGGACCGGGATAGGTCATCTGCATAGCGTCACGAATCGACAGCCTGACCAGCTCCACATCTTCTGAATACGTGGCGATAAACAGATCGACTTTAATCGGCCTCGACTCCACTGCTTCATCCGCGCGCAAACAGTCGTTGATCTCCGTCGGCGGCGCGCTTTGCGGAGGATCTTTTTCCTGCCATAAATTAATGGTGAACAGGACGGTGCCAATCCACGCCAGGGTTTCCGCCAGCACCAGAGGGATCGCATACCACAGGGCGTCAGTGTTTAAGGACGCGGTCCAGCGCCAGTAAATATAATTGGCGCCAAGAACCAGGGCGGCCACAGCGAATACCTGCCAGATCATTCTCACCCAGTTCGGGGTGCTGAGCGGCTCAGGCGGTCGGCGATGTTCAAAACGGGAAAAATAAAAATCCATAGCAAGGATATCCTGATTCCGCGCTGAGTTTGAGTGACAGACCTGTTATCGACTGGGTGCATTCTGCAGGACGCATAAGGGCAGGTAAATAACAGTAAATTGAGTGTAGATGGTGGCGTAAAAATTTCCACAGCGTGAATTGACTGGCGCCTGGATGACTTAACATAGTGTGATGTCTGCAGGCGGAATTTATAAAAGGGGCATTGCAAGATAGCACATTCTACACTATCTAAATAATTTGTAATAAGTGTTGCAGGGTAGACGACAGGATCCCCCATGAGCCAGGCTGCTTCAGCGATTTTGCAAAAAGAAACTGATAAATCAATATCCTGGCGTTATTCCCTGGCCGGTGATCGTGACCTGCGTATCGACTTTATGCGTGGCATTGCCCTCGTTATGATGGTGGTGGCGCATACGGAAGTGATGTCGATATTTAATATTTTCAGCTGGGAACGTTTTGGTTTGACCACCGGCGCCGAGGGCTTTGTGATCCTGTCAGGTTTTATGTTAGGGATGCTAAATCGTGTCAGATTACAAAAAGCAGTATTACTGACGGTGGGCTGGGGACTTTATCTGCGCGCATGGAAAATATACTGGGTTAATATTATTATCATTGTCTCTTTTCTGTTGCTGGGATATTTTCCGTATATTAATGTCTTTGAAGTGACTCATTTTACCGACCGCTTTTCCGGTACCAGCTGGTCGCTCTACCCGCTCACCCCGCAAATAAAAGAAACGTGGTTTAACATTATCCTCTATCTGCAGATTGGCCCGCATCAGACGCAGATCCTCGGTCTCTATATTTTTCTGTTATTGCTCAGCCCGCTGTTTCTGGGAATGCTGCAAAAGGGTCACGTCTATCCATTACTGGGCGTCTCGCTGCTCATCTACGGCTGCTGGCAACGCTGGCCGATACGGGTGACGCTCTGCGAATTTGAATTCGCCTTTCCCCTGCTGGCCTGGCAATTTATCTTTGTGCTGGGGATGTGCTGCGGCTGGTACAAAGCGGAGTTGCTCTCTTTCGCCCGCACACCGCCCGGCAAAGTCGCCGTCGCGGCGCTGGTGTTCATCGCGCTTATCCTTGCGTTTGTCGCCCAGAACCATACCAATCCTTTTATGCCGCCCGCGCTGCTGATGCACGTGATCCCACCGGCGGAGTTTAACGCTTTTTACCATACCTGGGCGGCGAAAAACGGCCTGGGGCCGGTGCGGATCCTGAATGATATCAGTCTGATGGTAACCATTTATCTACTATTGAGCTGGTGCTGGCGGCCCCTTAACTGGCTGGCAGGCTGGTTCCTGATCCCGCTCGGTCAGCGTTCGCTCTACACCTTTATTTTGCATGTTTACGTCGTGCTCGCCGTAAGCCAGGTGGTCACCTTCGATCTGTGGCGCCAGGACTGGATAGTGAACACCCTGATCCACGCGACCGCGCTGGGCGTGCTGTGGCTGATGGCGAAATATCATGTCGCCGCACGCTGGATACCTAACTAAGGAAGGGCAAATGCGGGAGAAATATATGCTGGCCTGTGCGCTATGGTGCGCGGTCTCGGGTGCGGAAGGCGCAGACAAAAACGAGACTGAACCACTGCGCGACAAAAATGGTGAACCGGTGCAGGCCGGTGTGTTTACCAGCCGCTGGGGACGACTTTTTTCCGGTAATGATAAGGTTTTCTCTGGCGCGCTGAGCTTCAGTTCGGGCCTGAAAGAGCAGTGGATGACGATTCCCAACAGCTCCGACAGCGCGGAAAAGAAGAAAAAATATAACCAGACATTAAATCTTAGCCTGCAATATTCGCCTTACAGCTTCTGGTTCGCCAACGTGACATCGCGTCTACCGGTAACTGACACCAGCCGCTATACCGCCGATTTTCGCTATAGTTTTGGCTATGACGACTGGCATGCCAACACCGTCAGCCTGGTTTACAGTAACTATGGTGATAACCATTTCTGGACCTCAGGCAGCACGCGTCATACCTATTTTGAACAGGGAGCCATCACTTTGGCATATAAATTTTCCCTGCCGAAGAAAATGGAGAATGCGCTGCTGATCAATAAAGGCGATGCCATCATGTGCCAGGTGGGCTACAGCTGGGTCCCGCGTTATTACGATCTGGAGAGCGACGATATCCGCAAAAACAAAAACGTGCTGCTCGGGGGATGCGGATATACCTTTAAGCAACATTTCTTTATCCGTGCGACGGCGTTCTGGTACCCCGACAGCAGCCAACAGCAGCCGTGGAACGGTGACTACAGCTACAGCTTCGGCTACGCGGGCTATACGCCAGGGTCATTTTCAGTGCAGTACGCCAACTATGCCGGCACCCGCTATCCGGGCCATGACAGTGGCAGCGGCAAGTTTCGTGAAGGCACGGTCAGCCTTATCTGGTTCCTGCCGATTTAGGAGGCGCGATGTCGGTGCAGCACGTCCTGATTGTTGAAGATTCACTGGTTTATCGTCGGCTGTTGAGTCGAATGTTGACGCAGTGGGGTTATATCGTCAGCGAGGCGGAAAACGGCGTCGCTGCGCTGACGATCCTGGAGAACCAGCCCGTCAGCCTGGTGATTAGCGACTGGGAAATGCCGGAGATGAATGGCCTGACGCTGTGCCGGGAAGTGCGCCGCCGCCACTTTGGTCACTATGTTTATCTGATATTGCTCACTGCCCGCGAAAATCCAGGCGATCTGACGCTGGGGTTTGAGGCCGGTGCCGATGATTTTCTCAGTAAGCCGGTGGAGCAGAGTGAACTGCGGGCGCGACTGCACGCCGGGGCGCGGATCCTCTCCCTTGAAGCCGATCTCGCCGCGCGCAATACGCGGCTAAGCGAAGCACTGCATCAGATTGAACAAGATCTGGAGCTGGCGGCCCGCATCCAGCAGTCGGTTCTCCCGGCCCATCAGCTGCGCCATCAGGGCTTCTTCTCCGACTGGATATTCCTGCCGTCGGCCTGGGTGTCGGGGGATATTTTTAATGTTTTCACGCTGGGGGATCATCTCGGATTTTACTGTGTGGATGTCTCCGGCCACGGTGTGGGGGCGGCGATGATGTCGCTCGCCGTCGCCCGTCAGTTTCTGCATGGCAGAGCGGTTGAGCGTTTTCTTTTTACTGCAGACAACCAGCCGGCGTCACCAGCCGAGGTGGTGCAGATCCTGAATGGTCGTTTTTGTAGCGACGAGGCAGAGATCGTCAGCTATTTCACCCTGATCTATGGCGTCATCGACCTGGCAACCGGCGAGGGGAAACTGTGTCAGGCCGGGCATCCCACACCGTTTATCGTCACCGTGGACGGAGATGTGCGCACGGTCGGCAGCGGTGGGGCGCCGGTGGGGTTGATGTCCAATCTCACGTGGTCAGATGTTAGCTTCTCGCTGGCGGCGGGTGAGCGGCTGTGCTTGTTCAGCGACGGTATAACCGAATGTGAAACCCGTAACGGTGAACAGTTTGGCGAAGCGCGCCTGCAGCGCCGTTTGCAGGATGGCGTAACGCTTTCGCTACCCACGCTGCTGGCGCAGTTTGCCGAGCATCTTACTTGCTGGCGCAATGGTGATGACCGGGAGTCGCAGGCAATGGCTGATGATGTTTCACTCTTGATTATTGAACGTACAGGGGACAGTGATGAAAATTGAAACCGAACGGCAGGCCTCGGTGACGATCCTGACGCCGGCCGTGCGTCGGCTGGATGCTTCCGTCGCAGTAGCCTTTAAATCGGCAATCGCCCAGGAGATAGGCGAATCTCGCACCGATCTGATTGTTGATTTCAGCAAAATCGATTTTATCGACAGTAGCGGTCTGGGAACCCTGGTTTCTCTGATGAAGATGATGAACGGCAAAGGTGAGATGATGCTGTGCGCGCTGAATCCTGGCATCCGCAATATGTTCACGCTGACCCGTATGGATCGTATTTTCCGCATTTGCGAGGATCGTACCTCGGCACTTGCGCAGTTAAATGAGTGACGTGCCCGTGAACAACATCATGATGTTTCCTGCCGAACTCACCTCGCTTTCACCGCTGGCGGAGTGGCTTGCCCAGCGAATGGCGCCGCTGCCTGTTGCGGACGAGTGGCGCTTCGCGCTCGATCTCGCTGCCTGTGAAACGGCAACGAATATTATTCGCTATGCGCTGCATGAGGATCGGGAAAGTCGTTTTGGTGTGGAATTTAGGGTCGCGGACCGACGGGTGACGCTGCGCTTTACCGACGCGGGGGAAATCTTTCCCGCCGAGCGCCTGGCGCTGGCGCGTAGCGATGAGCGCTTCGATGTCGACCCGTTAGCGGAAAGTGGTAGAGGATTGCGACTTATTTTGCGCGCGGTGGACTATTTTAACGTTGAAATGAATGCAGGGAAGAATATCACCACCCTGATAAAAGCGTTGCCTGATCCCGGCGTTAATTATTCAACCGACAAAAACCGCGATTGAAAAAAAGACGTTATCCCCAGGCGGATAACGGGCACTCTTTTCCTGCGCATTCTTATTGTTGCGCGTGCGCGGTGGACAACGCACCCAGATGATGAGGGCGGATAGCATCAAATGTCATCATTGCCGATTTGCAGAAAATGCATTTCGCACCAAAGGGATTTTTTTCAGTCACGTCAAACTGGGACGTTCTGTACTGGGAGCCATGGCAGCATGGGCATCTAAAATGGATATGTTCGATCATAATGTAAACCTTGTATGGGTAATGTTCTGTTGAAAAGACAATGGTCGTTTTCAGGGAAATTAACGCGGCTGATTTTAGTTAGTGGTAAGCCGGGTATTGGGTCAGACGGAGGGCTTTATTAACGAGCCAGCAGGGGTCTGACAGAGCCTGTTTACAGAAAAAGCAAAATACTAACGGGACTGCTCAAAGGAAGGTGGTATCAGGGATAACGCCTGGAGATGAGAACTCGTACTCAGATAATAACTTTTCGTCTGGTAAATCGACACAACGATTAACGCACGTGCCGCGAATAATAGCAAATATTATTTTAGCCTTCCGGATGCCTGCTGTGTCAGGGGTGCCTTCATCAGCGCGGTAACCCAGTCGATAAACACCTGAACCCGGGCAGAGAGCTGCCGATTACTGGGATAGAGCAGGGAGAGCGGCAGCGGCGCAGGGCGAAAATCGGCCAGCACCTCAGTTAACGCGCCTGACGCCAGATCGACCTGAACGCGGGAAGAGGGGGCCTGATACAGGCCAAAGCCAAGCCTTGCCGCTTCGGCGCCGACGTCAGCATCGGAGGTCAGCAGCCGACAGGGCAAACTGACCTCCGTCTGCCTGCCATCCAGGGTAAAGCTCAGCGGCAGGGTCCGGTGGGTACGCGTTGAAACAAACCCGATCATCACGTGGCCTGTCAGTCCGTCGATGGTTTCCGGGGTACCATACCGGGCAAGGTAGGCCGGGCTGGCGCAGGTGATCTCCTGCAGCCTGGCGAGCGGCCGGCAAATCATCTCGCTGTCGGGGAGATGGCCGCCGCGAATAACGCAGTCGACCCCTTCGCGAACCAGATCGACGTCGCGTTCGCTTTCGCCGATCTGCAGCGTAATGGCGGGATAGCGGGCGAGAAACTGCGGCAGCGCGGGCAACAGCAGGGTTCGCGCCAGATTGCCCGCCACGTCCACGCGGATCATACCGGCAATGCTCCCCCCGGCGCTGCGGTTAGCCTCCTCAAGGGCCGCCAGAATGGACACGCAGCGCTGATAATACAGCGTGCCCTCTGCCGTGGGCTGCACGTGCCGGGTGGTGCGCTGCAGCAGTCGCGCCCCGAGGCTGGCCTCCAGCGCCTGAATCGCCGCGGTCGCCACCGGCCGGGAAAGACCGAGGTCCGCGGCGGCGGCGCTGAATGAGCCGCGTTCGACGATGCGCACGAACAGGGTCAGGGTATCCAGTTTATCCATGACATTGTTCCAGCTGGCAAAACAATCCTGTCGCGCAACGCGGTCTTATCGTCGGCATGCAGAAGCCTATAATCGCTCATGTTTTCAGCAGAGATAAAAGGGGGAAACATGAACAATAGCGCAAAAATTGCCCTGGTGACAGGCGGCAGTCGCGGCCTGGGGCGCGCGACCGTTGAAGCGCTGGCTCAGCGCGGCGTGAACGTGGTATTGACCTACAAAACGCGTCTTGCCGAGGCGAACGAGGTGGTCGCGCGGGTTACAGACTTGGGCGCGCGGGCGATCGCGCTGCCCTTCAGCGCCGGCGACATCGACACCTTTGACGCGTTTGTTAGCGCCTTTCAGGGCGCGCTGGCGGAGCTGGGTGCCGATAAATTTGATTATCTGGTCAATAACGCCGGCAACGCCAGCGGTATGGGTTTTCTTAACGCCACGGAAGCGGAATTCGATGCGCTGTATCGTATCCACGTGAAGGGCGTTTTTTTCCTCAGCCAAAAACTATTGCCGCTGATGGCAGATGGCGGACGGATAGTGAATGTCTCGTCCGGGCTAACCCGTATCGTGATGGCGAACCGGGCGCCCTATGCGATCATGAAGTCCGCGGTGGAAACCCTGACCCGCTATATGGCGTTTGAGCTGGGCAGTCGCGGAATTACGGTGAACTGCGTGGCGCCCGGCGCCATCGCCACCGATTTCAGCGGCGGGGCGGTGCGGGATAACCCGCAGGTCGCCCAGGCTGTCGCCGGGATGACGGCGCTGGGGCGGCCTGGTCTGCCAGAGGATATCGGGCCGATGATCGCCTCGCTGCTATCTGACGATCATCGCTGGGTGAATGCCCAGCGAATTGAAGTTTCCGGGGGAATGCGGATCTAAATCGCGGGATATTGCCCGGTCAATGTCATGCGGAGTTGAGTCAGGTTAAGCTGCTGCGGGAACGGCTGATCAAACACCGCCGTGCCGGTGGGCAGGAGAGCACCAGCGCGGCGATGGACAATTCCCTTCGTCAGAACACGCTTTCTCTACAGGCCGTTATTCCGCCAGCAGAGCGGCGAATTTCGCCAGCCACTGCGGGTGGGCCGGCCACGCGGGGGCGGTAACAAGATTGCCGTCCACATGCGCCTGGTCGATACCAATATCCGCATAGTGCCCACCGCTCAGGCGCACTTCCGGAGCGCAGGCGGGATAGGCGCTGCAGGTGCGGCCCTGCAGAATACCGGCGGCGGCCAGCAGCTGCGGGCCGTGGCAGACGGCGGCGATAGGTTTACGCGCGGCGTCGAATGCCTGTACCAGTTTAATAACCTCCTCGTTCAGGCGCAGATACTCTGGCGCCCGGCCGCCGGGGATCACGAGCGCGTCGTAGTCCTCGGCCTTCACTGCGGCAAAGTCGGCGTTCAGGGTGAAGCGGTGCCCCGGTTTTTCGCTATAGGTCTGGGCGCCGTCAAAGTCATGGATTGCGGTCATGACATAGTCGCCAGCGGCTTTATCCGGGCAGACGGCATCGACCTGGTGGCCAATCATCTGCAGTGCCTGGAAAGGGACCATCGTTTCGTAATCTTCGGCATAATCGCCGACCAGCATCAGAATCTTCTTGCTCATCATTTTTACTCGTTGTGGGAGAAAGGTGTCTTAGATATAGCCTGGCGATCCGCAGAATGCGACCCCCTCAGGATGCCGAAGACGGTGGCGTGCGTATCTTGTTATCGGGGTCATGTTTTTCTGGCAATGACAACTTTTTCCGGCATCGCCGCCCTGCGGTCAGTCACCCGGAAAAATATCCTTTTCAGCTACAGACGGCTGTCTGCGGTGGAAAATATCGCGGGTTCCGCAAACCATTCCTCGTCACGTCTGGTGCATGCAGATCGGTAAGTCATAATTTTTACCCGCCAGCAGGGGTTAATTGCGTTGATATCTGGATGATTTTATCCCAGGTGATGCTTTCGCTATGTTTATTATTTTATTTTAATTTTGCGCGGAATTTATTGTGATTATTGTTTGCGGGTTTTGCATTGACTTATTAAATATTCACGTTGAGTGTCGAGGGAAATAAATTCATTCACCTTGTGAGTATGTTTAATCAATCTTCTTGTTAAGTTGATCGATAATCTATTTTTGCTTTATCATCCTCAGGTTTTTTACCGTCAATTCTTCAACAATTATTCCTCAAGGAAAGGAACTACTATGGCTGATACGTTCCAGAATGAAGTCCCCAGGGCGCGCATTAATCTCAAATTATCTCTTCATACCGGCGGCGCGCAAAAGAAGGTCGAACTGCCGCTGAAGCTGCTTACCATTGGCGATTTTAGTCATGGTAAGGAAAGCCGGCCTTTATCAGAAAGAGAAAAAATCAACGTCAATAAAAATAACTTTAACAGTGTACTTTCGGAATTTAGCCCGGAGGTGAATCTCTCGGTGCCAAATACGTTGGCCGGCAACGGCGAAGAGGAGAATGTCAGACTGCGTTTTACCGACATCAAAGATTTTGAACCGGAGCAGGTTGCCCGGCAAATTCCGCAACTCCGCGCCATGCTGGCGATGCGTAATTTATTACGCGATCTCAAATCCAATCTGCTTGATAACGCCACTTTCAGAAAAGAGCTTGAGGCAATCCTGAAAGATCCGGCGCTGTCCCAGGAATTACGTGACGAAATGAGTGCACTTGCCCCGAAATAATTTCGAGGCAAGTCTGTTAATGGATTAACCGGGAAAATGCTAATGTCTGTTACCACAGAAAATGCTCCTGTTCAGGGGCAAACCACGCTGCAGGAAAATAGGGCGGGCGAGGGCGTTTACGCCTCGCTGTTTGAGAAAATTAATCTCGCCCCGGCGTCTCGCCTCGGGGATATCAACGACTTTCTGGACGATGCCGCGCTCTCCGAGGCGCCGGCGGCAGAACGTCTCACCGCGGCGATGCAGGTGTTTATGGAGCGCATCCGACAGTCCGGCCAGCGGGTGGAAAAGCTCGACAAAACGCTGATTGATCACCATATCGCCGAACTGGATTTCCAGATAAGCCGCCAGCTGGACGCGGTGATGCACCACCAGGAGTTTCAGCAGGTCGAATCCCTGTGGCGCGGCCTCAAACAGCTGGTGGACAACACCGACTATCGCCAGAACGTCAAAACGGAGATCCTGGACGTCGCCAAAGATGATCTGCGCCAGGACTTTGAGGACGCGCCGGAGCTTATCCAGAGCGGACTCTACTGGCACACCTATACCGCGGAGTATGACACTCCCGGCGGCGAGCCGATCGGCTCGGTGATCTCGGCTTATGAGTTCGATGCCAGCCCGCAGGATGTGGCGCTGCTGCGCAATATCTCCCGCGTCTCTGCTGCCGCCCATATGCCGTTTATCGGCGCCGTCGGTCCGGCCTTTTTCCTGAAAGAGACCATGGAAGAGGTGGCTGCTATTAAGGATATCGGCAACTACTTTGATCGCGCGGAATATATTCGCTGGAAATCATTTCGTGAAACCGACGATGCCCGCTATATCGGCCTGGTGATGCCGCGCGTGCTGGGCCGTCTGCCGTACGGTCCGGATACCGTGCCGGTGCGCAGCTTCAACTATGTCGAGCAGGTGAAGGGCCCGGACCACGAAAAGTATCTGTGGACCAGCGCGGCGTTTTCCTTCGCTTCCAATATGGTGAAGAGCTTTGTCAATAACGGCTGGTGCGTGCAGATCCGCGGTCCGCAGGCCGGTGGTGCGGTGAAAGATCTGCCCATCCACCTGTACGATCTGGGCACCGGCAACCAGGTGAAGATCCCTTCCGAGGTGATGATCCCGGAAACGCGGGAGTTTGAGTTCGCCAGCCTGGGCTTTATTCCGCTGTCGTACTACAAAAATCGCGATTATGCCTGCTTCTTCTCGGCCAACTCCGCGCAGAAACCGGCGCTGTACGATACCGCCGACGCCACCGCCAACAGCCGCATCAACGCGCGTCTGCCTTACATCTTCCTGCTCTCGCGCATCGCGCACTACCTGAAGATGATCCAGCGCGAGAATATCGGCACCACCAAGGACCGGCGACTGCTGGAGCTGGAGCTGAACACCTGGGTGCGGAGCCTGGTGACCGAAATGACCGACCCTGGCGACGAGCTGCAGGCCTCCCATCCGCTGCGCGATGCCAGCGTGGTGGTGGAAGATATTGAGGATAACCCGGGCTTCTTCCGCGTGAAGCTGTACGCGGTGCCGCACTTCCAGGTCGAGGGGATGGACGTCAATCTGTCGCTGGTCAGCCAGATGCCGAAGGCGAAGGCGTAGGTCCGGACGATGATGAAAACGGAACGTCCGTTGTGGGGTCGGGGCATTATGGTGTCGCCCCAGCATTTTCAACAGCAGGCTGCGTATGCAGCCTGGACTGCGGAAATGATTGCCCGGATGGGGCTTAACCACCCCTGGGGAGTGGTTCAGGTTACCTTCGAACCAGAGATGCTCAAACTGGGCCGCCTGCAGGTTCACAGGCTGCAGGTCCGGTTCCAGGATGGCACGATGATTGATACGGACAATGCCGATGCGCTGCCGTCCGCGCTGTCACTGGACAGGGTGGACGGCGAGGCGGTGATCGTGCTGGCGCTGCCCCTGATGCAGGCGAATGGCGGCAACTGTCTGAAGCCGGAGGAGGTGGCCGAAAGGCCGGTGCGCTTCCGGCAGCGCTGGCGTGATGTCCGCAACCAGTTCGGGGATGATACCCGGCAGATTGCCGTCATGCAGCCGGAGCTGACCCTCCGCTTCGCCCATCAGGACAACAGCGATTACCTGACCTGTCCGCTTGCTCGCCTGCAGCGGGACTCGCAGGGGGCCTGGCTTATCGACGAGACGTTTCTCCCGCCGCTGCTGCAGATCCAGGGCAGCCGCTGGCTGGCGACGCAGCTTGAACAGCTGCTTACTCAGCTTCGGGCTCGTCTGACGCGCCTGATGGCTATGCGTCGCGAGAGCAATGAACGGATGGCTGATTTTGCCGTGGCCGATGTCTCTCTGTTCTGGTTGCTGAATGCGCTGAACAGCGCCGAGCCGGTGCTGGGGTACTTTCTGCGTGACCAACAGAGTCCGCCGGAACGCCTCTATCCGGAGCTGGCGCGCCTGGCTGGCAGCCTGCTGACCTTTTCGCTTACCCATCAGGCGAATACCGTCCCGATCTATCAACATGACCAGCTGAACGCGGTTTTTCCGCCGCTGTTTGATTTACTGAGCGACCTGCTGGAGGCGAGCCTGCCGTCGCGGGTGGTGGCGATTGCGCTGGAGCATGATGCCCGGCTGCACTTCTGGCAGGCGCGCCTGCACGATGCCCGGCTGCGGGAAGGGGCTGATTACTATCTGTCGGTTCGTTCGTCGGTACCGGTCGCCCGGCTGCAGGAGCAGTTTCCGCGACAGTGCAAAGTGGGCAGTCCGGATCATGTCAAAGCCATCGTCAACTCCTCGCGGACAGGGGTGCCCCTGACGCCATTGCGTCATGTGCCGGCGGCGATCCCGCTGCGTCTGGAAAATCAGTATTTCAGCCTCGATGTGTCCCACCCTCTGGCGACGGAAATGCTGCAGAGCGGCACCTGTATGTTTTACGTCCCGGGGATGCTCGGTGAGCCTGAACTTGAACTTTTTGCGGTACTACGAACGTGAATGAGCCTAAACGCGGCAACGCCGCGTCCATTGATATTGATGCGCTGCTGCAGAACACCTGGCTGCAGGTTATCAGCCTGCGCCACGGCCCGCAGTTCCGCGATGAGGAAGGGTACACGCTATGGCAGCGCTGTATTGCTGATGTCGAGCGCGTGCAACATGAGCTGAAGGCGAGCGGGCTTGATGACGCCAGCTGTCAGCATATTCTCACCGCCCAGTGCGCGCTGCTCGATGAAGCCGTGAAAGGGCGCGGGGTGGAGGATGAGGCCTGCCTGCAGTGGTATGACATTCCGCTGCAGGGGCACTTCCTCGGCACCATGGATGCCGGTGATACGCTGTGCGATCGGATGCGTGATGTGCTGCGTGAACCGGCGCCCGACCTGGCCGTGGTCACCTGTTTTCAGCGGGTGATGCTGCTAGGTTTTGTTGGCAGCTTTCGCTCCCTCAACGATCCCGAGCGCCTGAAGCTGATCAACGCGCTCAGTGAGCATGTCCCACCTTTTCAGTGCCCGTCAGCCGCTCCCGTACTGGTAGAGAGTCGGGCCGGACTGGGGATAAGCGGCTGGCTGGCCTCCTGGCCGGTACGTATTGGCCTGAGCGTGATGGTGGTACTCGTCCTGTGGTGGGGGCTGAACCACTGGCTCGATCACCTGCTGCTGACGCTGTTACCGGGGGAGGTGAAATGAGCCCCGCGCAGCAGCGTGGGCTGGCGCTGTGGGCCAGTCTGCTGAGTGCGCTGGTGTGCCTGCTATTTTTGCCGGTTCCCCGCTGGGGGGCGTGGCTCATTCTGCTGGTCACGCTGGCCCTGATCATCGGGATCTGGCGCATCGCCAGTCGTCGTTCCGGGCGTAACGTTACGTCAAGCCTGGACGATCTCCCGGCGGCCGCTTATCGCCAGCCGGTGGTCCTCGTTTGCGGCGATCTGCCGTGTGTCTGGTCGCAAAAGTCTCCGGTGCGGGTCGTCAAACAGGGCTGCTGGATCCGCGTGGAAAAGACGGAGGAGCTGCAGCAGGTCGCGCGTCAGATATTGAGCCAGCGGCCGGAATGGGGGCCTCAGCTGTCGGTGCTGCTCTGCGTCTGCCCGCAGCGGCACGCACAAAGCGATGCGCTGACCAGCGCTCTGCTGGCCCTGCGCTGGCAACTCAGCCAGCTGCGCCAGCAGACGGGGTATGCTGTACCGCTGGCGCTGCAGGGGCAGGTGGGCAGCACGATGAGTCGCGACCTGCTCTGGCAGGCGGCGATGCCGGGTGAGGCGGTGAAAGTCTGGCAGCCCTCCTGCGCCCCCTGTTCCGTACCGGCCTGGGTAAGCGCCGGCGGGGCGGCCGCGCTGGAGCAGCAGGTGCTGATGAACAGCCTGATGGGCTGGTTTGAACAGCACGTCCATGCCGTGTTGACGGAAGAGAATACCGACCTGCCACCTCTGACCCCAGCGGCCGTGCTGTGGGGCCTCGGGCCCTCGCTGCCTGGCAGTCTGGCGTCGTCGGCCTGGACGACGTGGTTATCCCGACATAGCGGCCTGTCGCGGGTAGCTGGCTGGCAGCCTGGCGAGAGTGACACCGAAGACGCTTCAGCATTGCCGGAATTCATCCTGCCGCAGTTACCGGCGGGACGGGGACTCACGCCACGAGGCAGGGCCTGGCGCGCGGCGCTCGCGATTTTCACCCTTGCGGCTGTCGCCGCGCTGCTCAGCAGTGGCTGGAACAATCGACTGCTGCTGCAGCGCGTGGGCGTCGATATTGCCCGTTATGAGCGGATTGCGATGGATGATTATCGGCCAAAAGCCAGCGCTGTCAGGGTGCTGCGTGAAGATGCCGCGCTGCTGGATAGCTGGGCGCGTAACGGTGTCCCGCTGCGCCTGAGTCTGGGCTTGTATCGCGGGGAGCGGATTCGCCTGCCGCTGCTGGAGGCGATTCGCGGTTACGTGCCGCCGCCACCGCCGCCCAGGCCGGTGCAGCGCGTCGCGCCGAACGTCATCCGCCTTGACAGCATGTCGCTGTTCGATACCGGGAAATGGGTACTGAAGCCCGGTTCGACAAAGCGGCTGGTCAACTCGCTGGTGGACATTAAGGCCAGGCCCGGGTGGCTGATCGTGGTGGCGGGCCACACCGACAGCGTGGGTGAGGAAAAAGCCAACCAGCTGTTGTCGCTGAAACGCGCGGAATCGGTCCGCGACTGGATGCGCGATACCGGCGACGTGCCGAACAGCTGCTTTGCCGTTCAGGGCTATGGCGAAAGCCGACCAATTGCAACAAACGATACGCCGGAAGGCCGTGCGCTGAACCGCCGTGTCGAAATCAGTCTGGTGCCGCAGGTAGACGCCTGCCGGTTACCGGACCAACCCTCTGCGTCATCCCAGGATGATGGCGCTTCACTACACAATGGAGAGTAATTCCATGGCAATTCCTGTTTATCTTTGGCTGAAAGACGATGGCGGCGCGGACATTAAAGGGTCTGTCGACGTTCAGGATCGTGAAGGCAGTATCGAAGTGGTGGCCCAGGAGCATAACCTGTACATCCCGACCGATAACAACACCGGCAAACTGACCGGCACGCGTATTCATACGCCGTTCCTGTTCACCAAGGAGATCGACTCCTCCAGCCCCTACCTGTACAAGGCGGTGACCACCGGTCAGACCCTGAAGTCCGCCGAGTTTAAGTGGTACAGAATCAACGATGCCGGCCAGGAAGTGGAGTATTTCAATACCAAACTTGAGAACGTCAAGGTGGTGAAAGTGAATCCCCTGATGCACGACATCAAAGACCCCGCCTACGAGAAGCACAACCATCTGGAACAGATTGAGCTGCGCTACGAGAAGATCACCTGGACCTATAAAGACGGCAACATCATTCACTCCGATAGCTGGAACGAACGCGCCACCGCGTAATTGCCCGTCATATTTCGCGCCGCTGGCGCGCAGGCGACGTTCGCTCACCCCGGCCGCATTGTTATCTCTGCGACCGGGGTTTATTGCGGACTATCGCCTGATGCGGGCAGCGTTTCTCTGCCCGCCGTTTTTTGCTGAGTGCCTGAGATGCGGGTTCTCAGCAAAGAAAAACACAATCTGTCTGCCTGACCTTGTGCGCTTGGGGTTCCTGTTCGGGAACAGCGACGGGCGGTAGCGTGTTCGGAACCAATAAGAGAGGATCTCATGGAAAATCCAGCCAGCCTGTTACGCCGTCTTAATCCCTGCTGTGCCCGCGCAATGGAGGGGGCGGCCTCCCTGTGCCAGACCCGGGCGCATGCCGAGATCCTGCCCGAGCACTGGCTGCTCAAGCTGCTGGAACAGGGGGAAGGCGATCTGACGGTGCTGGCGCGGCGCTATGAATGGGATATGGATGCGCTGTGGCAGGATCTGCTGAGCTGGCTGGATAAACAGCCGCGCTCGGTACGTCATCGTCCCCAGCTCTCTGATCCTATCCTGAGGCTGATGCAGGAGGCCTGGCTGATTGCCTCGCTCAGCGGCGAAGCGCAGATCCGCAGTGTTCACCTGCTGATGGCGCTGGTTGAAAAACAGAATCTGATCCAGTGCGATGGGCTGTGGCCGCTGTTAACGCTGGGCCAGAGCCAGCTGGATCGCCTGCGCCCCTTACTGGATGCCCAGTCCGACGAACGTCCGCCAGCGCTGCAGGAAGCGGCGCTGGCGCAGCGCCATGGCGGGGATGTGGAATTTGTGGGGCGTCCTGCGGGCAGCGAACTGAATGCTGATGGGCTCAACCCGGCGCTGCAGAATGCGCTGGACAAATTCACGCTCGACGTCACCGCCAAAGCCAGAGACGGCCAGATTGACCCGGTGTTCGGACGTGACACGGAAATCCGCCAGATGGTGGACATTCTCTCCCGTCGGCGTAAAAACAACCCGATCCTCGTCGGCGAGCCGGGTGTGGGCAAGACCGCGCTGGTGGAAGGCCTGGCGCTGCGCATTGCCGAAGGCAACGTCCCCGACGCGCTGAAGCCAGTGTCGGTGCGCACCCTCGACCTCGGTCTGCTGCAGGCCGGCGCCGGGGTCAAAGGCGAGTTTGAGCAGCGGCTGAAAAATATCATTGAGGCGGTGCAGCAGTCGCCTTCGCCAGTGCTGCTGTTTATCGACGAGGCGCACACGATCATCGGCGCGGGTAATCAGGCGGGCGGCGCGGATGCCGCCAACCTGCTGAAGCCGGCGCTGGCCCGGGGCGAGCTGCGGACCATCGCCGCCACCACCTGGAGTGAATACAAGCAGTACTTCGAGCGCGACGCCGCGCTGGAGCGCCGCTTTCAGATGGTCAAGGTGGATGAGCCGGACGACGACACCGCCTGCCTGATGCTGCGCGGCCTGAAGCCCCGCTATGCCCACCACCACGGGGTGCATATCACGGATGATGCGGTGCGCGCCGCCGTGACGTTGTCACGACGCTACCTCACCGGCCGCCAGCTGCCGGACAAAGCGGTGGATTTACTCGACACCGCTTCCGCCCGCCTGCGCATGAGTCTTGATACCGTGCCTGAGCCGCTGACTCGCATGAAGGCGCAGCTCACCGCGCTGGCGATGGAGAAGCAGGCGCTGCTGGAAGATATTGCGCTGGGCAACAGCGCCCACGGCGAACGGCTGGCGGCCATTGAGCAGGAGGAGATCCGCCTTATTCTGGCGCTGGATACCCTCGAAACTCAGTATGGTCAGGAGCTGCAGCTGACGGAGGCGCTGCGGGCCTGTCGTCGCGATATCTCCCGCCAGGCGGAAATCAGCGATCTACAAACCGCGCTTATTGCTGTCCAGCAGGGCAATCCGCTGCTCGGGCTGGACGTCGACGTCCGCACCGTGGCGACGGTGATTGCCGACTGGACCGGCGTGCCGCTTTCCTCGCTAATGAAAGATGAGCAGACGGAGCTGCTGAGTCTGGAAGAGAGTCTCGGCAAACGGGTGGTTGGCCAGGAGGCGGCCCTGAGCGCTATTGCCCGGCGCCTGCGCGCCGCGAAAACCGGCCTGACGCCGGAGAACGGTCCGCAGGGGGTGTTCCTGCTGGTCGGGCCGAGCGGCACCGGCAAAACGGAAACGGCGCTCGCCCTGGCCGATGCGCTGTTCGGCGGCGAGAAAGCGCTGATCACCATCAATCTCTCCGAGTACCAGGAGCCGCACACCGTCAGCCAGCTGAAGGGTTCTCCGCCGGGCTACGTCGGCTACGGCCAGGGCGGGATCCTGACCGAGGCGGTGCGCAAACGCCCCTACAGCGTGGTGCTGCTCGATGAGGTGGAGAAGGCCCATCGCGATGTGATGAACCTGTTCTATCAGGTCTTCGACCGGGGGGTGATGCGCGACGGCGAGGGGCGTGAAATTGACTTTCGCAACACCGTGATCCTGATGACCGCCAACCTCGGTAGCGACCTCCTGATGCAGTTGCTGGATGAACAGCCGGAGGCCAGCGAATCAGACCTGCACGAGCTGCTGCGCCCGGTGCTGCGCGGCCACTTCCAGCCGGCGCTGCTGGCCCGCTTCCAGACGGTGATTTACCGTCCGCTGCCGGCGGCAGCGCTGCGCGCCATTGTCGGGATGAAGCTCGGGCAGGTGAGCCAGCGTCTGGCTTGCCATTACGGAATCACCACCACCCTCAGCGAGAGCCTGTTCGACGCGCTGACCGAGGCCTGCCTGCTGCCGGACACCGGCGCCCGCAACGTCGACAGCCTGCTGAATCAGCAGATCCTGCCGGCGCTGAGTCAGCAGCTATTGAGCCATATGGCGGCGGGGCAGAAACCGCGCCAGGTGACGCTGGGGTATCACGAAGAGGAAGGCGTCGTGATGGCGTTTGACGAGGGGGCAATCGCCGATGAGTAGCGTGAAATCGTTGTTGTTCAACCACAACCACCACCTGCTTTCGGTGAAAGGATGTGAAGCCGGGCTTGATGTGCTGGCGTTTGAGGGCGATGAAGCCCTGAGCCAGCCGTTCCGCTACCGTATCGAATTCACCAGCGCAGACCATGCCATCAGCAAAGAGATGATGCTGATGAAGGCAGCCTCCCTGACGCTGCAGGCGCCGGTGGCTCAGGGCTTCGGCATCAATGTTCAGCAACCCGTGCGGGTGATCCAGGGCGTGGTGACGGGGTTTGAACGGCTCAGTACCTCCAGGGATGAAACGCACTACGCGCTGACGCTCCAGCCGCGCCTGGCGCTGCTTAACCGCTCGCACCAGAACGGCATTTACCAGGACCAGTCCGTTCCGCAGATTGTGGAAAAAATCCTCCGCGAGCGCCACGGCCTGCGCGGTCAGGATTTTCTGTTCTCACTGACAAAAACGTATCCGCGACGCGAGCAGGTGATGCAGTACGGCGAGGATGACCTGCGCTTTATCACCCGGCTGCTGGGTGAGGTGGGGATCTGGTTTCGCTTTACCACCGACACGCGGCTGCACATCGACGTCGCTGAGTTCTGCGACAGTCAGCAGGGCTATGAGAAGGGACTGACGCTGCCTTCGGTCCCGCCGTCCGGGCAGCAGTCGGCCGGGGTGGACGCGGTGTGGGAGATGGCATGCCGCCTCCGCGTCGTGGAGCAGCAGGTCAGTACCCGCGACTACAACTACCGCGAGGCGACGGCGGACATGAACGCGCAGGTGGATGTCACCCGCGGGGAGACCACCACCTTCGGGGAGGCTTACCACTGGGGAGATAACTACCTGACCGCGGGGAATGTCCATGACCGCCATCCGGCGCCGGAGTCCGGGGCGTTTTACGCCCGCCTTCGTCATGAGCGTTATCTTAACGGCCAGACCCGGATGCAGGCCACCACCAGCTGCCCGACGCTCTGCCCGGGTCAGGTGCTGAAAGTCACCGGCGGAGAGGAGGTGGCCGGGGAATTTGCTGATGGCGTGCTCATCACGGCGATGCACAGCCACGCCCGGCGCGATGCCGACTTTGCGGTGGAGTTCGCCGGCATACCGGACAGCCCGGACGTCGGCTACCGACCTGAGCCCGGCGCGCGTCCGGTGATGGCCGGGACGCTGCCGGCCCGCGTGACCAGCACCCGGGAAAACGACACCTACGGGCATATCGACAAACACGGGCGCTACCGGGTGAATATGCTGTTTGACCGGGCGCGCTGGGAAACCGGGTTCGAGAGCCTGTGGGTCCGCCAGTCGCGGCCGTATGCCGGAGACACTTACGGCCTGCACCTGCCGCTGCTGGCGGGGACGGAGGTGGCGATTGGCTTTGAGGACGGTAACCCTGACCGGCCGTATATCGCGGGCGTGCTGCACGACTCGGCGCACGGCGACCACGTCACCATCCGCAATGACAAACGTAACGTCCTGCGCACCCCGGCCAACAACAAAATCCGCCTCGACGACGAGCGCGGGAAAGAGCATATCAAGGTGTCGACGGAGTATGGTGGCAAGAGCCAGCTGAACCTCGGCCATCTCGTGGATGCTGAGAAGCGGCAGCGCGGCGAAGGCTTTGAGCTGAGAACCGACAGCCGGGGCGCCATCCGGGCACAGAAAGGGATATTTATCAGCGCGGACGGACAGGCGCAGGCTCAGGGGCAGGTGCTGGCGATGGAGCCGGCGGTCAGCAATCTGGCTGAAGCCCGGGAGCAGATGATGTCCATCTCCGGTGACGCGCGGAAGGCGACCGCGAACCCGGCCGATCTCCAGGCGCAAATTACCCTGCTGGAGCAGCAGCTGACAGACCTCAAAAAATCAGTACTGCTGCTCAGCGCGCCGGAGGGGATAGCGCTGACCAGCGGGGAGCACCTGCAGGTCTCAGCCGGACATAACCTGATTGCCACGGCCGGAAAGAATGCGGATGTCAGCGTGGTGAAAAATCTGTTCATCGGGGTGGGCAGTGCGCTGAGCGTGTTTGTGCGAAAGCTTGGGATCAGGCTGATAGCGAACCAGGGACCGGTACAGATGCAGGCGCAGAATGACCTGATGGCGCTGCTTGCCCGGAAGGAAATCAGCATTGTCAGCACGGAGGATGAAATCAAAATCATCGCGAAGAAGAAGCTGACCTTGAATGGTGGAGGGAGCTATATCAGACTTGATGCAAATGCGATTGAATCTGCTACTGCAGGCGAATATCGCACGAAAGCAGGATATTACGGGCGTCAGGAAAGCGCTTCTGAAAAAGTCAAAATGCCTGTATTTCCTGTAATGGAGCCTGGAGAGCACAGTTTACGTTTTGCTTTTCCAGGTGCGGATAGTGTCAGCCAAAGTATGAACTGGCTGATAAATCAGCCGTACAGTATTACTGATAGCGCTGGAAAAATTCTGTCTACCGGAACAGTAGACAGTTCAGGTCGTTTCCCCAAAATAGTACTTCCTGAAAGCGATACATTAAATTTAATCATTGGCCGAGAAACTTGGAGTAAAGAGGATCATTCTGTCTCATCAACTGAAGACGACAGTATGGAGGATTTTGAGGATGAAGCACCTGATGCCGATCTTTATTTAAGTGAAGTGGGTTTTGAAGATGATAGAACATCAGCATTGACTGAATCAATGATTTCAACTTTATTAAGTTTAACAAAGGATAGTTGATAGTGTTAAGTATGCTTATGAAACTTACGTTGAGTCTGGCTATCTTATTTTATAACTTCGGTGTATATGCTGCATGCCTGAAAGAGGGGGATAAGATTGTACTCACAGGAATAATGAAAGAAGAAATATTTTACGGCCCCCCAAATTGGGGGGAAGATAGGGCGCATGACGAAAAATTACTCTACTGGATCCTGCATATAAATAGTCCGCTAAAGTGCGTGGTTGATGCTAATACTGAGCAAAAAGGTTGGGATAGCAATATTCAGCTCATTGTTAGTGGTGACGATTATAAAACTAAACGCAATCTACTTAATCACCATGTCATTGTAGATGGAAAAGTTATGCTTGCTGTCACAGGCTATCATATGACTTCCGTCTTATTAAACGACACCAGCTTTCAGCCAACAGAATAAAATAAAAAGGATGATGTATGAGATTTATAAAAGCGACATACCATCTTGAAACCAAGACGGTTGAGTACGAAGCTGGTGATGGGACTCGTTTGCTAAAAACTGCAGGGACATTAAACTGGAGATTTAACAACCCCGGAAATATTATGGCATTGCCTGATGCAAGTAAGCAAAAAGGGCGAATAGGTGTCGGTACTGTATATAATCCGAAAGAAAATACATTTGCGATTTTTTCCAGCATTGAAGCTGGGGAGCGTGAAAAATGTGCATTATTGAGGCGAAAATATCAAAATGACACCATATCTGAGATGATGTCGCAGTATGCTCCTGAAACCGCAGGCAATGATCCCGTTGCTTATGCTAACTTTATAAGTTCAGAGAGTGGCGTTGCAAAAGATAAAAAAATATCTGACTTGGATGATAAAGAATTCGGCAAAGTTGTGGATGCGATCAGTAAAAAAGAAGGGGGCCTGAAGGCTGGTACTGAAAAATGGGTGTATGTGACAAACTTGACGGTTTCAGACGGCTCTCGCCCAGTTGCTAATGTGCCATTTAAGGTAACACTAGAAAGTACTAGCTACGAGTGGAAAACAGACGCTTACGGCAAGCTCAAGACAATTATTCATACGAAACAAGGAATGGTTATTGTCGTCAAATATACTAATTCTGCTGGAAAAGAGGATGTTGTTTATTCAGCAGTTGCTGGGGATGAAACGAAGAATATACTGCTCACGCGAAATTTTTCTCAATTCTCTGCAAAAACACTTGCCGAGACTCCCAAAGTGCCACGTGAGAAGAGCGCTCTGAAACCGATAGAGTATATAGTCATGCCAGGAGATTCTCTATCAAAAATTGCCAAACGTTATAAGACAAGTGCTGATGAAATTGCCAAAAACAATAATATAAAAGATGTGAGTAAGATCTTCCCTGGTCAACACTTGATGATTTATGGTGCCAAAACTAATAGCCCCTTAATCTATATCGTTGTACCTGGTGACACGCTGGCGAAGATCGCAGAAAAAAATGGTGCGAATGTTGACGATATTGCGCGTCAGAATAATATATCAGACCCTAATAAAATATATCCGGGGCAATCAATTTCTATAAGAAAAAATGGTAGCAATACTGCGGTCGAGTCCGATAACTCAGCAGTTAATCCTCCAACCTCAAAAACAGTGAGTAAAAAACAACTACAAAACAAAGAAGTAAATTCCAATAAAAAAACGCTGGAATCAGTCGGAGGAAAAAATTCCGGTAATCCGATTGCGTTACTTCCTCATGATCAGCGAGAGGCTCCGTGGATGGCGGTTGCATTCGAGGAGGGAGAGACTCGATGGAAATGGGGGCGTGTAAAGGAAGGCGATGGCGGAATAAACTACCATAAGAAGACAGGCATTAATATGTCATCCATGGTTGGTGACTCTAATCCGTGGTGTGCTTCTTTTGTAAATTATTGCCTTAAAGAATCTGGATATTCAACATCTGGTAGCGCCAGTTCTCAATCTTTCTCGAAAAATAAAAGTTTTATAAAAGTGTCTCAACCTATATACGGTGCAATAGTCGTTTTACGGAAAAAAGGATCTTGGAAAGGGCACGTTGCTTTTATATACTGTCTTTTTGAGGATGGAGAAATAGGTGTGCTTGGCGGAAATCAGGGAGATAGTGTAACAATAAACCCATTATATCAAGTTTATATCAATGGACGGTTACATTATGAGTTGATAGGGTTCTATGTACCTGATTCATATTATTCTTATGCACAAAAAATAATAAATTCTGGCTCGAGAGAAGCAGCGATTTCTAATATTGCAGAGTTGCGTGAAAGCCTTGGAGCCAATCTACTCTCGAACGAGGATGGAAGAACAAGGTGATAAATAAAAATTTAATACTGGAGGTGATGTGAAGTATTATTATGTTTTAGCATTGTTACTTGGTTACAGCTCCTGTGTACTGGCAGAAGAGTGTATGGATAACTCAAATATAGATTCTCTAAGAGAGGTTTTTAAAAAAAACAATAAGAAGTTGTTGATTGAAATGTCTTCAAAAGAAGTGAGGCATTATGTTGAAAGTGATTTACTTATCAAAAATAAATACAGTACACTTGTCAATGTATCTGAGGTTTACTATGGCTGGGGAGTGGACAAAAAATCAAAGTATCTTGTTAACACATCGGCAGTTTTCCCAAATGAAAAAGTGTGTGTATGGAATGTATCTTTTGCACTACCAGAGTCTATTAGAAAAAAATGTGATGATGATGGTGCTTATGGGTATTTTATTGAATTTAAGAAAGTTAATGGGAAAACAGTCCTATATAACTTTACCTCTTTGTTTGATTCTCTTCCCGACGGAACTTTAGCTTGCAAAGCTGCCAATAAATTTATGCTGCAAAAATAGCTTGTGAGTATTGAAGTAAGCATCTCGCTATAAATTAAGGGTGTTGTTGATGAATCATTATTCGGCGTTCTTGCTGCTTTTTAGGTTGTGTTGCATATTATTTTGTAGCCAATAAATTCTACTTTTACTAAAAATCTAATCTTTTCTACAAAGTGGGAAGGTAATTCTGGTAAGCATTTACTGGTGATGAAAAAGGAAATCAACCAGAATAATACTGCAGAGCATTTATCTGTAAAACAGGTGACAAAGGGTAAGGATGATTGCATTTCAAATGATTATATTATTGACTATGAAATGGATATTAATGTGAATGGGGTAAAAGAATCAATTGAAATAAACAGTCGCTTTACTAATGACGAAGGCACTGTTTTATTTGCTTATAAATTGGATGTATTGATGGGATAGACCCAGTTACTGTCAAGTATTTCGCGTATAAAATGGATTGAAATATGCACTACGAGGGGAAGAGAATATCATAGTTGAAAATGGTAGGTGTGGTGGAGAAAACCCTCCGATTCCAGATTATAATTAAAAAAGACAAGTCTCTGTTAAATTACATGCTGAAAAAAATGGAAGGCCGTTTCAACGACAAAAGTAAACTAGCACGTTGATTTATGTTTTGTTACCAAAAGGATGGTCGTATGTTTAAGTGTGAGTTTGCTAATGAGAGAAATATAATGTGGTAAATTTTGTTTCGTCTGCATATCAAGCTAATTTAGCCATCCTGTAACATGAGGAAATTAATGCCATTTACACTTAAACATTTGCCAGAACGCTACCCCAGACCTAAGCCTCTGAAATTCTCTCGTTGGCTTGTTGCTCTGGTTGTCATGCTTTCGGTCAGTATTATCATAATGCGTATATTTGGGCGTTATGTTGAAAATCTGTACTTCTGGAGATTAGCTGTAGGTTTTCCTGTTGCTTTATGGAGTGTCTTGCTTTCTTCTCGTCTGCTTGTTTGGTCTTTACAGGATAGCAAAGCAAACGCTTTTGACAAACAGCGAGAACAGTGGATTCTTCGAGAAACCCGTAAGGCACGGCGTGCATTACAAGTGCTGAGTGCAACATTTATTACCGGCCACTCATCAGTTGCTCAGAAAGATACCGCTATTGCTATGCAAAATAACGACAGCATTATTGTTTCACAGGTCGGCCGGGATGGTAATGAAAGCGCCAGAATGAGCCAAATTTCTTCCAGCCCGCAGGATTCTATGGAATTCGTGATAATAAATATTTTTTCGCAGATGATTGCAGACATTCCTTTTACACAAATCCCTGATAAATGCCCATTAGTAGTAGTTTTTGATGTAACAACATCGCTGCCTTTGGAGAACATTCGCCATTACTGGGATGAGGCATGGCAAAAGAACAATATCACTTTTCCTGTTGAACACGGTGAAGGGAGTGGTCTTAGTGTAATTGACCGTTGGTTAAATGAACGTATTAAAGATAAAGCAATGCTATTGATTGTTGGCCTCCAGATTGATCCGATTGTTACAAACAATACTGCTGAAGCAGCTGTTGCTCTACTTCTTGGCAACCGCCTAACGCAAGAGGCGCTTGACCCCCTCGCATTACTACACCGGCCAGATGCTGCTCCATCAGGTGAACTGAGCGAGGGGATGAGGATGGCCGCCTGGAACGTCCCGCTAAAAGAAAATATGGTGGAAAATTTATGGCTCGCTGGAATGACAGGTGAGCAACGTGCAGAAGCGATTGGATGTCAGAATGCACATCCTGCGCAGTGCGTAAAAGATGAGGCTGTCATTTCACTCGATATATCCATGGGGAATGCTGGAGCCGCTGCACCCTGGCTGGCTATTGCTGCCGCCACTGAAATCGCCCGACAAACACAATCCCCGCAGATGATTATCTGCGGGGATACCACTCAGAAAGTGCTATGGAGCACGCTTATTACCCCGATAGCTTCAAGACAGGAGATGGATCTGTGAAGTTACTTTTAGCACCGAAAACTGCGGAAGGTCGCTATCTTTCAGTCGTATTCATTCTCTTTTTACTCTTGGCTGCAATGACATTTATCGTCTGGAAACATCCTGACATGGCCGGACTTGAGGGCGATAGTCAGCAGCAGAATTACTGGCTTATTGGTGGGTGCTGCATTACCGGATGTATCTTTATCATGTTAGTTATGCTCCTGTGGACAGCTCGCAGTGCCGGTAAAAAGGAGTTTGAGGCTCTCCTGGATGTCACTCGTGGTGATGACAATAAGAGAAAAGATGAGAGTGAAAACATCTCTGTTTCTCCAGCAGTGGTGATGTGTGCCAGGATTCGTGACCATCTGCGAACCCGAATTGGAATTCACTGGCGACGCAAAGTCCGCCTGCTTTTAGTCACCGGCGACGAGGCGGCAATCGAACAACTGGCACCGGGTCTGCGTCAGCAGCGCTGGCTGGAGGGCCAGCGTACCGTTCTGATTTACGGCGGCAGCTTGCTCTCCGAACCCGATCGCCAACAATACGCCGCGCTGCGCAAGCTGCGCCGCGGTCGTCCTCTGGACGGAATTGTGCGGGTGATGCCGTCGTCTCTCACCCTGACGCCGCAGATAAGTGAGAGCGACCTGCGTGGGCTGGAAAAAATCAGCGAACTGCTGCGCTATGCCGCCCCGGTCTGGCTGTGGAAACTGTGCGACAGTGAGTGGTCGCAGGCTGACCGCGTGGTGCAGGCGGTAGGGGTTAGCTTCCCGTTACGCGCTACCGAGGACGATGTCGCCCGTCAGCTTGCGCAGATGCTGCCCACGCTGCGGGAGCAGGGGATGCGCCAGATCGCGGAGGAGACCCGCCACGACTTCCTGCTGCGTCTGGGGCAGCGACTTATCGACGGAGGGATCGCGCAATGGCGCTGGCAGCTGGCGCCGTGGCTGACCGCCTCGCGGCAGCGGCTTGCGCTGCGTGGCCTGATGTTTAGCCTGCCAGAACCTCGCGCCGTGGATCCGTATCAGGAAGCTGATGCCCTGCCTGCGGGCCAGCCTCATCTCCTGACGCTGCCCGCCACCTGGCAGGGCATTGTGGATGACTGCACCCGTGTACGTGGCCACCGTGTCGGTATGGCGTGGGAACAGACGCTGGCCTGGACACTGCAGGCCACCCTCGGCCTGTGGGCGGCGGGACTGCTGCTCTCCTTTGCCCTCAATTACAGTCAGATTGCTTCGGTAGCGGGAAAAGCCCGCGACCTGGTGGCCCACCCCTCTGTTTCTGACTATCAACTGACGGCCCTCCATGCCCTGCGCAATGAGGCCGGCCGTCTTGTGCACGATGGACAGAAGGGGGCTCCCTGGTATCGGCGTTTTGGCCTGGATCATCATCAGCAACTATTAGACGCCGTCCTGCCCTGGTACGGTGTGGCGAATCATCGCCTGATACGTGACCCGGCCAATGCCGCGTTGCAGCAGGCGCTCAGTGCGCTGGTCAACTCCGCCCCCAACAGCGACCAACGAGCCCAGCTGGCGAAACCGGGCTATGACCAGCTGAAAGCCTGGCTGATGATGGCTCGTCCGGATAAAGCCGATGGCGCATTTTTCGCGCAGACCATGAAAACGGTCCAGCCGACGCGAATGGGGATCTCGACCGGTCTGTGGCAAAGTCTGGCGCCGGATTTGTGGGCCTTTTATCTCTCCTTGCTGGCCGAACGGCCTGAATGGAAGATAACTCCGGATGCGCAACGGGTAAGTCAGAGCCGCCAGGTTCTGTTACAGCAGCTAGGTCGCCGCAATGCCGAAAGCACCTTATATGAGAACATGCTTAAATCCGTGCGTCGTAATTTTGCCGATGTGTCGCTGGAAGACATGACCAGTGGCACCGATGCGCGCCGCCTGTTTACCACCGATGAAGTGGTCCCGGGGATGTTTACCCGCCAGGCATGGGAAGGCGGCATTCAGCAGGCCATTGATAAGGCAGCCAGCTCGCGCCGGGAAGAAATCGACTGGGTGCTGAGCGATTCGCGCAAAACGGTGTCGACAGACCTGTCGCCGGAGGCGCTGAAAGCGCGTCTGACCCGACGCTACTTCACCGATTTCGCCGGCAGCTGGCTGAATTTTCTCAACAGTCTGCGACTTAATCCGGCGACCAATATCGCCGATGTTACCGACCAGCTCACGCTGATAAGCGATGTCCGTCAGTCACCGCTGATTGCCCTGATGAATACCCTTGCCTGGCAGGGGCAGGCGGGGCAACAAAAGGAGGGGCTGTCGGACAGCCTTATTAAATCGGCCAGGGATCTGGTGGGCGGGAAAGACAAGCCGGTCATCGACCAGTCGGCTGCCGGCCCGCAGGGGCCTCTGGATGACACGTTCGGCCCACTGCTCCAGCTGATGGGGAAAAACACGGGCAGCAACGTCATGTCGGCCGATAGCACCCTGAGCCTGCAAACCTATCTGACTCGGATCACCCGCCTGCGCCTGCGCCTGCAGCAGGTTGCGAATGCCTCCGATCCGCAGGAGATGATGCAGACCCTGGCGCAGACCGTCTTCCAGGGGAAAAGCGTCGACCTGACCGACACGCAACAGTACGGTAGCCTGATTTCGGCAAGCCTTGGCGAAGAGTGGAGTGGCTTCGGCAACACTCTGTTTGTGCAACCGCTGACCCAGGCATGGGAAACCGTGCTTCTGCCGTCGGCGGCCAGTCTGAATGATAAATGGCGCCGCTCGGTGGTCGCCAACTGGCACACCGCCTTTGACGGACGCTTTCCGTTTGCCGCCAGCAAAAGTGACGCCTCGCTGCCGATGCTGGCTGAGTTTGTGCGCAAGGACAGCGGGCGGATCGAACGTTTTCTCACGACGGAGCTGAACGGTGTCCTGCATAAAGAAGGCAGTCAGTGGGTGCCGGATAAGGTCAACAGTCACGGTCTGGTCTTTAATCCTGCCTTCCTGCGCACCATCAACCAGCTAAGCCAGCTGTCCGATATTCTTTTTACCGACGGCAGCCAGGGGATCAGCTTTGAGTTACAGGCCAGGCCTGCCCCGGAGGTTGTGGAGACACAGCTGACGATAGACGGCCAAAAATTGCGCTATTTCAATCAGATGGCCGACTGGCAGACTTTCCGCTGGCCGGGGGAGACGTATAAACCCGGCACTCTGCTGACCTGGACCACCGTCAATGCGGGCACGCGCCTGTTTGGTGACTACAGCGGTACCTGGGGCTTTATTCGCTGGCTGGAGCAGGGTAAGCGCCAGCAGCTCGAACGCAGCCAGTGGATGATGAGCTTCACCGCTCCGGATGGCCGCACCCTGCAGTGGGTATTGCGCTCCCAGCTTGGGAGCGGCCCGCTGGTGCTTCTGGCGCTGCGCGGATTGACCCTGCCGGATCAGATTTTTAGTGTCGATGCGGCTGAGAGCGCACAGGCCCTGACGACGGGGGGAGGGAATAGTGACATGGATGAGATGGAATTATGAGCATTTTACAAAATCTGGTTGCCGCCAGTCAGTTGGATGAAAGCGTACTGCGCCAGCAGGCCCGGTCACGCCAGGCGCAGTGGCAGTCCTGGCTTGCGCCAATCAGTGACACCCAGCCAACCGGGGACGATCCGAGCTATGACGATGATTTTCAGCGTATCCGCGAGGAGGTCAATAAGATCTCCGGTGTCGATACCGAACTGATTTGCCAGTTGGCTGGACAGTTACTGGCAACAACAAAAGATATCCGGATTGTTACCTATTACTGCTGGGCCCGTTTGCACCAGGACGGGGAAGCTGGCTTGGCCGATGGGCTGGAGCTGCTGGCAGGCTTGCTGCAACGATATAGTATGCAGCTTTATCCGCAGCGCGACCGTAGCCGCAAAGCAGCCCTCGAGTGGCTGGCGGGTACTCGTATCTTAGACAGTCTTTCACTTTTTCCAGAAGTTGTGCGGGAGGACGCAAGGCGTACCGTCGGCGCGCTGCTTCTCATTGATGATTGTCTGACGACAGAACCAGAAACATCACGGCCAGATCTGCAAGCACTCTGGGGCGCACTGGAGTCTCGTTTGATAAAGGGCGGGGGAGTCGATGCAGTGGTGCCGCAGAACGTCGGAAACCGGGGGCTGGCTCAAACTGCTTCCCGCACGGCTGAATACGAAGCGCCGGTTCTCAGTAACATCACCTCCGGTCAGGATCTGCTGGCCCAGGCGCGAACCCTGACAGCATACCTGCGCGTTCAACCCGATGGCTGGCTTGCCGCACATCGGCTAATGAAAAGCCTTCGTCATGACACCCTGACAATCATCCCTGCGCCTGATGCTGAAGGAAAAACACGTATCGAGCCTCCCAGAGCAGATCAGCGGGCCATGCTCAAGCGGCTGTACCTGCAACAGAGCTGGTCGGAGATACTGGAACAGGCGGACAGTACCTTCTCACGTGGCGCTAACCACCTCTGGCTTGACCTGCAATGGTATATCCATCAGGCGCTGGCGAGGTCGGGTCAGGATGTACTGGCCGATATTATCATTGCCGATCTGAAAGGATTGCTGCGCCGTCTCACCGGGCTTGAAACATTAGCTTTTAACGACGGCACACCCTTTGCCGATGAGGTCACGCTGAACTGGATAAATCAGAGTGTACTTGACGATATGTCCGTCTGGCAGGATGAGCCAGTATCGGCTGCCAGCGGCGCTGATAACGACATTCTGGCACTTGAACCTGAAGCGCTTGAGAAAGCTGACACTGACGGTCTCGATGCTGCACTCCACTGGATTCAGACGCGCCCGGGCACGGAATCCACTAAAGAAAAATGGCTGTTGCGCCTGCTGATGGCCCGCGTGGCCGAACAAAAGGGGAAGAATGACCTCGCGCTCTATCTGCTGCGAGAACTCGACGATACGGCGGGATCAATCACCCTCACGCAGTGGATCCCAGCTCTGTTGTTCGAGATTAAATCGCGACGGCTCAGGCTACTGCGCATGAAAGCTACGCGCAGCGAGAGTGAAAAATTACGGTTGCAACCGGAGATGGATCAATTGCTGGCAGGTCTGATTGCGCTCGATCCAGCCAGTAGCGCGGTGCTTTGCGGCTAACAGAACGGAAACTGACACTGACACTAAGGAGAACGTATGGCAGCAAAAGGTTTTTATCTGGTACAGGGAGACAGAACGACCTGCGGCGGAAGAATCACTACAGGCGCAGAAGATCACACTCTGTTTGATAAACCTGTTGTCCGGGAGCAGGACAGCGTCACTTGCGGAAAGCACGCGGGGCTATACAAGATTGCCGGTGGCATCGACAACGATACCATTCACGGCCGGCGAATGGCCGGAACCCTCGACAGCTGTAGTACTTGCCCCTGTAAGGCGAAGTTTATTCCATCAATGATGAATGATACTTATGAGAAAGGAGGTGAGTGCATAACTACTTTATTTTCACTCGATGGGCTTATGGCATCTTTACAGGAACCCTACAAGAATCTTCATCCAGAAAATAAGACTGAACGACAGTGTACTCACACAGATGGGGCGATTAAAGTTGCAGAATATATACTAAGTGAAATAAAGGCGAATGTCAGAAGCGATACGGCAGAAACAATACGATATTTAATTGACGAAGATTTTTTAATAAAAAGACTTACTGAATGGAATAAACTTCCCTTTTATGCAAGGCTGGGTCCGCCCCCTAAAGCAGATTTACTTGCTGCAATGGCTATTTGGTATCAGACCGTGAAAACAGGTTCAATCTGGGATCATAAACCGAAGATCCGCGATCTGTTTTCATCCGTTGCAGTAGCACGACCACTTCCCAGGAAAGGAAAATCATCAAAGTCTTATTATCATAAATTCAAACAGCATGATTATTTTTATGATGTTTGGTCAAACATACATTATGGTTATGTTGGACGTAGTGTCGGTTTTTCTGAAGCAATTCTCTTGAAAGGGTCCACTTGGGAACAAAACATGACGCCAGGTGCAATGGGGGATGATACCATGGATGACATTACTAGCATGAAAATAGGGTTTAATCTATTTTATGAACATGGGAAATTTGCTGAGACGTTGACGGCAGATAATATTCTTTGCGTTTTAGAAACAACACCTGGCGCGCACCTTCCTCACTCAAGAGAAAATCATTGGTGCTGGAATACAGATAATCCAGAAAAAAGTGACTCATCATTTTGAAAAAAATAAAAACGTTAACGGGTATTGCATTATTTATGGTGGTGTTAGTCCTTGTCGCTCATTTTATTCCGATAAGGCCAGTTGTTGTTATTATAAATAACACTAATGAAACTATATTCGTGTATGCAGGTGAGAGTGTATATAATGTCGAACCTGAGCCTGACGAAGTCGCGCGCATAGTACGATCAAAGCCTGAAATTATAGCACCTGGAAAAAGAGTTAAGATTAAAGCTTCGTTTACATCTCTGATTAGGAAAGATGCAGCGCTTGACATTGGTTGGAGGGTTGGTGGTCAATACGAATATAACGCTGCAGGTAGCGGTGGTCAAAATTTTATTCTTTCTTCAAAAGAGGGCGTGTGCTACGCATCGATTTATATAAAAGATGATTTTTTTAAGGGTGCGATTAAAAATGGTTCAAGCAATAAGTGTTTTAAAAAAATAAAGGCATTTAATTATAAGTATTAATTCAGGTGTTATAAAGGTTATTTTTTAGATGCCTGTTTCAAAATCTGATGATTGAAAGGAAATCAATATTAATTTATGGACGATTTAACCCTGCGTTATTACGACGCTGAAATGCGCTACCTGCTGGAAGCGGGTGAAGAGTTTGCCCGCGCTCATCCTGAGCAGGCGGCAATGCTCAATCTCGACAAAGCGGGCGCCCGCGACCCCTTTGTCGAGCGCCTGTTTGAAGGTTTTGCCTTCCTGATGGGCCGCATGCGCGAGAAACTCGATGACGATCTGCCTGAGCTGACCGAAGGCGTGGTCAGTCTGCTGTGGCCACATTATTTACGTACCATTCCCTCGATGTCGGTCGTGGAATTCACCCCCGACTGGCCGGAAATGAAAGAGCCGATGACGATGGCTAAAGGCTTTGAAGTGCTTTCCCGGCCGATCGGTGAAAAGGGCACGCGCTGCCGGTACACCATCACCAAAGCGATCGCTCTGCAGCCGTTATCCCTTGAGCGTGTCCAGCTGGCCACTGATACGGATGGCCGGTCGGTGATCACGCTGCGCTTTAACTGCAGCCAGCTGACGGACTGGAGCCGGGTCGATCTCAGCCATATCCCGCTCTACTGCAACGCCGATGCGCCGCTGGCCTGCGCCATGCACGAGGCCTTTACCCTCAATGTGGCCCGGATGTGGCTGCGCATGCCCGATGAGGTGGACAGAAGGCCGCTGGACGGGTATTTCAGCGCGCTGGGATTTGGCGAGGATGACGGCCTCTGGCCTGAAGATGGCCGCAGTTTTCGCGGTTATCAGCTGCTGCTGGAGTATTTTACCTTCCGCGAAAAGTTCATGTTCATCGACCTGCGCGGACTGGAGACAGTGGATTTACCGGCCGGACTGGCGTGGTTTGAAATCGACGTCGTGCTGGCGGAACGCTGGGAACATGACTTCCGCTTCAGCGAAAAGCAGCTGCGCCTGCACTGCGTGCCAGTGATCAACCTCTTTCCGCTGGAGTCCGATCCGCTGACCATCAACTCCCTGCAGACCGAATACCCGCTGCGCCCGATGCGCGTGCAGGACGGCCACACCGAAATTTACACCGTCGATTCCGTGATCTCCTCGCACCAGCAGGTTTACACGCCGTTCTCAAGTTTTCGCCACAAAGGCGGCATGATGCGTCATGACGCGGCGGAATATTACTATCATACCCGGGTGCGCCGTGGCCCCTCCGGGCTGTACAACACCTGGCTTATCGTCGGCGGAGAAGCCTTTGATAATCATACCGTACCGGAAGATGAAAGCCTGTCGCTGACCCTCACCGGAACTAACGGCCAACTGCCGCGTCGCGCGCTGCAGAGCACCGTGCTTGATACGGTGATGAAAACCACTTCGGCCAGCGTCGCGGTGCGTAACCTCTGCGCACCAACGCTGCCGTGCTATCCCCCCGCCCAGGATCGTTTTCACTGGCGGGTGCTGAGCCATCTGGGCAGCAGTTTTCTTTCCCTGATGGACAACGCTGAAGTCCTGCGCGGCACCCTGGCGCTGTATGAATGGACCGACAGCGAGATGAATCGTCGGCGTCTGGAAGCCATCCTCGACGTGAAGCACCGCGCAACAGAGCGCTTTGCGCGGGGCCATCTGGTGCGCGGCGTGCAGATCGAAGTCACCCTCGACAGTCACGGCTTTGCCGGACGAGGCGACATATGCCTGTTTGGCGAGATGCTTAGCCGCTTCTTTGCGCTCTACACCGACATCTACTTGTTCAACCGCCTGATTATCATTCTGCAACCAACCGGAGAACGACTGGAATGGGAAGAGAAGCACAGCCGACGCATTCCCGGCTGACCCCGCGGCTGGAGGCCGATCTGCCGCGGATCAATTTTTACCGATTCTGCCAGCTTCTGGAAAAACGGCGTCCCGGCCAACAGCTGATGGGGGCGACCAGCCATCCGGCTGACGATCCGGTGCGTTTTTACCCGCATCCGGGGATGGGATTCCCGGCCAGCGAACTCAGAGCCGTGGAATACGATGAGGCCGATGACTGCGGGCCGCCGGTCATTCGCACCACCTTTATGGGGTTGTACGGTGTCGATTCGCCGCTCCCGACGGCATATCTCGATGATATCGCCCAGCGCAGGGAAGGGCATGAAGCGCTGCAGGGCTTACTGGATATCTTCAGCCACCGGATCATGACGCAGTTTTACCGCATCTGGCGGAAATACTCCTGGCCCGCCACCTTTGAGCCTGGCGGCACCGATCGTCTCTCGCAGTCGCTGCTGGGCCTGGCGGGGTTGGGCATCCCCGGCACGACGCAACATATCGCCTCGCCGGCGTCGCGCTTTCTGGCGCTAACTGGCGTGCTGCGTCAGCCTGGCAAAACCCAGCAGGGGATCCAGGCGCTGGTCACCCTGCTGGCCCCGGAGACCACCGTCAGGGTGAGCCCGTATAGCCTGCGTCCGGTGGCGATCAGCCAGCCGCTGGGGTTTTACGGCGATGATGACTTCTTACTGGACGGCAATACGCCGCTGGGTGACGAAGCGACGGACGCCAGCAGCCAGCTCCTCGTCGCCCTTACCACCGACAATCCCGCGGAGGCGCAGGGCTGGAAGCCTGACGGCCCGCTGTTTCGGGACTTTCTCATCCTGCTGCGGGTATACCTCGGCTGGCGATTCCGGGCCAACATCACCCTGACCGCGCCGACCCGACTGCTGGCTGTCCCACCGCTGGGGGACGAGCCGTTCTGGCTCGGTATGAACGGCGTGCTGGGTGTGGGGGAGGGCGAGAGTCAGGACGATATTCCTCAGACCTTTACCACCGAGCTGGGTACCTATACGGGCCTGCAGCCTGCCACCTTTCTACAAGGAAACCGACGTGTTACGTACAAGTTTGACTAAAACAGCCTGCCTGCTGCCCTTGCTTGCACTTTGTCTGAGCGGGTGCGGGCTCACTCAGCGCGTCTCGGAGGGGACCAAAACTGCCTTCAACGCCGTTTTTTATAAGCAAATTAATACGCTGCATCTGGACTTTACCGCGCGTGAAGCGCTCAACACCGATGCCAGAGAGAATCACTCGCTCTCTGAACCGGTGGTGGTGCGCATCTATCAGCTTAAAGATCGCCAGACCTTTGACCGGCTGGTTTATCAGCAGCTGCTGGAGGAGGGGGATATTCTGCTCGCCGCCGATCTCCTCGCCAGTCGCGATGTGGTGATCAGTCCCGGAGGGGGTGCCAGTCTGAATATGCCGCTGGAAGCGGAGGCGACGTTCGTGGCGGTTGTCGGCCTGTTCCGCCATCCGGACACAGACAGGAATACCTGGAAGCAGGTGCTGGCGCGTGAGGAATTGGATCCGGACAAGCCGCGCATTTTGACCGCCGAACACAACCAGCTACGGCTCAGGCCTGAAGCGGCGAAGTAACGTCGAAAACAAACATTTGTGGCGGGGCCATCGCGCCAGTTCGCCCTCAATCTTCGTAACCAGCGAACGGGCGATAACCATCTTCACCACAGCACAGGGAGATAACGTGACAGCGAGGGAACGTTTTTTTAAGAAACTGCAGCAACAGCAAAATCCGCAGCGGACAGCGGCCCTCGACGGGTCGGCCGCCGCGGATATCGCCAGGTTTCGCCAGCAAATGGCGGCGCTGGCTCAGCAGATAAGTCAGTGGTTTGATGGAACCGGTATCGAGGTGGTGATTTCGACCCGCCATCTCCACGACCTGAGCACTCTTGGCTACAGCCTCAACAGCGGCATCTGCCGCTACGATATCCCGACCATCCGCCTGCAAAACGGCGAACGTAGCGTCAATATCGTGCCACAGCAGCTGTTGGATGGCGTGGAAAAGGGGATCGTGACGCTGAGTCTCGAGACACCCGGCGGCGCGGGATCCCGGGAGATGTTTTATCTGAGCCTGGCCCCGGAGGATGGCTGGATGATCCGCAAGGCGCACCAGTCCCCGGAAGTGCGGCTGATGCTTACCGAAGATCGCTTTTTTATGGCGGTCGACAGTCTGGCCTGATGATCCCTGACAGGCCATGACATCACCGCGGCGGCGGTGCAAAGCGCGCGCCGCCGCCCTGGAGTATCAGGCGCCAAACGCGCCGTCGATGGTGTGCATGGCGCCAGTGACAAACGACGCCTCCGGACCGGCCAGCCACGCCACCATTCCCGCCACCTCTTCCGGGCGGCCATGACGCTTAATGGCCATAAAGCTGTGCATCAGCTCCTTCATCGGGCCGTTCTCCGGGTTGGCGTCGGTATCAACAGGGCCGGGCTGGACGACGTTGACCGTGATGCCGCGCGGGCCAAAATCCCGCGCCAGGCCGCGCGCCAGCCCCTGCAGGGCCGATTTACTGACCGCATAGGCCGCCATCCCAGGCACCGGCATGCGATCGCCATTAACCGAACCGATGACAATAATGCGCCCGCCTTCCGGCATCCGGCGCGCCGCTTCCACGGAGGCATGGTAGGGGGCATGAATATTGATGCGGAACAGGCGATCGATGGCATCGCTGTCCTGCTCGAGAGCGTCACCGAAAATCGCGATCCCGGCATTGACCACTAACACGTCCAGCGGGCCGCTGTCGCGGACCAGGCTTATCACCGCATCGCGATCGGCGCTGTCCGCTTGCACCGCCGTGCTGCCGGTCTCCGCCGCCAGCCGCTCGGCCGCTTCCGGCGAACCGGAATAGCTAAACACCACCGATGCGCCATCGGCGACAAAACGCCTGACGATCGCCGCGCCAATTCCCCGACTCCCGCCTAAAACCAGCACTGATTTGTTGTGAAATGCTGTCATATCCCGTACCTCATGATATTGTAGTGATGATTACAATATGCTGCGGCAAAACAGGCTGTCAAGGATTAATATAGTGACCACTACAAAACAAGGGCGTACTCCGGGACGTCCTCGCCAGTTTGATGCGGAACAGGCCATTGAAACGGCGCAACGCCTCTTTCACGCGCGAGGCTACGACGCGGTGAGCGTGGCCGATCTGACCCAGGCTTTCGGTATCAATCCCCCGAGTTTTTATGCCGCTTTCGGCAGCAAGCTCGGGCTGTATACCCGCGTCCTGCAGCGCTACAGCCAGACCGGGGCCATTCCCATCGACGCCCTGCTGCGAGACGACCAGCCGGTGGCGGCGTCGCTCATCGCCGTGCTGCAGGAGGCGGCTCGCCGCTATGTGGCCGATCCGGCCGCCGCCGGCTGTCTGGTGCTGGAGGGGGGGCATTGTCAGGATGCCGACGCCCGGGTGGCGGCAGGCGAATGGCATGCTGCGGCAAGAGCCAAAATCCAGCAGTATATCGCCCGCCATCACCCGCAGGACGCGCTGCGGGTGACTGACTATATGGATACACTGATGCTTGGCCTGTCGGCGAAAGCGCGGGAAGGGGATAGCCTGCCGCGTCTTCTGGAGACCGTGCGGCTGGCAGGCCTGGCGCTGGAGCGCATCCTGCCAGCCTGAGTCGTCAGATGGTTTGTCCGCCCGACACCTCGATCCGCTGGGCGGTCACCCAGCGGTTATCGTCGCGCAGCAGGCTGGCGATCATCGGCCCAATATCCTCAGGAACGCCCACCCGTCCCAGCGCCGTCATGGCGGCAAACTGCGCGTTAACCCCTGCGTCGTCCCGCACCAGCCCACCGCCAAAATCGGTGGCGATAGCGCCGGGGGCGATGGTATTGACGGTGATGCCGCGCCCGCCCAGCTCGCGGGCCATATACACGCTCAGCATCTCCACAGCCGCTTTGGCCGCGGCGTAGGCGGAGAAGCCAGGATAGGAGACGCGGGTCAGCCCGGAAGAAAAGTTAACGATCCGTCCGCCGTCCGCCAGCAGCGGCAGCAGGGTTTGTACGAGGAAAAATACCCCCTTAACGTGGACGTTAAACAGCCCGTCGAACTGCGCTTCGCGCGTTTCGGCCAGCGAGGCAAATTCGCCGTGTCCGGCGTTATTGATCAGATGGTCGAAGGTGACCCGCCCCCAGACGCTGGCCAGCGCAGCGCTCAGGCTGTCGGCGAAGGCCGGGAAACTGGCGGTTTGCGCCATATCCAGCGGCAGGGCGATGGCCTTGCGACCCAGGGCGCGGATGTCCGCGACCACCCCTTCCGCCTGTTCGAGATTGCCACGGCAGGTGACGATGATATCCCCACCCTGGCGGGCGATATCCAGTGCGGTCTGACGGCCAAGGCCGCGGTTGGCGCCGGTAATAAGTGCAATCTTAGTCATGTTCGGTCCTCTCTGGTATGTTGAGGCTCTACAATAGGGGCCGCGCGTCAGGTCGGGTTGCCCAATCCTTGTTATTTTTTGCCCATTTCTCTCCATTCACTCCCTTTCCCCGGGAAATAGCGCATACTCAGGCTTTAAAACTTGCCTGAAAGGATCTTATGCGCGACGCCCTGTTTGATCTCTGCCGCCGGTTTGCCGATGCTCATGTCGATAGCAGCGGGGTGGCGGTTACCCCGGTTCCCGGCATCACCCTGGTGCGGGCCCTCCATCCTGGCGATTTACAGGCGGCTATCGCCAGGCCGCTGGTGGCCATGCTGCTCCAGGGGCGTAAGAGCGTGACCACCGGTCTGGCGAGCTTTGACTATGGCCCGGGCGAGGCGATGGTGATTGCCGCGGATGTCCCCACCACCAGCCAGATCACCGAGGCCAGTCAGCGTTTTCCCTATTACGCGCTGGTGCTGGAGCTGGACCTGGCTATCCTGCGCGAGCTGCAGGAGGCCGGGCCGTCAGGGCCGGATGAGGCGCCCCGCGTCGGTATCGAACCGATGAATGCCGATGTGACAGACGCCGCTTACCGGCTGGCAAGGCTGTTTGATCAACCGGGGGCGCTGGCGGTGCTGGGGGAAGGTCTGCGGCGGGAGCTGCATTACTGGCTGTTGCAGAGTGTCCATGGGCCGGCCATTCGGGCGCTGGGCGCCGTAGACAGCCATTCGGCGCGGATCCGCCGGGCGGTGGCGATGCTGCGCCGGGATTTTATGCAGCCCGTCAGCGTCGACGCGCTGGCCGACGCCGCCGGGATGAGCGTCTCTGTCTTTCACCGTCATTTCCGCGCCATGACCACGCTGTCGCCGCTGCAGTTTCAGAAGCAGTTGCGCCTGATCCACGCCCGCCGCCTGATGCTGGCGGAAGGGATGAGCATTGCGCAGGCTGCCGGGGAGGTGGGCTATCTCAGCGTGTCGCAGTTTACCCGGGAATACGCTCGCCTGTACGGCGCGCCGCCGGGCCGCGATCGTCGGCGGGAAAAAATGAGCGCCTGACCTGGTGCGCGGGCAAGCGACAGCGGTAGCTCGTCCCTGAGCCTGGCGCCGGTGGTTTAGTCCGTGATTTTCGCCGTGATATGCACTTTGTTGCCCATTCGCGCTTCAGTAATGCGATAGGCGGTCGCACCCTCGCGGGCGGCCTGCTGGCGGATTTTGCTCTCCGCATGGTCCAGGGTATCGCCGGTGGCGGTGATGGTCCTGGCATTTGCCGCCAGGGGCAGCAGACAACTCACTACGATCAGTGGAATCAACTTTTTCATCTTCATTCTGTCCTGTGAGAGAAAATCAGCGCGCGGCCTGCAGCCAGCCGGCAATGTTCTGGGTCGGCAGGTGATGCCGGGCATTCCAGGTATCCTCCATCGGCCACCACATGCCGACGCCCCGGGCGAAGGCGGCGCGATAGCGCAGCATGGTGTTCTCCGGGTCCGCCCGCAGCTGCTCCAGCAGGGCGGGCAGGGTGTGGACGGCTTTGCTGAACGTCTGCTGTGTTACGCGCTCCACGGTATCCGCCAGCTGGCGGTAAGAGATCGTCTCGCCGGCAACAAACACCACTTCGTTGGCAATCCGCGGCTGATGCAGATAAATCGCCGTGGTCAGGCGGCCAATATCCGCCGGCGAAGTGACGGTCACCTGGGTATCCCAGCTGCCAAGAGCGTGAAGGGTTCGGTTGGATAAATTCACCACATCGAAGTCTGGCTCGAAGAGAAAGCTGGTAAACATCCCGGTGGAGACAATGACCCATTCCGTGGCCTGCTGTGCGCGCAGCAGGGTCCGGACATCGTACTGCTCGTCCCAGACCGGCTGGCCGCTGCCTTTGCCGACCACATCGTAATTGACGCCAAACTGCCAGGGAAAATAGCGGGGTACCCCGGCCGCCAGCACCGCGCGGGTAATTTTCAGCTGTGTCCCCGGACCGGCGACAAACCCCATGCAGTTAATCACGGTGGTGAATCCGCGAAACTGACCGGCCAGTGTCTCCATAGCGCTACCGGCGATGTCGACGGCGAGAAAAGTGGCCCCGGCGTCGGCCAGCGCCTGATGGCTTGCCGATCGCAGCTGGCCGGTTTCATCCCAGGCCGCCGGCGAGACGATAACCGATACCGTGCCCTGGCGCTGGATCACCGCAGGCACCAGCGCATTGAGAACGGCGGTGCCCAGTTGTCCCGCTCCCAGCACCAATACCTTTTCCTCATGATTAAGATTATCAGTTTTCATTTTGACTCCTTGCTCAGTTAAGCCTTGTACTGACTGGCTACAGGCTCAGTGTAGGGGGGCGGGCATCATTCGATAAGAACAGGATTTCGGGTTAGACTGTTCGTGATAATGGGATAATAATTGCCGGGGGAGTACGAAATGGACAGACTGGATGCCATGCAGTTGTATGTTGCTGTTGTGGATGCCCACAGCTTCGCCCGTGCGGCGGAGGTGCTCGGGCAACCGCGCTCCACGGTGTCTCGGGTAGTGAAGGAGCTGGAAGCCTGGCTTGGGGCGCAGCTTCTTCAGCGCACCACCCGCAAGCTCAGCGTGACGGCGGAGGGGCGCCGGTACTACGAGGAGTGTAAAAGGCTACTGGCCGAGATGGCGGCGATGGAAGCCTCCTTTCCCGGGCGCTCGGCTCAGCCCGCCGGGCGGTTCAAGGTGGGGATGCCGCAATCCCTTGCCCGCCACTGCATTCTGCCAAGGATCGGCGAGTTTTTGCAGCAGTATCCCGACCTGGAGCTGATCCTCTGCTCAAGCGACAACGTGGAAGATATTATCCAGGAGGGGTATGACTGCGTGATCCGTACCGGGCGGATCGAAGATTCCACCACCCTGGTGGCGCGTCCTCTGGCCCGCTACCGCTGGATGGTCCTCGCCGCGCCAGCCTGGCTCGCGGCCCACGGCCGGCCGCAGGGCATCGACGATCTGCACCACCACCGGGCAGTGGGCTACCTGAACCACCGTACCGGGCGGACCATCGACTGGCTTTTCTCCCTCGATGACGGCGACTGCGCGATCCGTATGCAGGAGACGCTGGTGGTCGACGATACCGATGCCTATATCCAGGCCGGCGTTCAGGGGCTGGGCCTGATCCGCGTCGCCAGCTATCTGGCGCAACCTTATCTGCAGAGCGGCGCACTGGTCGCCTGTCTGGAGCAGGCCGCTTCTGATCTTCACTTGTCGCTGGTCTATCCGCAAAACCGCTATCTGCCGCCGGCGGTGCGCGCGTTTTATGACTGGAGCAGGCGCGTTCTGCAACCCCCGCTCAGCGAGGCCTGATGCCGGGCATCGGCCCGGTTATTGACCGCGCATGGCCTGTTTTAACTTCGTCACTAGCCAGTTCAGCGCCGGATCCTGCGCCCGGCGTTTGTGCCGCAAAATGCACAGCGTAAATTCCGGGTAGGCTACCGGCGGGGCGTCTGCACGCAACGCGTACTGCGCCTGCCAGCGCTGCGCCAGCCCCTGCGGGACGGTGGCGAACAGCGGCAGGGTGGTCAGCAGCAGGGGAAAGGTGGAGAAATTCTGCGTGGCAAAGCGCACGCGCCGCGCGAGCCCCTGGCTGGCGAGCTGGCGGTCTATTTCCCCGTGGCCGGTTTCACGATAGGCCACCATCACGTGTTCCCAGGCGACAAAGTCGCTCACCGATAGCGGCCCGCGACAGGGGATCTGCTGCGGCGACCACAGGGTGGTGACTCCCATGGTCATCACCGGCTCGCTGACCACCTCCCCGCGGCTCTGTTTGTTGAGGGACACCGCGACATCAATGCGCTCCTCCTCCAGCAGCTGGCGAACCTGGAAGGGGTCGGCGGCTATCGACTGCAGTGAGACCCCGGGCGCTTCCTGCATCATCCCGGGTAACAGCGGGGGCATCAGCCAGTGTTCGCTCCAGTCGCTGAGGCCGATGCGAAAAAGCTGCTGCGCGCGCGCCGGGACGAACTCCCCGGCGCCAAACATCGCCGAATGCAGGTTTTCCATCAGCGGCTGCAGGTCGGTCATCAGCGCTTGCGCCCGCGGCGTCGGCAGCATGCCTCTGGCGCTGCGCACGAACAGCGGATCGTCAAACATCTCGCGCAGCCGCTTCAGCGCCCCGCTGATAGCCGGCTGGCCAAGATGCAGCACCTCTGCGGTGCGGGTGACGCTCCCTTCGCGGTACAGCACCATCAAGACCGTCAACAGATTCAGATCGATACGACTAAAATCATTTTCAATGATTTTCTTCATTATGATAATCAATTTGAATGTGGGTTATCCCGGCAGCATAGTGAATCTCACCCCGATAAATCAACCAGCGCAATGTGCGCGGAGGGTGTGATGCAAACTTACCAGACAGGCGATAGCCTGATTTTCAAAGTGCCGGAGCGTGAGATGACCCTGCAGCCAGCGGCGCTCTATCCACAGGCGTTCCCGGTAGCGGAGGCGGACAACGTTATTCAGTCGATTGCGCTGTCGATCCACAGCTGGGTGGTGCAGACCCCCCACGATCTGATTGTTATCGATACCGCCACTGGCAACGGTCGGGAGCGCGGCGGCAATCCGCTCTATCATCAACTTAACACGCCGTATCTGGAGAATCTCCGCGCCGCGGGAGTGAACCCGGAGGACGTGACCCTGGTGCTACTGACCCACCTGCATACCGACCATGTCGGATGGAATACCGTCTGGCAGGACGATCGCTGGGTGCCGCTGTTTCCCAACGCCCGCTACCTGTGCTCGGCAAAAGAGCTGACGCGGGTGAAAAACAGCGAACGCTACCGGGCGCTGTGGCTCGACAGCCTGCTGCCGGTGATCGAGGCCGGCCAGCTGGAAACCGTCGATGTGGCGGCCCGGCCGCGGGTCGGCGGGCGGATCGCCTTTGTTCCCACCCCCGGCCACAGTCCGGACCATGCGGCGCTGATCCTCGTTGCCGGAGATGATTACGCCTGTTTCTCCGGCGATCTCCTTCATTCCCCGCTCCAGTTTATCCATCCGCAGTGGAACTCAGCGTTCTGCGGCGATCCCCGGCAGGCGGAAGCCTCGCGACGGGAGATGATGGCGTGGGGAGCCAGCCATCATGCTCAATGGTTCACCGGGCATTTTGCCGGGCCTTCCTGTGGCTGGCTGGAGAAGGATAAGCAAGGTGACTATCGCTGGCGAGAGGCCGGGCAACAGGCTGCAGATAAGGGGAAACAGTGATGAATAATGCGCAAAGCGTGTTGGTTTTTGGCGCCACCGGTCAGCAGGGCGGCTCGGTTGCGCGGGCGCTGCTGCACCGCGGCTGGCGGGTTCGGGCGCTGGTCAGGGATCCTTTCTCCGCCGGGGCCGTCGCGCTGGCGGCACGGGGAGCCGAGCTGGTGGTGGGTACCTTTGAAGACCGGGCGGCAATGCGATCGGCAATGGCCGGGGTCGACGGCGTCTTCAGCGTCCAGCCCAGTTCGCCGGGAGGGACGGTGACCGATGAGCAGGAGGTACGCTACGGGATAACCATCGCCGATCTCGCCGTCGAGTGCGGGGTGAAGCATCTGGTGTACAGCTCCGGCAGCGCGGCAGGGGAGACGCCCACCGGCGTAGCGCATTATGACACCAAAGCGGAAATTGAACGGCATATCCGCCGCCTGCCGCTGGTGGCGACCATCGTGCGGCCCGCCACCTTTATGGAGCTGCTGGTGATGCCCGGTTTTGGCCTTGATGAAGGTCATTTTCACTTTTTTATGCTGCCGGAGGGGAGGATGCAGGTGCTGGCGGTGGAGGATATTGGCCATCTTGTCGCGGCGGTTTTTGCCGCGCCAGCGCGGTTTGCCGGCAAGACGTTTGAGATCGCCAGCGACAGCGTGACCGGCCGTCAGCTGGAGGGGTTATTCTCCGCGGCGGCGGGACGGCCGATCCCCTATTCGCGATTTTCCGATGAGGTGCTGGCCGCCAGCCCTTTTCTGCACAAGCTGACCGGGCTGGTGGACGACGGGCGGCTGGCCGGGCACGCCGACCTCGACGCCATGCGCCAGCTGCACCCGCAGCTGCACACCTTCGCCGGCTGGCTGTCCGGCCCCGGCCGTCCCGCTTTCGAGCAGGCACTGACCAGCGGGGCCAACTGGGCGTTTAATCGTTAAAGGCAGGCGTACCGGTCACTCTCCAGGCGTGTGCTGTCTCGCCGGTGGCTGGCCGCCGCTAGCCGGCAGTCAGGATCGCGTCGGCCAGCACCGCTAAAATCCGCTCTGCGCGTGGGGCATGGGAGGGCTGCTCCCGCAGCCAGGCAAGCGCGGCAATCAGATCGAACAGTTCGTCTCCGCTGAGATCTGGCCGTGCCTGGCCGGCCTGCTGCGCGCGGGTCAGCAGCGACGTACCGGCGGCGCGCAGGGCAACGCAGGCGCTGTGCAGGGCGGACTCAGGATCGTCGATGGCGCTCATCAGCGGAGCGATGATCCCGCGATGCTGATGGGTAAACGCCACGCTCTCGGCCAGCCACTCCAGCAGCGCCGCGGCAGGATCGGCGGCGAGCAGAAGCGACTCAGCCCGGGCGGTTAGCGCCGCAAAGCGGCTGCGAAGCAGGGCTTCCAGCAGGCTGTCGCGGTTGGGAAAGTGGCGGTAAAGGGTTCCCATTCCGACGCCCGCCCGGCGGGCGATATCGCGCAGCGAGGCCTCGGCGCCTTGCTCCACAAAGACGTCCCGGGCCACGTCGATTAACAGATCATAGTTTTTTCTGGCATCAGCTCTCATTGGCGTTCCTTGACAAGCGGAGCACCGCTCCATATATTCGGAACAGTGCTCCGTTAAATATAACGCATTTCCATATGAGGAGAAAGCGATGTCGACGCAGATGATGAAGGCCGTTCAACAGCACGCCTTTGGCGGGCCGGAAGTCCTGAACTATGAGGATGCGCCACTGCCGGTGCTGCAGGCCGGCGAGGTGCTGGTGCAGGTGCACGCGGTGGGCGTGAACCCACCGGACAGCTATCTGCGCGATGGCTATCAACAGCTGCCCCCGGAGTGGCGGCCCGAGGTCCGCTTTCCCTTGATCCTCGGGACCGATCTCTCCGGGGTGGTGGTGGCGCGGGCGGATGACGTCCGGGAGGTGGCGGTCGGCGACGAAGTCTACGCCATGGCGCGTTTTCCCGAAGGGGCGGCAGGGGGCAGCCGCACTTACGCCGAGTACGTTAGCGTGCCGGTCAGCGATCTGGCCCGCAAACCCCTAACCCTGAGCCATCAGCAGGCCGCCGCGGTGCCGATGTCACTCCTCACCGCCTGGCAGTTCATGATCGAGCCCGGGCATGAGGTGGCGAATCCGCTGCAGCCGGGGCCGCATCGGCCGGTGCCGCTGGCAGGTAAACGCGTCCTGGTCAACGGCGCGGCGGGCGGCGTTGGTCATTTCGCCGTACAGCTGGCGAAGTGGCAGGGCGCCCAAGTGATTGCCGTCGCCGCGGGCCGCCATGAAGCTTTTTTGCGTCAGCTCGGCGCCGATGCTTTTATCGACTATACGACCACTGCCGTTGAGGAGGCGGTGCGTGACCTGGATCTGGTCATCGATGCGCCGGGCGGGCCGGCCAGCGGCCGTTTTCTTCGTACCCTGCGGCCCGGCGGCGCGCTGTACCCGGTCTTTCCGCTCGGCTTTGCCGGGGCGGAAGAGGCACGACAGCGCGGAGTGACGGTCTCGACCACCCAGGTGCGCTCCAGCGGCGCGCAGCTCGCCCGGCTTGCCGACCTGCTGGACGCCGGAGTCATCCGGGTGGCGATTGACAGCGTTTTCCCCCTTGCGCAGGCGCAGATGGCGCATGAGCGAGCGGTGCAAGGTCGTCTGCAGGGTAAAATTGTGCTGTCGGTGATGGACTCGTCAGCGGAGTAATCCCCGGCGGCCAGGGTTACGTGTTATCACTTCTCCCGACGGCGGACTAAAACAGCGCCAGCCGGGCGAGACGGTCCAGCGCGTTGCTCAGCGCGTCGTCGCCTGCCGTGAGGCTGATGCGAATAAACCCTTCACCCCCTTCGCCAAAACCAGTGCCCGGCGCCACCAGAATATGCGCTTCCTGCAGCAGCAGGCGGGCAAACTCCTGCGAACGGTAGCCGGGCGGCACGCCGAGCCAGAGGAAGAAAGTGCCTTGTGCGGCACGCGCCGGCCAGCGCAGCGCGGCCAGTCGACGCAGAACCCACTCCCGACGTTGATGATAGACCGCCGTCAACTGCGCAATCCGCTCAGCCGGCAGGTTGAGCGCAGCGATCGCCGCATCCTGAATCGCGCCAAACACCGTGCTGTAGCTATGGGTGTGCAGCTTTTTAAACGCCCGGATAATCGAGGCGTTGCCGACCGCGAAGCCGAAGCGCCAGCCGGCCATATTAAAGGTCTTGGAAAAGGTATAGGTTTCCACTCCCCACGCTTTCGCGTCGGGCTGGGAGAAGAGGCTCAGCGGCGCATCGCCAGCCGCGCTGCCGATGGCCGCATAGGCAAAATCATGGAGGATCGGCACCTGGTGACGACGGGCAAATTGCAGAGCGCTGGCGAACAGCGCCGGCGTGGCGAGGGCGCCGGTTGGATTATGCGGGTAGTTCAGCACCACCAGCCCGGCCTTGTCAGCCACCTCCTGGGGGAGGTCGTTAAAATCCGGCAGGAAATGGTTCTCCGCCCTGAGCGGCAGGCCATAAAACGCGGCCTGGGACTGCAGCGCCGCCGAGCGGTAAATCGGATAGCAGGGATCGGTGGAGATCAGATATTGCCCGGGGCTGAGCAGCGCCCGCGGGATGCCGCCAATGCCGATATGCGAACCCTGAAACACGGCGACTTCGCTGTGCGGATCGAGTTCCACATCATACTGCCGGCGATAGAACTGGGCGATCGCCTCGCGGACCTGTGGTTTGCCCCAGAACGACGGGTAGCCATGGTTTTCACGACGATGAATGGCGCTCTGCAGCGAGTCAATCACTTCCGGCGGAGTGGGTTGATCCGGACTGCCGCTGGAAAGATCGATCAGCGGCAGCGCTTCGGTGTTGACCTCCGCGGCCAGTTTTTCCAGCAGGCTGAACAGATTCTCTTCCAGCGCGTCCACCAGCGGTGAAGCAGTAAAATCAGGCATAACATTCCCGGTTTAAGTCACGAATAATTAGCCATCTTTAAGGGATTTATTACGCCTGGCTAAATAACAAAATACGCAAAGGATTCTTGTTTTTAGGATATGTCGATATAGCAAAAGTTAATGAGGAATTAGCAAAAGGAAATCCGGCGTTCTGGCTTACAACCCTCAGTCGGCTGTGATTTAATCGCTCAATATCGTCAACCTTCCAGGAAAATACCTTATGAACAAGTCAGTTGCGCTCGGGATGACCCTCGCCCTGTTGTCGGCCACCTCTTTTTATGCCGCCGCCGAAGACCACCTTATTCGCGTCGGCTTTAACCCCGGGCCGTATAAAGAGCAATTTGAGAAAGGCGTTGCGCCCTATTTATTGAGTAAAGGGTATAAAATCGAATATAAGGATTTCAGCGACGGTATTCAGGTGAATGACGCGGTAGCCCGCGGCGATATCGAAGCGAATATTATGCAGCATCCGGTATATCTGAAAGCAATTAATGAGCGGCTGGGGATTGATAATGTGGGCATTGTGCAGGTCCCCACGCCGCCGATGGGGCTGTACGGCGGTAAACTGACCACCCTGGGGACGCCGGCGGCAGGGACCGTCGTGTCGGTACCGAACCAGCCGTCGAACGAATATCGCGCGGTACTGGTGCTGCAGAGCCTGGGCTGGGTGAAGGTCAAACCGGACAGCGACCCCGCCACCTTTTCGCAGCGCAATATCGTTGATAATCCCTACAAAATTGTCCTCAAAGAGATGGATAATGCCCAGCAGGTACGCGCTCTGCCGGACGTCGACTATGGCCTGATTCAGGGCAATTTCGCCGTCTCCAGCGGTATGTCTCTGACTTCGGCATTAAAGCTGGAGGCAGCCACCAGCCATTTTATTAATGTCGTGACCGTCGCCGGTAAAAATCAGAAGGCGCAGTTTGCCAAAGATATTATCGATGGCTACCACTCTGCCGATTTCAAAAAATATATTCTCAGCCATCCGCAGTATGATGGTTACCTGCTTCCTGATTATTTAAAATGAATAACGCGATGATAGAGTTTCGCCACGTCAGTAAAAGCTTTTTCAGGAAAGGACATCCGGTTCTGGCCTTGCAGGATATTAATCTCAGCATTGAACGAGGCGATATTTTCGGCATTATTGGCTACAGCGGGGCAGGAAAAAGCACCTTATTACGGCTGATTAATCGTCTGGAAACGCCCGGCGAGGGCGAGGTGCTGTTAAACGGCGAGCCGCTACAGGCCTGCAGCGGCCAGCGCCTGCAGGTCATCAAAAAAGATATCGGCATGATCTTTCAGAATTTTAATCTGCTGAATTCAAAAACCGTTTTCCATAACATCGCCATCCCGCTGATTTTACAAGGCCGCGACAAGGCCTTTATCCAGGCGCGGGTGGCGGAACTGCTGGCGTTCGTCGATCTGAGCGACAAAATCCATAGCTACCCTAATGAGCTGTCGGGTGGACAAAAGCAGCGGGTCGGTATTGCCCGGGCGCTGGCCACCAACCCGTCGGTGCTGTTGTGCGATGAAGCCACCTCGGCGCTCGATCCTCACACCACGGTGCAGATCTTACTGCTCTTGCAGGAGATTAATCGCCGCTATGGTATCACTATCGTACTGATCACCCATGAAATGTCGGTGATCCAGAAAATCTGTCACAAAGTGGCGGTGATGCAGGCGGGCCGTATCGTTGAGCAGGGGACGGTTTTCGACCTCTTTGCCCAGCCGCAGCATCCGGTAACGGCCAGTTTCGTGCAGTCGGTGGTGCACGATCGTCTGCCGCAGCGGGTGGCGTCGCTCCTGCAGCGCGATAAAGGCGCCCGGGCTTTACGTCTCGAATTTATCGGCGCAACGGCGCAGCAGCCGATCATTAACCACCTGATCCGCGAGTATGCTGTCGAGGTGAATATCCTGTTTGCCAGCATGTCTGAAGTTCAGGGCCGGATTCTGGGATTTATGATTGTGCAACTCCTCGGCGAGCCTGACGAAACCGAACGCGCCATCACCCATCTGGCCGATGCAGGAGTGAAAATCACCCATGTTTGATCTTATTGATACCGCCATTACCGGCGATCAGTTTCTGCTGGCGCTGCATGACACGCTGATTATGGTCGCCGTCTCGCTGGGCTTTGGCGCGCTGATCGGCGTACCGTTAGGGATTGTGCTGGTGGTTTGCCGTCCCGGCGGCATCGTGGCCAACCCGGTGGTGCATCAGGCGCTGAATCCGCTGATTAACGTGCTGCGTTCGCTGCCGTTTATCATTTTGCTGATTGTGATCCTGCCCTTTACCCGACTGCTGGTGGGCACCACTATCGGCACCGCGGGGGCCATCGTGCCGCTGATCGTTTTTGTCGCCCCCTACATTGCCCGGCTGGTGGAGAGCTCACTGCTGGAGGTGGATGAGGGGATCCTCGAAGCCGCGGATGCTATGGGCGCGACCCCCCTGCAGACGGTCTGGCACTTTATGCTGCCGGAGGCGGCAGCGTCGCTGATTCTGGCCCTCACCACGGCGACCATCGGCCTGCTTGGCGCGACCGCCATGGCGGGAACGGTGGGCGGCGGCGGAATTGGCGACCTGGCGATCACCTATGGCTATCAGCGCTTCGACGCCTTTGCCACCCTCACCACCGCCCTGGTGCTGATTGTGATTGTCCAGCTCATTCAGACGCTGGGCACCCGCCTGGCTCGCCGACTGCGTCGCGAATAACCGTCGTCCCGCCCCGGGGTAACCGCGGTTGGCGGGACAGCGGCTTAGCGCGTGGAGACCGGGGCAAAAGCAGTGTCATAGATCACTGCCAGGCCGCCGACCAAAAGTGAAACCATTACACTGCGTAGCGTCCGGGACGGTGGTTCATGGCAATAATCGAATTCAAAACGACGGCGCCGAGGATAGAGACCAGCAGCATCGGCAAGCTCACTACCCACAGCGAGGCGGTGACGATGCAGGCGTCAACCACCATCTGGAATTTACCGGCGCGGATGCCGCTTTTGTCCTGCAGATAGAGGGCCAGAATATTAACGCCGCCGAGGCTCGCTTTATGGCGAAACAGCACCACAAAGCCAATGCCGACCATGATGTTGCCGAAGAGGGTGGCGTAATAGGGGTTCAGGCGATCGACATGAATAAAGTAGCCGTGCAGGTCAGAGAACAGGGACACCAGTCCGACCGCGCAGAAGGTTTTCAGCGTGAAGGCAGCCCCCATCCGCCGGACGGAGAGCCAGTAGAAAGGCAGGTTAATGACGAAGAAGACCACGCCAAACGGCAGGTGGGTGGCATAGTGGATCAGAAAGGCCATACCCGCCGTCCCGCCGGTCAGGGCACCCGCCTGGCGAAATAAAATAATGCCAAAGGAGATCATCAGCGTGCCGAACAGCAGCGCCAGGGTATCCTCCAGCCAGGTGTGGGTCAGTTTTTCAGGGGAAAGGATATTATCCATAAATAAGCACTATCTTTTCGTTAACAAGGATAAGTCCCTATTTGCAAAAATCGCACCAGAGGAGGGGGCCTGGCGATCGTTTGCGGAAAAAACAGGCGCCATTCAGCCTAACGTATTGTTATGCCGAAAAGAGAAAATTGCACAAGTCATGCGATTTTCTGCAATGTATTGCGCGATCTGTGTAAATTGTTATGCCATGATGCATTGAGTAACCCTGCGTTTGCACCACCGCAGGGCACAGTGCCCCGGTTCAGCGCAGCGGATCCGTCCCCGGCATCAGCTGACCATTCTCTTTGAGGCGGTTGAGTATTACCGCCGTTTTCAAATGGGCGACCCCTTTGTTTTGCGACAGAATATGGCTGATCAAATGGCTCAGGCCGGGCAGATCCGGAACCGTCACCCGCAGCAGATAGTCGGCGTCGCCGGTGGTTTTCCAGGCGTCCAGAATGGCGTCCACTTCACTGAGCATCTGGTGAAAGCTCTCCACGCATTGCGGGGTGTGATTCAGCAAGCGCACTTCTATCAGACCCAGCATCTCCTTCCCGGCAGCATCCGGCGCCAGCCGCGCATGGTAGCCGAGAATAAGCTGTGCCTGTTCAAGGGCGATGCGGCGCCGTGAGCATTGGGAGGCTGACAGGCCGATGAGATCGCTCAGTTCCTGATTGGTCAAACGGCCATTGGCCTGCAGCAGGGTGAGTATTTTCAGATCATAGTCGTCGATGTTGTACATGGTGGCCACTAGCGGAGCGTAAGAGTGGCTAACAGCCTAACAGCTTTTTTCCCTGCGTGAAGCCCGCCAGGCTAGCCGGAGGACGAAGCGCACCAAAACGGGTCAGATTCATGCATGAAATGGCTGGTTTTCTCATGAACTGTGCGATTTAAGGCGATTTTTCGCGCGTTATGTTTGACCTGGCAGCGCATGACTCACGCCCCGGAGCAGACGGATAAATAATATTTTAATGAAATTCAATATATTGCTCTTGCTCTTACGCCGGGTTGCTGCGCCCTGGCCTGAAAGTTGCTATCGCCGAAGGTGACTTTTTACAGACAGGGGCAGGTCAGAGATGACAACGCAGCAAGAGCATCAATTAAAACGTGGGTTAAAAAACCGCCATATCCAGTTGATCGCCCTCGGGGGCGCAGTCGGCACCGGATTGTTTTTAGGTATCGCGCAGACGATCCGCATGGCAGGCCCCTCGGTCCTGCTGGGCTACGCCATCGCTGGAGCGATCGCCTTCTTCATCATGCGTCAGCTTGGCGAAATGGTAGTGGAAGAGCCGGTGGCCGGGTCATTCAGCCATTTTGCCAACCGCTACTGGGGACCCTTCGCCGGGTTTATGTCCGGCTGGAATTACTGGGTGTTGTACGTGCTGGTGAGCATGGCGGAGCTGACGGCGGTGGGGATCTATATTCAGTACTGGTGGCCGGAAGTACCCGCCTGGCTGTCGGCGGCGATCTTCTTCGTGGCGATCAACGCCATCAACCTGACGAATGTCAAAGTGTATGGCGAGCTGGAGTTTTGGTTCTCGATTGTCAAAGTGGCCGCCATCATCAGCATGATCGCCTTTGGCAGCTATCTGTTATTTAGCGGCCACGGCGGTCCGGCGGCGACGGTCGCCAACCTGTGGCAGGATGGGGGATTTTTCCCTAACGGCATCACTGGCTTAGTGATGGCGATGGCGGTAATCATGTTCTCCTTCGGCGGGCTTGAGCTGGTGGGGATCACCGCGGCGGAAGCCGACGAACCGCATAAAACCATTCCCAAAGCCACTAACCAGGTGATCTATCGCATTCTGCTGTTTTATGTGGGATCGTTGGCGGTCCTGCTGTCACTCTACCCGTGGCGTAACGTCGTGGAAGGAGGCAGTCCCTTTGTCCTGATCTTTCATGCCATTGACAGCAATATTGTGGCCAACGCTCTCAATCTGGTGGTGCTCACCGCCGCGCTGTCGGTCTACAACAGCTGCGTTTACTGCAACAGCCGGATGCTGTTCGGCCTGGCTCAGCAGGGCAATGCTCCGCGGGCGCTGCTGCGGGTTAACCGCCGGGGGATCCCGTTGACCGCGCTGGCGGTATCTGCCTTCGCTACGGCGCTTTGCGTGGTGATTAACTATGTGATGCCAGGTAAGGCGTTTGGCCTGCTGATGGCGCTGGTGGTGGCGGCCCTGGTGATTAACTGGGCGATGATCTGCATCACCCATCTTAAGTTCCGCCGCGCTATGCAGCGGGCCGGAAAGGTAACGGCCTTCCAAAGCCTCGGTTATCCCCTGACTAACTGGCTGTGCCTGCTGTTTCTCGCCGGGATCCTCGTGGTGATGTATCTCACCCCCGACATCCGCATCTCCGTCTGCCTGATCCCGGTATGGCTGCTGATCCTCGCCGCCGGTTATCTGTTGCGGAAGAAAAGCGCCCCGGCGCTGGTGGCGATGAAAGAGGGTTAATAGCCAACACCCTGCCGGGCGGCAGGGTGATATTCTCATCGTGAAAAATAACGTCAATACTTATAGTTGATTATATAATTCCGATAAATGATAACAGGACATGTTAATCTGGGAATAGAGTAAGTGGACATGCTTTTTATTGATCTTGCGTGGTGCTTTGGTAATATCCAGGCGGCATTCAGGTTTATTTTATAATGCCACCGAATGGAATAGCAAAATACATAATGGAGTATGGAATGAAGCATGTTCATAAGCTGGTCTGGATAGGCCTGTTCGTCAATATTATTATCTGTTTTGTCGCGCGAAATTTATTACTCGATGAAGGACAGCTGAACTTTCATCGTCGGGCGGACAGCATGTGGTCCTGGCTGGTGCTCGCCCTGTTTATCGCCGTGGTGGTTCAGGCTGTCAGTATTATACTGTCAGGCCGCTATCCTTATCTGGCCATCGTGCTGGCGTTTATTGGCGGTATCGTCATGGTACCTGCCAGCATGATCTTTCTGGTTGGCTGTATGTTCAGCTTTCAAACGCGGATTAACGCCGGTTTTACCCTGTGGCGGTCAACAACCGGGGCGATGGGCAGCGACGATAATCACCGGCTATTAACCTTTAATGCGTCCGGTTTTTATCCTCAGGGAGGACTGGCGCTCATTGCCGGCATTATTATCTTAATGATTGGCATGGGGATTGGTGGCGTGTTTATTGCCGCCGGTATTCTGGCGCTGTGCAACGGCTATCGTCTGCAGAATCGGGTGGTGATTGGCGTGAGCGGCGAGTCGATGATATTTACGCCGGGACTCTATGCCGATACTTACGTTATTCCCTTGCGTGACGTTGTGCTGGCTGAGCGCGGGAATAATGATGCGAAAGTTCGACTACTGATCCGTTCCAGCGGCAGAAGCTTCACGTTGCGTAAAAAACTGCTCGCCGGCGATGACGTCAATGACGCCTTTGCCGCCATTCTGGCCAAACTGTCCACGGTTTAACGCAGACGGGGGAAGGGATGCCGCCAGGGGGAGAAACACCCGGCGGCGAAAGCGTGGGTTCGCATGCACGGTCATCGCGCCAGCCTGCACCCACGCCCTACAGCGCCAGGTTGCATGTTAATCCACGTTGGTAAAATAATCGCGCGCGGCGGTCTCGACGCGTTTCGCATCCAGCCCGGTCTTCTCAGTGATCTGTTCAATAAAGGGTTTAAATTTGTCGTCCATCACGTTACCCCCGTCCCAGTGGGCCACGTAAAATTTGCACTGATAGCGATAAAAATGGAGAGTGGTATCTCCTAACGTGTAATACATGAGCTTCTCCTGTCCATTAATGCGGTCGCCACGTCCACAGCGTCAGCAACCCTTTTCTCATCACGATCGATCTGCTCTCTATCCTCCTCCCAATTGGCTGAAATTTCCAGCGGTGCTTTGCGCTAAAAAGCAGGATAAAGAAAGGTTAAATTTCGTATGGGTAGTGATTTTTTCTGACGTTGGGCGGGAGATCCGGTTACCTGCGGGGTGCGCAGATAACCGGAGAACAGGCAGGATTAGCGCAGCGCGTTGCGCTCGTCGTCGGTCAGGTCCAGGGTCTGCACCATGCCACTTTCTGCAGCGCGCACCGCCGCTTCCAGAACGGCCATTACCGCCAGCGCTTCAACCGGCGGCACCGGATTGGCGATCTGACCTTTCAGGGCATCGCGGATCTGCATATAGTACTGGCGCTGATCGCCCTGCGGGGTGGTCTGGGTTTGGGTCTGCAGCGAGGCGTCATAGATCACCAGCTTGTCATCATCCTGACCCCAGCCGGCGCTTCCGGGCTCCACGCCCGCCAGCAACTGGCTCTCCTGCTGGTCGGCCCGCGCTTTGATGACGCTGCCTTTATCGCCGTGCACGATGAAGCGCGACGAGCCGCCCGCGACCAGCATGCTGCAGTGCAGGATCGCTTTATGCGCCGGGTAGTTTAAGACCACATGCGCCCAGTCGTTGATCTCCGCGCCGTCGCGGAGGGTGGCGATATTGCCTTGTACCGACTGCGGCAAACCAAACAGCTGCAGCGCCTGATCGATCAGGTGCGGCCCCAGATCGAACCATAAACCACTGCCCGGGACGTTCTGCTCACGCCAGCGGACGCGAACTTCAGGACGGAAGCGGTCAAAATGCGACTCGAAGTGTTTCACGGTGCCGATGGCGCCCTGCTCAATGACCTGACGGATCCCGAGGTAATCGCTGTCCCAGCGGCGGTTATGGAAGACGGAGAGCAGGCGCTGCTTCTCCTCAGCCAGGGCGATCAGCTCCCGGGCCTCCTGCATATCGAGGGTAAAGGGTTTATCCACCACCACATGCTTGCCGGCGTTGAGCGCCAGACGGGCCAGCGGCGCGTGGGTGGCGTTGGGGGAGGCGATGACCACCAGATCGACATCCGGATGCTGGACCGCTGCCTCCGGGGAGGCGATGACCGTGACGTCCGGCAGGTCTCGTTTGACTTTCTCTTCATCTCGCGAGGCGACGAACGCCAGATTCAGGCCCGGCACTGAACGGATAAGCGGCGCGTGGAAGGTCTTACCGACGAAGCCATAGCCAATCAGGGCGATATTTATTGTGTTGTTACTCATCAGGTTCTCCACGCGGTTAAGCGTCAGCAATGTGTACAGAGAGGGCGGGGTCATCCCCCAGCTCAGCCCAGGGACGATCAAGAAAAAGATGGTGAATGTCGCTGAGCCCGGCCACCAGCCACGGCTCGCAATGGTTGACTTTGGTATGGTCTGCCACCAGCCAGTGCTCTGCGCTGGCGGCCAGCATGGCGCGCTTCACGTCAGCATCGGCCTCCTGGCTGGCGCTCAGCCCCAGCCCGGCATGGAGCGCGCAGGCGCCGAGAATGGCGATGTCGGCGCGGTAGCGGGCGACAAGCGACAGCGTGGCGCTGCCGGCGAACAGCCGCTGTTCACTGTCCCACTGGCCGCCAAGCAGGATCAGCTGGATATCCGCACGGTCGCTAAACAGCTGGGCGATATCCAGCGAAGGCGTGATCACGGTCATCGGCCCTTTAAGCTGGGCGGCGACCGCCAGCACCGTGCTTCCGGCGTCGAGAAACAGCGTTGAGCCGAGGGGGATGCGCGCGGCGACCCGCTGGCCCAGGCGCTGCTTGGTCTGGGGGAGCAGGGCGTTTCGACCCTGGCGCGTCATCGCCGGGACGTTAAGAGCGATGGCGCCGCCGTGACTTTTCTGCAGGACGCCCTGTTTTTCCAGCTCGCTCAGATCCCGGCGAATAGTATCGGCCGAGACCTGTAGCCCTTCGACCAGTTCGCTGATGCTTAGCTGGCCGTTTTCACTCAGCCTGTCGAGGATGTGTTTTTGTCTGGCGAGCTTATGCATGGCAAGCGCCTCCGCAAATTAACGCAATAAACAGCATAATACAGCAATGAATGGCAAAATAAACCGCAAAAAGACGCAGTGAGATCGGCAAAACGGGAAGAACTTGATTTCACTACGCTTTAACGTTAAATGAGGAGAGCGGCGCGACCCGGGGCAAAAGCGCTTTTCAATGAAGCCATTAGCCAGTCTTCCGGGCAATAAAAAGCGAAAAAGCGCGCTTTCGCGTACCTTATAGAGAGTACGCGCAATGTGACAGGTATGGATTAACGGAGGTTGAGTGGACGCGATTAAAGGCTCGGAGTTGCAGATACCGGACGCGATCTTCGCGTGGGTGCTCGACGGGCAGGGCGGCGTGAAGCCGCTTACCGATAACGATATTATCGACAAGGACAAGCCCTGCTGGCTGCATCTGAACTATACCCATAGCGACAGCGCTGACTGGCTGGCGGCCACCCCGTTGCTGCCCAATAACGTGCGTGACGCCCTGGCGGGGGAGAGCACCCGGCCACGGGTGACGCGGATCGGCGACGGGGCGCTGATCACCCTGCGCTGCATTAACGGCAGTACCGATGAGCGTCCCGACCAGCTGGTGGCGATGCGTCTGTATATGGACGAGCGGCTGATCGTTTCCACCCGTCAGCGCAAGGTGCTGGCGCTGGATGATGTGCTTGGCGACCTGCGCGAAGGCAATGGCCCGACGGACGGCGGCAGCTGGCTGGTGGAGGTCTGCGATGCGCTGACCGATCATGCCAGCGAGTTTATCGAACAGCTGCACGACCGCATTATCGACCTGGAAGATGACCTGCTTGACCAGCAGGTGCCGCCGCGCGGTTTTCTCGCGCTGCTGCGTAAGCAACTGATTGTGATGCGCCGCTATATGGCGCCGCAGCGCGACGTTTACGCCCGACTGGCCAGCGAGCGGCTGCCGTGGATGAGTGACGATCAGCGGCGGCGGATGCAGGATATCGCTGAGCGGCTGGGGCGCGGTCTGGATGAGATCGACAGCTGTATCGCCCGGACGGCGATCATGAGCGACGAGATCGCCCAGATTATGCAGGAGTCGCTGGCGCGGCGGACCTACACGATGTCGTTGATGGCGATGGTGTTTCTGCCCAGCACCTTTTTAACCGGCCTGTTCGGCGTCAACCTTGGCGGGATCCCCGGCAACGGCTGGCATCTGGGATTTAGCCTCTTCTGCCTGATGTTAGTTGTTGTCATCGGTGGTGTTGCGTGGTGGTTACATCGCAGTAAATGGTTGTAAAGAATCGCCTTTTAGCGGCCGCATTGCCGGGAAAACCCGGCAATGTTTGAGCGAAATCAATAAACCACCTACCCATTCAGGGCAATATCTCTCTCGCAGGTGAATGCAACGTCAAGCGATGGGCGTTGCGCTCCATATTGTCTTACTTCCTTTTTTGAATTACTGCATAGCACAATTGATTCGTACGACGCCGACTTTGTTGAGTCGGCTTTTTTTTTGCGCTCTCCGGACCAGCTTCTACGCTTACTAAGACACCCGACGGTCTTCAGGCCGTTAAGCCTGCGGGTACGCCCGTATTACTCTCCGGGAGGCCTCTATGCATTACGCTTCAGGGCTGACAGCCCAGTCTATCCCCATCTCACCCGAGCCGAACGATCCGGCTCCTTTACCCGACCCACGACCGCGTCCGCAGCCGCAGCCCGATCCGCCGCCTGACGAAGAGCCGATTAAATTGTCGCATCAGGCGCGGAGATCTGCGAGGATACGCGCCTGCAGATTGTCCGTCCTTTAATACGAGAATACATTGTGACCGCTTTTTCTACCCTGACTGTTTTACCTGCCGCCCAATTAGCCAACCTTAATGAGCTGGGTTATCTGTCGATGACCCCGGTTCAGGCCGCCGCCCTGCCGGCGATCCTTGCGGGGAAAGATGTGCGCGTGCAGGCAAAAACCGGCAGCGGAAAAACGGCCGCATTTGGGCTGGGTCTGCTGCAGCATATCGATCCGGCGCGCTTTGAAACCCAGTCGCTGGTCCTGTGTCCGACTCGCGAGCTGGCCGATCAGGTTGCCGGCGAGCTGCGTCGCCTGGCGCGCTGCCTGCCGAACATCAAGATTCTGATGCTCTGCGGCGGGCAGCCCTTTGGCGCCCAGCGAGATTCACTCCAGCACGCCCCGCATATCATCGTCGCCACCCCGGGCCGTCTGCTCGATCATCTGCAGAAGGGGACGGTCTCCCTTGACGCGTTGCAGACGCTGGTGATGGATGAAGCGGACCGCATGCTCGATATGGGCTTCAGCGACGCCATCGACGAGGTGATCCGCTTCGCGCCGGCTGACCGGCAGACCCTGCTGTTTTCCGCCACCTGGCCGGCGGCAATCGCGGCGATCAGCGGCCGGGTGCAGCGCAATCCGCAGACGATAGAGATCGACACTGTCGATGCGCTCCCGGCGATTGAGCAGCAGTTTTTTGAAGTTTCCCGCCACGGTAAGATTGCCCTGCTGCAGCGCCTGCTCAGCCAGCATCAGCCCGCATCCTGTGTGGTGTTCTGCAACACCAAACGCGATTGCCAGGCGGTCTGCGATGCGCTCAACGCCGCCGGGCAGAGCGCCTTGTCGCTGCACGGTGATCTCGAGCAGCGCGACCGCGATCAGACGCTGGTGCGCTTCGCCAACGGCAGCGTCCGGGTTCTGGTGGCGACCGACGTCGCCGCCCGCGGCCTCGACATCAAATCCCTCGCGCTGGTGGTGAACTTCGAGCTGGCCTGGGATCCGGAGGTGCATGTTCACCGCATCGGCCGTACCGCCCGCGCCGGCGAACAAGGGCTGGCCATCAGCTTCTGTGCGCCGGAAGAGGCGCAGCGCGCCACGATCCTGGCCGACATGCTGCAGCTCTCCCTGAACTGGCTGCCGGCGCCGACGGGCAACACCATCGCACCGCTGACGGCGGAGATGGCCACGCTGTGTATTGACGGCGGTAAAAAGGCGAAAATGCGCCCGGGAGATGTGCTGGGAGCCCTGACCGGGGATATGGGCTTTGATGGCGCCGATATCGGCAAAATTACCGTCCATCCGGCTCATGTCTATGTGGCGATCCGCCAGAATATGGCGCAGAAGGCGTATAAGCAGTTACAAAACGGTAAGATTAAGGGCAAAGCCTGCCGCGTTCGACTGCTGAAGTAAGGGCAGGTTAGTGCGTCTCAGGCGGCTGCCTGAGACGCGTGAGGGTTACTTCAATTCCACCACGTTCAGACGCAGTTCATCGAGACGGGCGTCTTCTTCTTCCGGCTGCCAGCCGGCGGGCTGCAAGGGAATATCCTCCCGGTCAAACGCCAGATCGCCACCGTCCACCACCTCGGAGCCGTGGGTGATGCCTTTAAAATCAAACAGATTGACATCGCTCAGATGTGAAGGCACCACGTTCTGCATCGCGCTGAACATGGTTTCAATGCGCCCAGGATAACGCTTATCCCAGTCGCGGAGCATATCGGCGATCACCTGACGCTGCAGGTTTGGCTGCGAACCGCACAGGTTGCACGGAATAATCGGGAAGCCTTTGGCCTGGGAGAAGCGCTCGATGTCCTTTTCGCGGCAGTAGGCCAGCGGGCGGATGACGATGTGTTTTCCGTCGTCGCTCATCAGCTTCGGTGGCATCCCTTTCATTTTGCCGCCGTAGAACATATTCAGGAACAGCGTCTGCAGGATGTCGTCGCGATGATGGCCGAGGGCGATCTTGGTCGCCCCGAGCTCGGTGGCGGTACGGTAGAGGATGCCGCGACGCAGGCGAGAGCACAGCGAGCAGGTGGTTTTCCCTTCCGGGATCTTCTCTTTGACGATGCCGTAGGTATTCTCTTCGACAATCTTGTACTCCACGCCCAGCTGCTCAAGATACGCCGGCAGAATATGCTCCGGGAACCCAGGCTGTTTCTGATCGAGGTTCACCGCCACCAGCGAGAAGGAGATGGGCGCGCTTTTCTGCAGATTACGCAGGATCTCCAGCATGGTATAGCTGTCCTTGCCGCCAGAAAGACAAACCATAATGCGGTCGCCCTCTTCAATCATATTGAAGTCGGCAATCGCCTCACCGACGTTGCGGCGCAGACGTTTCTGCAGCTTATCGATGTTGTATTTTTCTTTTTTACTGATTTCTTGATTTTGCAGCATGTAATAGTGGCTCAATTCATAGTGTGGCATCAGAAGAGCACGCGTTCTGCCAGCCTGGACAACGTGGCGCTGGCGCGTAGCAATTAATGAGGTCTGACAGACAACCGTGGCGTGTATGGTACGGATTCAGGGGCGGAATGTCAGCATCTTTCCGGCACTTTCCGCTGCGGGCAGGCAGGCGGAGGCGGTGTAAGCGGAAATAAAAAGCCCGCCGGGCGGCGGGCTGTGGCGTTAACGAACCACCAGGACTGAGCACTCGGCGTGGCGGACCACCGCGGCGGCGTTGGAGCCCAGCAGATAGGTGGTGATATCTGGCCGGTGCGAAGCGATGATCACCAGGTCGGCGGGTAGCGACTTGGCCAGTGCGAGGATCTTATCTTTTGGCGACCCTTCGGCGACGTGAAAATGTATCCGATCTTCTGGGATGGAAAATTGTTTGGCGATCTCTTTAAGCTGCGTTTCCGTTCCTTCGCGCAGCTCATCCATACCGGGCAGCTCGGCGGTGTAGGCCATTCCCAGTGAGGCATAATAGGGCAGGGAAGGGATCACGGAGAGGAAATGGACCTCGGCGTCGTCAATCCGTGCTTCCGATTCAACGTGACTGATAATGCGTTCAGTAAATTCTTTATCAGAGATATCGATGGGGACAAGAATCATTCTGCTCATAAAACCTCCTGTTTAAGTATCCCCTCATATTGTACGGCATTAGAGCACGTTTTGTATCATGACCGAGGTCACACTTTGACATTAACGTGGCTTGCGTTCGGGAAATTTCCCTTTGATCACGCCGTCATAAAATCGACCTTTTGACACCACCTGTAAAAAGTCACGGAAAATACGCGGTGGCACGCCGGTATATTGCAACGGTGGCTGGTGATAAAAATAGATTTCCAGTGTGGCGGAGGCGTCATCGTAGGCGACAGAGATAATTCGGGATGATTTTACCGGGTGATGATGCATGGTGGACGTCCTCGGGCAAGCACTGACTGAGCACGACTATATCACTAAATGGACGGCTATTTTAACCGGCGGGATATATTGTTTTGTTTTATCTACTGTACGGCAGGAGGAAGAAGCCCGCCGGAACCGGCGGGCTGGCGCATCAGAACTGGTAAACCAGGCCCAGGGCGACGATGTTGTCGGTAGAGATACCGTTGTCTTTGTAGAAGTTGTCGTTGTCATCCAGCAGGTTGATTTTGTAATCAACGTAGGTAGACATATTACGGTTGAAGTAATAGGTGGCGCCAACGTCCATATATTTGACCAGATCTTTATCGGCGTAGCGGCCGTTATTATAGAGATCTTTGCCTTTGGACTGCAGGTAGGAGATAGCCGGACGCAGGCCGAAGTCGAACTGGTACTGCGCGGTGACTTCGAAGTTTTGCGTTTTATTGGCCACGCCGTCATTGCCGTACGGGGTCATGTTGCGGGTTTCTGAGTACATGGTCGCCAGGTAGATATCGTTGGCGTCGTACTTCAGGCCGGCGGTCCAGGCTTCGGCTTTATCGCCGCGGGCGTTGGTCTGGGTCATCTGATCGTTGGTACGGTCAGAAGAGGTGTAGGCTGCCGCCGCGCTGATTCCCATGCCGAAGTCGTAGGAGGTGGAGAGACCGAAACCGTCGCCATTATCAAAGCGAACATCGCTGTCGCTGCTGCGGTTGTTGGTGCCGACGTTGATATCCTGCGCGTTCTGGCCTTCGTTTTTACCCTGATACTGGAGGGCGAAGTTCAGACCCTCCACCAGGCCGAAGAAATCGCTGTTGCGGTAGGTCGCGACGCCGTTGGCGCGGCCTGCCATAAAGTTATCCGCATAGGTGTAGGAGTCGCCGCCGAACTCCGGCAGCATATCGGTCCAGCCTTCAACATCGTACAGCACGCCGTAGTTACGACCGTAGTCGAAGGAGCCGTAATCGCCGACCTTGATACCTGCGAATGCCAGACGGGTCCACGCCTGATCGCTGGAGCTCTCGGTGTTGTTGGCCTGAACGTTATATTCCCACTGACCGTAACCGGTGAGCATATCGTTGATCTGAGTTTCGCCTTTAAAGCCAAAACGTAAGTAAGTTTGGTCGCCGTCTTTTTTCGAGTCGCTGGAGAAATAGTGCAGACCGTCTACCTTGCCATAGAGATCTAATTTATTTCCGTCTTTATTATAAATTTCTGCCGCATGGGCGGCGCCGGCGGCTAATAAAGCCGGAATAACGAGGGCCAGTACTTTTCTTTTCATGAAGAAATTCCTTTAACTGTTTTTATGTTTTAGCTTCCGGGAAGGAAGTGAACTCATGCTAAAGGAGCGGTCTGAGATCCGGTAAGACTCAATTGTTACGATATAAGTAAAATCTAAAATAAATAATACCGAAGAAATGGTGATAATTATGCTGAATATATCCATGGAAAATATACAAAATAAAAATTATACATGCCCAGGATAATCACGTATTATTCGCGCGTTATATGCCTTTATTGTCATGCCAATCATTTATTGCTGCCGTCTCATTCTGCGGAATGATTTTGTTTATCGGTAAAACGACAAGCCCGAACAACATGTTCGGGCTTTTTTTATGGCTACCGTGTGGAAAAGAACCTTAGCCTTCGCTCGGTGATTTCTCCGCTTTGCCAGCCAGCTGGGCGAGGAAGTCATACCGTTTCTGCAGATCCGCGGCGGCGTCTTTCCACAACTGCTCCGCCACCTCCGGCTGCTGGGCGTTCAGGCGGCGAAAACGTTGCTCATTGAGCAGCGTCTCGGCCAGCGCGTCGGACGGCGGGCGAGAGTCCAGCGCCAGCGGCAGTTTGCCTTCGTCGGCGCGACGCGGGTCGAAGCGGTAGAGCGGCCAGAAGCCGGTGGCGGTCAGCTGACGCATCTGATCGTGGCTGAGCGCCAGATCGTAGCCGTGCTCTTCGCAAGGGCTGTAGGCGATGATCAGCGACGGTCCCGGATAGGCTTCTGCTTCCTGAATCGCTTTCACCGTCTGGTTCAGCTGCGCGCCGAGCGAAATCTGCGCCACATAGACATGACCGTACATCATCATGCTGACGCCAAGATCTTTGCGCGCCTTGCGTTTGCCGTGTTCGCCAAACTTGGTGACTGCCCCCAGCGGGGTGGCTTTTGACGCCTGGCCGCCGGTGTTGGAGTAACACTGGGTATCCAGCACCAGAATGTTGACGTTTTCCGTCAGGCTCAGCACATGATCCAGACCGCCGAAGCCAATATCGTAGGCCCAGCCGTCGCCGCCGATCAGCCAGACGGATTTCTCCACCAGCGCGTCAGCATCGGTCAGCAGCTCTTCAGCGCCATCCATGCCGGCCAGCGCCTGGCGCAGGGCCGCCACCTGTTCGCGGCGGACTTCCGGCGTCGCCTCGGCATGTAACGCCGCGTTTAACTCTGCCGGCAGTTTGTCGGCAAATTCGCTCAGCAGGCGCATCACGCGCTGACGGTGCTGGTCGACGGTTAAGCGGAAGCCGAGCCCGAATTCAGCGTTATCCTCAAACAGCGAGTTGGCCCATGCCGGGCCGCGGCCGTTGGCGTCGGTCGTGTACGGCGTCGAGGGCAGGTTGCCGCCGTAAATGGAGGAGCAGCCGGTAGCATTGGCAATCAACATCCGATCGCCATACAGCTGGGTCAGCAGTTTGATATACGGCGTTTCGCCACAGCCGGAGCAGGCGCCGGAGTATTCAAACAGCGGGCTGATCAGCTGCGAGGTGCGAATATCAATCCGCTCCAGTTTTGTGCGGTCGATTTCCGGCAGGTTGAGGAAGTAATCGTAATTGACCTTCTCCTCTTCCACATGCTCCAGGCGCGACATCATATTGATGGCCTTGATCTCCGGGTTCTGGCGATCTTTCGCCGGGCACACTTCAACGCACAGGTTACAGCCAGTGCAGTCTTCCGGGGCGACCTGCAGAACGTATTTTTGTCCGCGCATATCGCGGGATTTGACGTCCAGCGAGTGCAGACTGGCTGGCGCGTTCTCCATCTCTTCCGGGGCGACCACTTTGGCGCGGATCGCCGAGTGCGGGCAGGCGGCGACGCAGTGGTTGCACTGGGTACACAGCGCTTCCTTCCAGATGGGGATCTCTTCGGCGATATTGCGTTTCTCCCAGCGCGTGGTGCCCATGGGCCAGGTGCCGTCCGGCGGCAGGGCGGAGACCGGCAGCGCATCGCCGAGGCCGGCCAGCATCGCGGCGGTGACCGTTTTGACGAAATCCGGTGCGGCGTCGGAGACCACCGGAGGGCGGTTCGGACTGCTGGCGTTCACCGGCTGCAGCGTCACTTCCGCCAGCGATTCGCGGGCCAGGGCCAGCGCCTGCCAGTTGCGTTCCACCAGCTCCTGGCCTTTGCTGCTGTAGCTTTTGGCGATCGCCGCCTGCAGTTCCGCCAGCGCGCTGTCGCCCGGCAGGATGCGGGTGAGATGGAAGAACGCCATCTGCATCACGGTATTAATGCGCGCGCCGAGGCTGCACTCGCGGGCGATTTTCGCCGCGTTGACCACGTAAAATCGCGCTTTTTTCTGATTCAGAGTGGCCTGAACTTCCTGCGGCAGGCGAGACCAGACCTCATCGGCGCTGTACGGCGTGTTGAGCAGGAAAATACCGCCGGGCTTCAGCCGCTCGGCCATCTGGTATTTATCGATAAACTGTAGCTGGTGGCAGCCGACGAAATCAGCCTGCGAAATCAGATACGAAGAACGAATCGGTTTTTCGCTGACGCGCAGATGCGAGACGGTGAGGCCGCCCGCTTTCTTCGAGTCATAGACAAAATAGCCCTGCGAGAACCACGGGGTCGAGTTGCCGATGATTTTGATGTTGTTTTTGGTGGCCGACACGCTGCCATCGCTGCCGAGACCGTAGAACAGGGCCTCGAGTTTGGCCTCAGCCGGCAGGGTATTTTCTCCCAGCGGCAGCGACAGATTGGTCACGTCATCATAGATACCGACGGTAAAGCGTGGCTTCGGCTGAGCGGACTGCAGTTCACTAAATACCGCCAGCACGCATTCCGGGCCGAACTCCTTGGAGGAGAGGCCATAGCGGCCGCCGATGGTGCGCGGCAGCGTCTCGCGCTCGCCGCGGTTAAAGGCTTCCGCCAGGGCGGTCATCACATCGAGATACAGCGGCTCGGCAAGCGCGCCAGGCTCTTTGGTGCGATCGAGCACCGCTACCGCCCGGGCGCTTTCCGGCAGTGCTGCCAGCAGGTGGGCGGCGGAGAACGGGCGATAGAGGCGCACTTTCAGCACGCCGACTTTCTCGCCGCGGCTCAGCAGTTCATCAACCACCTCTTCGCAAGTACCGATAGCCGAACCCATAATGACGATCACGCGCTCTGCCTGCGGGTGGCCGTAAAACTCAAACGGTTTGTACTGACGGCCGGTGGCGGCGGCGAAGTCGTTCATCGCCGTCTCAACATGGTCATAGACCGCGTCGTACCACGGATTGGTGGCCTCCCGGGACTGGAAGTACGTGTCGGGGTTGGCCGAGGTTCCGCGGATCACCGGGTGTTCCGGATTGAGCGCGCGCTGGCGATGCTCGGCGATTTTATCCTGCGGTAGCAGGGCGCGAATGGTGTCATCCGCCAGCGGGGCGATTTTGTTGATTTCGTGCGAGGTGCGGAAACCATCAAAGAAATGAATAAACGGCACCCGGCTTTGCAGGGTGGCGATATGCGAGATCAGCGCAAAATCCTGCGCCTCCTGGACGCTGCTGGCGCACAGCATGGCGCAACCGGTTTGCCGCACGGCCATGACGTCGGAATGATCGCCGAAGATCGATAGCGCGTGGGTGGCGACGGTGCGGGCGGCGACGTGCAGCACAAACGGCATCAGCTGGCCGGCCAGTTTGTACAGCGTGGGGATCATCAGCAGCAGGCCCTGCGATGAGGTAAAGGAGGTGGAGAGGGCGCCGGTCTGCAGCGCGCCATGTACGGCGCCAATGGCGCCTGCCTCCGACTGCATTTCGACCACGCGGGGTACATCGCCCCAGACGTTTTTCAGCCCATTGCCGGCCCAGGCGTCGGCCTGTTCCGCCATCGTTGAACTGGGCGTGATCGGGTAGATGGCGATAACTTCACTGGTGCGAAACGCGACGGAAGCGACCGCGCCATTACCATCAATCGTAATCATATGAAGACACCCTTACATTGCGCAAAAGAATGGACACGTGAAACCGCGACGCGCCCTGTAATTATATAAGGGGTAGTTTAGCAAACCGTTGGCGCGGCCATTTTTGCATTTGTGTCCTCAATGCGCCGGGCACCCGTGACCAGATCAATATTTTGCATGGTTCGCGGAGAAAATGGCTGCCTGCAGAGGGGGGGAACCACGCGCGCCCGGCGACCAGGCCGGAGCAGATCAAGCTTTCGGCGAAAATTTGCTAGAAAATGTTAATGAGGCGCATAAATACGTACTTCCCCTCTCGACGCCGCCCGCCACGCTGCCTATTATTCTGGGGTTTGCTTTTTTAAGACGTTTCCGAGGGGAGAGAGAATGCGAGCTGCGATGTTAGTAGGTTGTGCGGCGCTGTTGCTGTCGGCGTGCAGTAGTGAACCCGTTCAGCAGGCCACGGCGGCGCACGTCACGCCAGGCATGCGGGCGGCGATGAGCGACGCCGGTCAGGCCAACTGCGCCATGATAGGCGGCTCGTTATCGGTGGCTCGTCAGCTCGATGGTTCGGCGATTGGCATGTGTGCGCTGCCGAACGGCAAACGCTGCAGCGAGCAGGCGCTGGCAGGCGGCAGCTGCGGCTACTAACGGCGCCCCGTCGCGGGGCAGCGTCAGCGGCACCTCAATGCCGGCTAGTGCATCAGGTCGGCGAGCTTATAGACCAGCGTCTGGTCGGCGGTCGCCAGCGTCAACTGGTTTTCCGTCAGATCGACCTGTGCGCCCTCGCGCAGCATCTTGCCGATCGTCGCGTCAAGGGTATTAAGCTGGGCATCGTTGCACAGCATCCGGGTCATTGCCAGCGACTTCACCTTCAGCGCGCCGTCCGACACCTTACCTTCCCCGCTAAAGCCGTTGCACATATTGCCCGTTACATACACCTTGCCTGTAATAGCCATCTTCTCACCGAAGCTCAGCTCCAGCGGCCGGTCGCCGGCGTTGACCGCCTGGCCGTTGACGCTGGTCAGCACGAAGCGATGATGTTGCAGCTGTTCCGCGCCGGTGGACACCTTACTGTTGTAGACACAGCCGGACAGCAGCATACCTGCCGCCAGTAGCGCTGCAAATTTGTTCATTTGTACTCCGAAACATTCACATTACTAATAAAATAAAGCCAGTGTAACGGTATCGCAGCGGGGATCTGTGGGGATTATCTGAATGTGCTCCCCCCGGGAGAGGAGCACAAAAGGGAAAGGAATCAGACGATGGCGTTCGGGCAGGTTTCGCCGTTGGCGACCTGCTGCAGGTTGCCCAGAGTGGTCTCCGAAATGCTGATCAGCGCCTCAGCGGTGAGGAACGCCTGGTGGCCGGTGAACAGTACGTTGTGGCAGGCGGAGAGGCGGCGGAAGACGTCGTCCTGGATAACGTCGTTGGATTTGTCTTCAAAGAACAGATCGCGTTCGTTCTCATAAACGTCCAGCCCCAGCGCGCCAATTTTCTGGTGCTTCAGGGCGTCGATGGCCGCCTGAGAGTCGATCAGCGCGCCGCGGCTGGTGTTAATCACCATCACCCCGTCCTTCATCTGGTTAAACGCCTCGCGATTGAGCAGGTGGTAGTTTTCGTCGGTCAGCGGGCAGTGCAGGGAGATCACGTCCGATTCCTTGTACAGCGTGGCGAGGTCGACATATTCCACCCCCAGCTCCAGCGCGGCGGCGCTTGGGTACGGGTCGAACGCCAGCAGACGCATACCGAAACCTTTGAGGATCCGCAGCATCGCCACGCCAATTTTGCCGGTGCCGATCACCCCGGCGGTTTTGCCGTACATGGTGAAACCGGTGAGGCCTTCGAGAGAGAAGTTGGCATCACGGGTACGCTGGTAGGCGCGGTGGATGCGGCGGTTGAGCGACATCATCATGCCGATCGCATGCTCAGCGACGGCTTCCGGAGAGTACGCCGGGACGCGGACCACGCGCAGGCCAAGCTCTTTCGCCGCCTCGAGGTCGACGTTGTTAAACCCGGCGCAGCGCAGGGCGATATACTTCACGCCGTGGGCTTTCAGCTCTTCCAGCACCGGGCGGCTGCCATCGTCATTGACGAAGATACACACCGCTTCGCAACCGTTGGCGGTTTTGGCGGTCTTCGCTGTCAGCAGGAAGTCGAAGAATTCCAGTTCAAAGCCGTGGGTATCATTCACGTGCTGCAGGTACTTTTTATCGTACTGCTTCGTACTGTAAACCGCGATTTTCATAAGACTTTTCTCCAGTGATTATAACGTCACGGTAGCATATTTAAAATAATCGTACAATTATTAAAAAATAGTTTAAATAGCAGGTGCTTATGCTAATTCTAGAGCATATCGCGGATTTGCGGAATCTCTTTGAAAGACAAAGTTTTTTCACCACAAACTGAGGCTAAAAGCGCCGGGGGAGAGCAGCAGGAGCGGCCACAGTAATCCAGAGGTAACGTTAGCCCACTGAAATGGCCACAGCGGCAGGCCGCTGGCGCCGCTGACCAGGGGCAGGGTGGCGCGCAGGGGAGAGAGGAAGCGACTGAAAAAGACCGCCCACAGCCCGCGGCGCTGAAAAAAGAGTCGGCTGCGGGCCAGCCGCTCGGCGGTCAGCCAGCGTAACTGTGTGAGGCGGTGACGATAGCGAACGCCTAACCACCACGAGAGCCAGAATCCGCCGATGGCGCCGAGGCTGGCGCTGGACCACATTAACAGGAAATGACCGAGGCTGGCGGAAGCGAATGTCCCCAACAGCAGCAGACCGGAGGTGCCCGGGATCGCCAGCGACACCAGCGCGCAGGATTTAGTGAAGGTGAGCAGGAAAACAATCAGCAACACCCATGGATAGTGGCCCTGTGCGCTCTCAATGAGCGAAATAATGAACGACACCGTCTCTCCCGCAAGCCATTCTGTCTGGCTGGAGTGTGGCAGGCGTTGCTTAAACAAAAGCTAAATGATGACGGCCGATCGCCGCGCCGCGATACCCGCTGGCAACTATGTTTTAACAGGCCGCAAACTTTCACTCACTGGTCGAACGTGTCACAATAGACGCCATTCGGCTTTTACTTATGTTGAATCAGGATATTAACTGCCCATGAAGGGTAAATATAAAGCCGCCATCGCGCTGGTGTTAGTGCTGGTGTTATTGCCGCTAACGCTGCTGTTGACGCTGACCCACTGGGTGCCGACGCTGGCGGGCATTTGGCTGCCCGTGGGCACTCGTATCTCGCTGCAGGAGAGCCCGCGTCTGACGCGGTCCGCTCTGCTGATCCCCGACCTGCGCTATCTGGTGGGTGACTGTGAACTCGCCCGGGTGACCGATACCCGCCTCTCGCGTCCCAGCCGCTGGCGGCTGCATATTGGCCAGCTGGACATCAACAGCGCTTGTCTGAGCAAATTGCCGGCCAGCGAGCCCACGCCGGGATCGCCGCGCACCCTCGCCGAATGGCAATCGATGTTGCCCTACAGCTGGTTAACGATTGATAACCTGCGGCTGTCGCCGTGGGAGAAATGGCAGGGGCGGCTGGTGATGTCGTTGACGCCAGCGCAGCAGGACATCGGCTTTGCCGGTAAGGAACTGAGTCTGCAGGCGCGCCTGCGCGGCCAGGCCCTCACCGTCAGCCAGTTCAGCGCCCGGCTGACTGACGATCAGCCGCCGGTGAAGCTGGTGGGGACCTTCCATCTGCCGCTGGTGCCGGATGGCCTGCCGGTCGACGGCCAGATGCAGGGCACCTTTGAATTTCCACAGACCGCGGAATGGATCGATGCCGAGCTCGAGTGGCAGCACAATCGCGGCCAGCTGCTGGTGACGCCGCGCGGCGAGGTAGAACCGATCCTGGACTTACCGTGGGAGATCACTCCGGAGCGGATCACCATCAGCGACGGCCGCTGGCGCACCCGCTACCAGAACTATCCGCTCAGCGGGCGTGTCGCACTGTCGGTGGGCAACTGGCAGCAGGGGACCGAGCAGATGACCGTCAGCGGTCGCTTAAATGTCCTCACCGAGGGGCATGCTGGCAAAGGCAACGCAGTGCTGAATATCGGTCCGGGCAAGCTAAGCATGGATAACAGCGACATGCCGCTGCGGCTCACCGGCGAGGCCAAGCTGGGTGAGATGATCTTCTACGCGGCGCTGCCGGCCCAGCTCAGCGGGTCGTTGGTCAGCCCGCAGCTGGCGTTTCATCCCGGGGCGCTGCTGCGTTCGCGAGGACGGGTGATCGATGCGCTGAATATTGATGAAATTCGCTGGCCGCTGGCTGGGGTGAAAGTGACCCAGCAGGGCGTCGATGGCCGCCTGCAGGCGATCCTCCGCGCCCATGAGCAGCAGATGGGCGACTTTACGCTGCATCTGGACGGTCAGGCGAGCGATTTTCTGCCTGACAGCGGCCGCTGGCAATGGCGCTACTGGGGTGAGGGACACTTCACCCCGATGCAGGCGCGTTGGGATGTGAAGGGCAGCGGGGAGTGGCGCGACAATGCCATTACCCTGAGCAGCCTCTCCACCGGCTTCGATAAGCTCGAGTACGGCACGATGCGGGTCAGTACGCCGCGTCTGACGCTCGAGCAGCCGATCCGCTGGCTGCGTGATGCCCAGCACCCGCGGCTGACCGGCGCGCTGTCGCTGGACGCGGCAAAAACCACCTTCTCCGGCGGCAGCTATCTCCCGGCGTCAACGCTGAAATTTGCCCTCGACGGCCGGGATCCGACGTGGTTCCAGTTCACCGGCTCCCTGCACGCCGATACCATTGGCCCGGTGCGGCTGACCGGGCGTTGGGACGGCGAACGGCTGCGCGGCCAGGCGTGGTGGCCAAAACAGTCGCTGACGGTGTTCCAGCCGCTGGTGCCACCAGACTGGAAGATGAACCTGCGGGAAGGGAGTCTCTATGCGCAGGTGGCCTTTTCGGCGGCAGCCGGGCAGGGATTTGAGGCGGGCGGCCACGGCGTGCTGAAGGGAGGCAGCGCCTGGATGCCGGATAACCAGATTAACGGCGTCGACTTCGTGCTGCCATTCCGTTTCAGCGATGGCCAATGGCAACTGGGCACCCGCCGTCCGGTCTCCCTGCGTATTGGCGAAATCGTCAACCAGGTTACCGCGCGCAATCTGACGGCGGACCTGCAGGGCACCTGGCCGTGGAGTGAGGCCAATCCGCTGCAGCTCAGCGACGTCAGCGTCGATCTGTTAGGCGGAAAACTGACCCTGCTGCAGCTGCGCATACCGCAGCGCGACCCGGCGCTGATCCGTCTGCAACATATCTCCAGCAGCGAACTCACCAGCGCCGTCAAGGTGAAGCAGTTCGCCATGTCCGGCGCGGTGAGCGGCGCGCTGCCGCTGTGGCTGGAAAACAACCAATGGATCATCCACGACGGCTGGCTGCGTAATGACGGGCCGATGACCCTGCGGCTGGATAAAGACACTGCCGATGCGCTGGTGGCGGACAATGTCTCCGCCGGGGCGGCGATTAACTGGCTGCGCTATATGGAGATCTCCCGCTCGTGGACGCGGATTAACCTCGACAATCTGGGCGTGTTGACGCTTAAGGCCACCATCAACGGCACCAGCCGGGTGGAAGGGAAAAGCAGTACCGTGCATTTAAACTACGCTCATGAAGAGAATATTTTCGACCTGTGGCGCAGTTTACGCTTCGGCGACAATTTACAGGCGTGGCTCGAACAGAATGCCATGCTGCCCGTGCGGCACTGTACGGACGGTAAGACATGTAAGGAACCTAAATGAATAAGTTGCTACTGGCCATGGTGGCGCCGATGCTGCTCGCCGGCTGTACGCCGCGTATCGAAATTGCGGCATCGAAAGAGCCCATCACCATTAATATGAATGTCAAAATTGAGCATGAGATCCACATCAAGGTCGATAAGGATGTGGAAAACCTGCTGAAATCCCGCAGCGATTTGTTCTGAGGCGACGATGAGAAAACGACTGTTAAGCGCAGCGCTGGCGCTGACCTTACTCAGCGCGCCCGCGCTGGCGTTGACCCTGAGCGAAGCGCGGCAGCAGGGGCGGGTGGGGGAAACGCTGAACGGCTATCTGGCGCCGCTGCGCCAGGATAAAGAGACCTTAGCGCTGGTGAAGCAGATCAACGCGGCGCGCAGTGAAAGCTACCAGCAGCTGGCGGATGACAACAATCTGCCGGTAGATGAAGTGGCGAAAATGGCCGGGCAGAAGCTGGTGGCCCGCGCTCAGCCCGGGGAGTACGTCCAGGGGCTGAACGGCCAGTGGCGGCGTAAATGATCAGCGGCAGCGCTTGCGGTATTCGCCCGGCGAGACGCCAAAGCGCTGCTTAAAGGCGGTGGAGAAATGGCTGTGGTCGCTGAAGCCCCAGCGGTAGCCGATCCCCGCTAGCTTTTCGTCGTCATGGACGTTCTGTAACGCCCGGGCGCACAGATCCAACCGCCGGTTCTTAATATACTGCGCCACCACCAGCCCTTTGTCGGCAAACAGCCGGTACAGGCTGCGTACCGACATCCCCGTCTCGCTGGCCAGCCACTCCGGGCGCAAATGCTCCGACTGAATGGACGCATCGATTAACGCAATAATCTTCTGAAACTGCTTTTCCCGCCGGGAAGGGGTAGGCTCGCGCTGATGCAGCACCGGGCGTAACAGGCAGGCGATCGCCTCCAGCGCCGCTTCACTCTCGCTGGCGGAGAGTGTCGTGCCGCCCATGCTTTCCAGCAACAGTCGCTGGCTGAGCTGCACCATTGGCAGGGATTTGTCCAGCCGGCAGGCGGTGGCGATGTCGCCTGTGGGCGCCACCCGCTGGCGCGGCAGCAGCAGGGAGGCCTGACGCGAGGTCTGCTGCCAGACAATCGAGCAGGGGCGGGCGGCGTCGATTAACGTGATATCGCCCGCCGCCAGCGTCACCTGGCGATCGTCCTGTTCGATGATGGCTTCGCCGGCAAGCTGAAACACGGTATAGAACCAGGCGTCGTTATCGCGTTTTATCTCATTGCGCGTGCGGTATAAATTGACGCCAGCGGCGGTGACCGTACTGACCTTGAGGCTGCCGGCGTAGCGGGCGTCAATCTCGCCGTGGAAGCGCCCCTCCAGCGGCCGGGCGGCGAAATGGCCGCAGACCTGATTGATCGTCGCCAGCCAGCGCTGGTACGCCAGCCCCCCCTCTGCCGTGGTCATCATTCGCCCTTCTCCTGTAATAACAATGTTTCCGCATTGTTGCATTTATGCCGCCTCAGGCAAGGCCGCGATGGCGGGTATATGAAAGAACTATTACCTGCGGCACATTTCTGCCAGGGCAAGCCGCGGATTTGCGGCGACTGTCACAGCGGCGCAAACGAATGTCACAGAGAAAAAAGCGCCAGCCGCCAACCGGACATAGACTGAAAGCACTATCCGCGAAGAATAAGGAAAGGGTATGTCCACCTCTCAGATAGCGCTGCTTGCCAGCGTCCAGCAGTTTTTAGACCGTCAGCATGGCCTGTATATCGACGGCGCCCCCTGCGCCGCGCAGAGCGAAAACCGGTTAACCGTCTGGGATCCGGCCACCGGGCAGGCGATTGCCACCACCGCCGACGCCAGCCCGGCGGATGTTGACCGGGCGGTGATGTCCGCCTGGCGCGCTTTTGTCGATCGCCGCTGGGCCGGGCGCACCCCGGCCGACCGTGAACGCATCCTGCTGCGTTTTGCCGATCTGGTGGAGCAGCACGGCGAAGAGCTGGCGCAACTGGAAACCCTCGAGCAGGGCAAATCCATTGCGATCTCTCGCGCCTTTGAGGTCGGCTGCACCCTGAACTGGATGCGCTACACCGCGGGGCTGACCACCAAGATCAGCGGCCGGACGCTGGACGTGTCGATCCCGTTCCCGCAAGGGGCGCGTTACCAGGCGTGGACCAAAAAAGAGCCGGTCGGGGTGGTGGCGGGCATCGTCCCGTGGAATTTCCCGCTGATGATCGGCATGTGGAAGGTCATGCCGGCGCTGGCGGCGGGCTGTTCGATCGTCATCAAACCCTCTGAAACCACCCCGCTGACCCTGCTGCGGGTGGCGGAGCTGGCGACCCAGGCGGGCATTCCTGACGGGGTGTTCAACGTGGTCACCGGCAGCGGTGCCGGCTGTGGCGCGGCGCTGACCGCCCATCCGCAGGTGGCGAAGGTCAGCTTTACCGGCTCGACGGCGACCGGGAAACAGATTGCCCGCGTGGCCGCCGACCGCCTGACCCGCGTGACGCTGGAACTGGGCGGCAAGAACCCGGCGATTGTGCTCAAAGATGCCGATCCCCAGTGGGTTATTGAGGGGCTGATGACCGGTAGCTTCCTCAATCAGGGACAGGTCTGCGCCGCCAGCTCGCGGATCTACATCGAAGCGCCGCTGTTTGACACCCTGGTCAGCGGTTTCGAGCAGGCGGTGAAATCGCTGCAGGTGGGGCCGGGGATGCAGGAGACGGCGCAGATCAACCCGGTGGTTTCCCGGGCCCACTGCGACAAGGTGGCGGCCTACCTCGAAGAGGCTCGCCAGCAGAAGGCAGAGCTCATCAGCGGCAGCGCCGGACCGGATGCGGGGGGGTACTATATTCCGCCGACGCTGGTGGTTAACCCCGACGCCGGGCTGCGCCTCACCCGTGAGGAGGTATTTGGCCCGGTGGTGAACCTGGTGCGGGTAGCCGACGGCGAGGAGGCGCTGCGCCTGGCCAACGACAGCGATTTTGGCCTGACCGCCAGCGTCTGGACCCGCGATCTGACCCAGGCCCTGAACTACACCGACCGTCTGCAGGCGGGAACGGTATGGGTCAACAGCCATACCCTGATTGACGCCAACCTGCCTTTCGGCGGCATGAAGCAGTCTGGTACCGGCCGCGATTTCGGCCCTGACTGGCTCGACGGCTGGTGCGAAACCAAATCCGTTTGCGTGCGTTACTAGACCGCTGTCGGGGAAAGCGAATGGCTTTTCCCGACGCGCCGCTTGCCGACCTCCGGTCTTTCTCGCTACTGTGGAGGGCAATCTTTGCCCAACCAGGGCGGTGAATCACCAGGAGGTCTTCGGCATGACAGCATTTCCTAAGGTTGCACTTATTGGTCCCGGCGCCATCGGCACGACTATCGCCGCCGCCTTGTTTGAGGTGGGGAGGGCGCCGATGGTCTGCGGGCGTACCGCCCATTCGGCGCTGGTGCTGCGCACTGACGAGGGCGAGATCGTGGTGCCCGGCCCGGTGCACACCGACCCAACGGCGATAGCCGCCCCCTTCGACCTGGTCTTTGTCGCGGTGAAAACCACCCAGACGGAGGCCATCGCCCCCTGGCTGACGGCCCTGTGTTCCGCGGACACCGTGGTGTGCGTGCTGCAAAACGGCGTCGAGCAGCGCCAGCAGTTTGCTCCCCTGACCGGCGGCGCGACGGTGTTGCCCTCGGTGGTCTGGTTTCCGGCGCAGCGCGATGCCGATGCCTCTGTCTGGCTGCGCGCCACACCGCGCCTGACCCTCCCGGATCTGCCGGGGGCAGAGCGAGTGCAGCAGGCGCTGGCGGGGACCCGCTGCGCGGTGGACCTGGCGGCGGATTTTACCACCGTGGCCTGGCGTAAACTGTTGCAGAACGCCGTCGCCGGACTGATGGTGCTGACCGGACGCCGCGCCGGGATGTTTGCCCGGGAAGACATCACTGCCCTCGGACTGGCTTATCTGCGCGAATGTCTGCAGGTGGCGCGGGCGGAAGGGGCCGCCCTGGGCGACAGCGTGCCGGAGGAGATTATCGCCGGCTTTCACCGGGCGCCTGCCGACTTAAGCACCTCTATTATGATCGATCGCCTGAATGGCCGACCGCTGGAGTGGGATATTCGTAACGGCGTGGTGCAGCGTCGCGGGCGTCAGCACGGCATTCCGACACCGCTCAGCGATATCATCGTGCCGCTGCTGGCGGCAGCCAGCGACGGCCCGGGCTGACCCGGGCAGGCGCGGGGTTAGTCCACCAGGGAGGGATCGAGGTCGATCATTAACTGCTTCATTTCGGCAAAATGCTGACGCGAGAAATCGGCGATCTTCTCCCAGTCCTGGGCCGTTTTTTCCGCTACCGCGTCTGACAGTACCTTCAGCGGCTGGCCGGTGGACCAGGCGGTGATCAGGATCTGACAGGCGCGCTCCAGGGTCCAGATATCATCGAACGCTTCGCCGATGGTCGGGGCGGTCACCAGCACCCCGTGATTGCCCATCAGCAGGCGGCGTTTGTTCGCCAGCAGGCCCGCCAGCCGGGCGCCTTCTGCCGCGGTGTCCGCCATCCCGCCGTACAGGGTATCGACGGCGACCCGGTTAAAATAGCGGGCCGTGTTCTGGTCGATGGGCAGGATCTGCGGCGTCGCCAGACAGGCGACGCTGGTGGTGTACACCGGGTGCAAATGCAGCACCACCCTTACGTCCGGGAGCCGCTGATGGATCTGCCCGTGAATAGCCCACGCGGTGGCATCGACGTCAGGGCGCGCGGCGCAACCTTCATCATCGGCGTTCAGCACCAGCAGATCGCTGGCGCGGATGCGCGAAAAGTGTTTCCACTTCGGGTTGAGTAAAAACGTTTTCCCGTCGGCGGAGAGCGCGGCGCTGAAATGGTTGGCCACCGCCTCATGCATGCCAAGATGGGCAATGATGCGAAAGGTGGCCGCCAGGTCGATGCGGATCTGCTCTTCATCGGAATCGCGCATGGGCATTACTCCGCTTTCGGCATCAGGGTCTGCAGATCGTCCGCCGTCGGCGCCTGGAAGTGATATTTCTTCAGCAGGGCGGCATATTCCGGCGTCGCGCTGTATTTTTTCAGCGCCTCTTCGAGGGCGGTTTTCACCTCAGTATTGCCTTTTTTAACGCCAAAGCCGTTCAGCACCGGATAGATCAGCGTGTCAGAGGAGATAACCACCCGGTCGCCCAGCTTTTCCACCACCCCGCGCGCCACGGCGGCGTCGGTGATCTGCGCATCCACTGCGCGCGACAGCAGCGCCTGGGTGGTCTGCGGGTCGGTGGTATAGACGCTCAGCGCAATCGGCTTCAACCCCTTCTTCAAGCAGTAGTCGGCGGAAAGCTTCTGCAATTGCGCCAGCCACGAGGTGGCGCCCATCGAGCCGATTTTATGCCCGCAGAAGTCCTCCGGGGTCTTAGGCTGGTAGTCGCCGCCTTTGCGGGCGAGGATCGCTTCCCCACTTTTCAGGTACGGCACCATATCGATCACCTTCAGGCGTTCGGCAGTAATGTACATCGACGAGTTGGTGATATCGAAGCGCCCACCCTGCAGCCCGGGGATCAGGTTGGGGAAGCGGGTATCGATATTCACGGCCTCACGGCCCATGGTCTTCGCCAGACCATCGAGCAGCTCGATGTCAAAACCGGCTGGCTTATTGTTTTCCATGTACTCGTAAGGAAAAAAGGTCATGTCAGAACCGGCGGTGATCTTACCGCTTTGCTGAAAGGCCAGTGCGCTAAAGGATGTCAGGGCAGCCGCTGCGCAGAGCAGCAGGGTCAGCGGGCGTGGTGCGAAAATGCGTGTCATAAAACCTCCGGAGTGTGGGCAAATTACATGCTGGCGCGATCGGCGCCGGCCTGCTGAACAAAAAACGAAGCGCCGCGCGGCTTCTGCGGCAGACGAAGCTGGTTATTGGTGCTGCGCACCAGACCGCTCTCTTCTCCCGCGACCAGTTGGCCGGCATGGCGGCTCGGCAGCGGGTTTTCGCCGTAGGGTAGCGCATCCTCCGCGGCGTAGACGCTGATGAACAGGGTGCGCGGCAGGGCGGTTTCGTTGGGACTGGAGGCGTGCAGTAGGCGGGTATGCATAAAGCAGACTGAGCCTGCCGGGCCAAAACAGGCCTGCGGCTGCTGGCAGTGCGTCGCCACCACCTCATCATCCACCGCCCCCGTGAAGCGCCCCTCCTGCCAGTGGGACCACAGCGGCCCCTGATGACTGCCCGGCACCACGTTGAGCGGGCCATTCTCTGGCGTCACCTCGCTGACCATCAGCAGGGCGGTGATGATGTCGTCATTGCTGTGCGGGGTGAAAAGGAAATCCTGATGCCATTTCACCTCGGTGGCGGTGTGCGGCAGCTTGGAGTTAATTTTGCTGTGATGAAAGCGGGTGCCGCTGCCGCCGATCAGCTGCGCGGCGATGGTCGCCATCCGCGAGTTCAGCGCAGTATGGCGATAGGCCTCGGAGATCTCCGTCGGGGAGGCGACCCGGCGCAGCGACGGATGGTCAGGAGCATGATCGCGCTCGATATCGAAGCGCGGCCGCCCGTCGAGGGTTTCTCCCCACACCGTCGCGTGACCGCGGCTCTCCTCGACCCAGCCGTCGAAATCGCTCTGCAGGGCGGCGATGTCGGCGCTGGAAAGCACCTCTTCGACCACCAGAAAACCCTGCTGATGAAACTGATCAATTTGCCACTGCGCAATCATAGTTTTTCCTCTTCACGTTCCGATAGTTAAGCCAGAGAAACATCTTTCAGAAAGGCCTCGACCCGCGGGTGTTGCCCGCTACGCATCGCCTGCGGCGTGTCATCGCACACCACCCGGCCTTTCTCCATAAACACGATCCGGTCGGACACTTTGAAGGCGAAGTTCATCTCGTGGGTGACGATGACCATGGTGATGCCTTCGTGGGCCAGGGATTCGATAACCTGCAGCACTTCATTCACTTTTTCCGGATCCAGCGCCGAGGTGGGCTCATCGAACAGCATGATCTGCGGACGCATCATCAGGGCGCGGGCGATAGCTACCCGCTGCTGCTGTCCGCCGGAGAGCTGGTGCGGATACTTCCAGGCGTGCTCCAGCATGCCCACTTTGTGCAGCAGTTCGCAGGCGTGCTGGCGCAGCTCCGCGTCGGTCGCCAGATGGTGATAGCGCGGGGCCAGCAGCAGATTGCCGAACACGGTCAGATGCGGGAACAGGTTAAAGCTCTGGAACACCATGCCGATGTTCAGGCGATGTTCGGCATTCTCCATAAAGCGCGGCTTCTGCTGCCCCTGACGGTCGAGGTGAATAAAGGGTTGACCGTTAATCTGAATTTCGCCGTTATCGATCTGCTCAAGACCGTTCAGCAGACGAATGAGGGTGGTTTTTCCCGAGCCTGACGGGCCGATGACCGAGACCACCTCGCCGGGCTGGATCTGCAGGCTCACCGCCCCCAGCACTTCGACGTTGTTGTAGGCCTTATGCAGCTTAGAGGCCTGCAGCGCCGGCTCATGACTCTGGGTGACGCTGCGCGCCATCGCCGGGCGGCGGGCGCTGGCCAGCCGCTGCATCTCGGCATCTACCGGACGAGCGGTATTGCGCTGGGTCACGTCAAGGTAGTTCTCCAGCCGTTTCAGCAGAAAATCGAACACCGTGACGATAAAGATGTAATAAAACGCCACGGCCGTCATGGTCTCCATGACCAGAAAGTTCTGCGAGTAGAGCTGCTGGCCGACCATCAATATTTCGGTCAGTGAGATGACCGACACCAGCGAACTGAGCTTCACGATGGCGATATATTCATTGGCCAGCGCCGGCAGGGCGACGCGCAGCGCCTGGGGGATGATCACCCGCCACTGGATCCCGGCGTAGCGCAACCCCAGGGCCCGCGCGGCTTCGCTCTGCCCACGAGGGATGGAGAGCAACCCGCCGCGATGGATCTCGGCGATATAAGCCGCTTCGCTGAGGACCATCGCCAGCAGGCCGGCCCAGAAGGGATCGTTCAGCACCGGGGCGAAGGAGGGCAGCGCCTGCGGCATGTTGTAGACAAAAATCAGCAGGACCAGCAGCGGCATACTGCGAAATAACCAGATATACAGCCGGGCTGGGGTGGATAACCAGCCGCGCGGCGACTGTTTGGCCAGCGCCAGAATAAATCCGAGCACAATACTGCAGCCCCAGGTCAGCAGACTTAATTTAATGACGGTCCAGGTGGCCCACCAAAAATCGGCATCGCTGAGCAGGCTTAACATGTAGTTCCAGTTAAACGTCATGGGCTATTTCACTCGTCATAATTATCAAAAATGAAAGTGGCTCGGCTGTGCCGTAATGGAGCGCCACCGGTATTCATCGTGCGAATACACTATGCTGGCAGGATGCTTTCAGAGGCAATTAGTAAATTTTTGGCCTTTAAGTTTAAAAAAACTATACAGCGATATTAACGATATGGAATTTAAAGTGATTGCTGAGATACTTTGTGTAAACAATTTAAAAACAATGACAGTAATTCAATAACGCTATTTTGTGGAAGAAGGTTATTTTGCGCGAAACTGGGGCAGACGCTGCCTGTCTGGCGTGCAGCGTGGCGCATGATGGTGCAACGGCGGAAATAAACCAGGCGGGCGTAGAGCAATAATAAATATTGTCGCCCCTTGTCGGGCAACGCGCCGCTCTTTTCCGCGGGTGGCACGCGGATTGCTTGGGACTTAGAGGAAAACTATTCCCCGTGTGCGCCGGACCATATTTTATCAATGGTGATGCTATGAACCGATTTACCCTGAAGCAGCTCAAATATTTCGTCACCGTGGTGGAGACGGAGAGTATCGCCGAGGCCTCCCGCCAGCTGCACATTGCGCAGCCGTCGATTTCGATTGCCATCAAGAATCTGGAGAGCACCTTCGACCAGCAGCTGTTTATTCGCCACCATGCGCAGGGCGTTTCGCTCACCTCCAGCGGTCGGCGGATCTACGATAAAGCGAAAGAACTGCTGCGCCTGTCCTGGGAGTTCGAACAGAATTCGCGAGCGGATAAAGAGCTGGTTTCTGGCATGATCTCCATCGGTTGCTTTGAATCGGTGGCTCCGCTGTATATGCCGAAGCTGGTGGCCGGGTTTAAGAAATGCTATCCGGAAATCACCCTGCATCTGTACGACGGCGAACAGCATGAGCTGATGCATGGCCTGCACCGCGGCCGCTTCGACCTGGCGCTGGTTTACGATCTGGAGCTCGGCCATTCGATCAATAAAGAGCGGCTCAATGCCCCGCATAAACCCTACGCGCTGCTGCCCGCCGCGCATCCGCTGGCGCAGAAGGCGCAGGTGACGCTGCAGGAGCTGAGCCGCGAGCCGATGATCCTCCTCGATGCGGTCCCCAGTAAAAATTATTTTATCTCCATCTTTAAGGAAAAGGGTTATCACCCGGAAGTGGCTTACAGTTCCCCCTCCATTGAAATGGTGCGCTGTATGGTGGGTCAGGGGTTGGGTTTTTCGGTGCTGGTCACCCGGCCCTGCTGCGATATGACCTACGATGGCGAAAGAGTGGTGCAGCGGGATATTGCCGACGAGATGCCCGCCTCGACCTTAATTATGGCGCATCTCGCGAATAATGAGCCCACGCGGCCGACGCAACTGTTTATGGATTATTGTCGCAGCATCGAATTAACCCCAACTCACGCCTGAAATAACGCCTGTCGATCCGGCAGGCATTATTTTTTGTCGTCACTCAGCCTCGTAAAATTCTATTCAGTCGATCGTTTTATAATATTTTACCAATTCGTCACAGTTAAATAACCTGAAAGCCGTCAATTCCGGCGACGTCGTCGGCAACTGTGCTTGAAGGATAGCGAAATGACTGAACAGATTACCGAGATCGATACCCTGGTGGTGGGCGCGGGGCAGGCGGGCGTCGCCATGAGCGAGCATCTGACCCGGCTGGATATCCCCCACCTGGTGCTGGAAAAGCAGGGTATTGCCCAGGCCTGGCGCAGCGGACGCTGGGATTCGCTGGTCGCCAACGGCCCGGCCTGGCACGATCGGTTCCCGGGCATGGTGTTCCCGGACTGCCCGGCAGACAGCTTTGTCGGCAAAGAGCAGGTGGCAGACTATTTTGCCGCCTATGCCCGCAGCTTCAATGCGCCGATCCGTACCGGGGTGGAGGTTTTCAGCGCCGAACGCCTCGTCGGACGGCCGGGCTTTCGTATCGACACCTCGCAGGGGGTGATTGAAGCGCAGCGGATCGTAGCGGCCACCGGGCCGTTTCAGCGGCCAGTGATCCCGGCCATCGCCCCACAGAGTCAGGCTATTCAGCAGCTCCACTCCGCGCACTATTTTAACCCGCAGCAGCTACCGGAGGGCGGTGTGCTGGTGATTGGCGCAGGCTCCTCCGGCGTGCAGATTGCCGATGAGCTGCAGCGGGCCGGACGCGCGGTGTGGCTGTCGGTGGGAGCGCACGACCGCCCGCCGCGTCGCTATCGTCAGCGCGATTTTTGCTGGTGGCTCGGGGTGCTGGGAATGTGGGATGCCGCGGCCAATGCGCCGGGTAAAGAGCATGTCACTATCGCGGTGAGCGGCGCGCGCGGCGGTCATACCGTCGATTTTCGCCAGCTGGCGCATCAGGGGGTCACGTTAGTGGGGCAGACCCGCGGCTTTGACGGTGACAAAGCACTGTTTCACCACGACCTGGCGGAGAATATCCGCCGCGGCGATGCCTCCTACCTTGCGCTGCTCGACGCCGCGGACGCGTGGGTGGCCCGCAACGGCATGGACCTGCCCGAAGAGCCCTCCGCCCGCGAATTTCTGCCCGATCCGGCCTGCGTTACCGACCCGCTGCTCAGTCTCAATCTGGCGGAGGCCGGGATCGGCACCATCATCTGGGCGACGGGCTACACCACCGACTATCGCTGGCTGAAGGTCAACGCCTTCGATGACGCACAGCGGCCACAGCATCACCGCGGCGTATCGACGGAGCCGGGCGTCTATTTCCTCGGCCTGCCGTGGCTCTCGCGGCGCGGGTCTACCTTTATCTGGGGCGTCTGGCACGATGCCAAATATATTGCCGACCAGATCGCCATTCAGCGCCAGTACCAGCGTTACCAGCCGTCCTGTTAACCGTTTTCCTTAAGGAGTGCTTTGATGCCAACTCATACCCGTATTCGCATGTTTAACACCAAAGAGACCTACCCGAACCAGACGCTGAACAACGATCTGTGCCAGGCGGTGCGGGCCGGCAATACCGTCTACGTTCGCGGCCAGGTTGGCACCGACTTCGCCGGTAATCTGATTGGCCTCGGCGACCCGCGAGCGCAGGCGGAGCAGGCGATGAAGAATGTCGCGCAGTTGCTGAAAGAGGCCGGCAGCGACCTCACGCATATCGTCAAGACCACCACTTATCTGATCGATCCTCGTTATCGCGAGCCGGTCTATCAGGAGGTGGGCAAATGGTTAAAAGGCGTCTTTCCCATCTCCACCGGGGTGGTGGTGTCGGCCCTCGCGCAGCCGCAGTGGCTGATGGAGATTGACGTTACGGCGGTGATCCCCGACGACTGGCAGGGGGAGGCAGCAGAATGACTCTCTCTATTAGCGCCCGTTGTCCGGAATCAGGTCAGCTGGGCATTGCCATTAGTTCGTCGAGCATGGCCGTGGGATCGCGCTGTCCGTGGCTATTGCCCGGTGTCGGCGCGGTCGCCAGTCAGAACATAACCTTACCGTCGCTGGGGCCGCATATTCTTGGTGCGCTTGAGGCGGGGGCCTCCGTTGAGCAGGCTCTGAACCTGGCCCTGGCGGAGGACCGCTTCCGCGAATATCGCCAGGTCGCGGCGATTGATGCCAACGGTGAAGTGGCGGCGTTCAGCGGAGAACATACTCTCGGGATCGGTGGCACCCTGGCGGGAGATAACTGCGTGGCGGCGGGCAACATGCTGGCCAGTCACGAGGTGATCGCCGCGATGGTGGCCGCCTTCGAGACGGCGAGCGGTGAACTGGCCAGCCGGCTGCTGGCCGGGCTGCGCGCGGGGATTGCCGCCGGGGGCGAGGCCGGCCCGGTCCACTCGGCGGCGGTGAAGGTGGTGGACGATTACCCGTGGCCGGTGGTCGATCTGCGTATTGACTGGGCGGAGACGGATCCGCTGGCGGCCCTTGAGCAACTGTGGCTGGCCTGGGAGCCGCAAATGGACGCCTACATTACCCGGGCGCTCGACCCGCGCGATGCGCCCGCCTATGGCGTCCCCGGCGATGAATAACACGCCGGGGGCGATCCTGGCCGCGCTGCTGGCCTTTGACACCACCAGCCGCCATTCGAACCTGGCGATGATCGACTGGATCGCCGATTTTCTCACTGCCCGCGGCGTGGCGTCCCGCCGCTTTTATGACCCGTCGGGCGGCAAGGCCAATCTCTACGCCCGGCTGGGGCCGTCCGGCGGCGGCGGAGTGATGCTCTCGGGCCATACCGACGTGGTCCCGGTGGACGGCCAGGCGTGGAGCGTTCCGCCTTTCAGCCTCACCGAGCGCGATGGCCGCTACTATGGCCGCGGTAGCGCCGATATGAAGGGGTTTCTCGCCTGCGTGCTGGCGGCAGTGGATGACTTTCTGGCGGCGCCGCTGCGCATGCCACTGCATCTGGCCTTCTCCTATGACGAAGAGGTCGGCTGTCTCGGTGTGCGCAGCCTGGTGGATTTTCTGCAGGCCTCGCCGGAGAAACCGGCGCTGTGCCTCATCGGCGAGCCGACGGAGATGCAGCCGGTGTTCGGTCATAAAGGCAAACTGGCCATGCGCTGCTGCATCGAGGGGCAGGCCTGCCATTCGGCCTATGCCCCGCAAGGAGTGAACGCCATCCGCTACGCGGCCAGACTGATCAACCACCTGGATCGGCTGGGCGTGCGTCTGGCCCGGCAGCAGGACAGCCGCTTTTCGCCGCCCTTCAGCACGCTGCAGGTGGGCACCATTCAGGGTGGGGCCGCGCTGAATATTGTTCCGCAGTCCTGCCGCTTTGATTTTGAGATCCGCTACCTGCCGGGGATGCGTCCCGAAGCGGTCACCGAGGCGCTGGCGGCCTACGCCCGTCGCCAGCTGCTGCCGGAGATGCGCCGGGTAGGCAGCGGGAGCGACATCCAGTTCCAGCTGTTAAGCCACTATCCGCCGCTGCTCAGCGATCCGCAGTCCGACTTCGCCCGCTGGCTGGCGCAGTGGTGCGGCAGCGACCGCTTCTCCACCGTGGCGTTCGGCACCGAAGGAGGGCTGTTCGATGAGATGGGCGTCGCGACCCTGGTCTGCGGACCGGGCAGCATGGCCCAGGGCCATAAGGCCGATGAGTACATCAGCATCGCGCAGACCGAGCGCTGTATGACGATGCTGCGACAGCTTTGCGCGTGGATGCGTGCCGAACCGGCGGAACCGCTCACCTGATCCCTCAACACAGGAACCCAAGCGATGCACAATCAACACTCTCCCCACATCGATCAAGCGACCATCGACCGCTGGCAGGCGGATGGCGCGGTGTTATTAAAAGGCGTCTTTACCCCCTGGGTCGAGCGCCTCGCCGAGGGGGTCACGGCGCTGATGGCCAGCCCCAGCGAGTATGGTCATGCGCGCACGGTGATCCCCAAAGATGGTTCGCCGCCTTTTTTTCAGGACTACTGCAACTGGTCGCGGATCCCGGCGTTTAGCGAATTTGTCTTTCAGTCAGCGGCCGCCGAGATCGCGGCGGCGCTGATGCAGTCGCAAACGGCGAAATTTTTCCATGAACATACGCTGGTCAAACCGGCCGGAGGCAGCACGGTGACTCCCTGGCATCATGACCAGCCTTACTATTGCGTCTCCGGCAGACAGAACGTCAGCTTCTGGATCCCGCTGGACCCGGTGGCGGAGGCCACCTCGCTGCGCTGCATTCGCGGGTCGCATCGCTGGGAGGAGGAGTTCAGTCCTACCCGTTTCAATGGCACTAAGCTTTACGAGCACACCCGGTTCAGCACCCTGCCGGATATCGACGCCCATGAGGACGAATACGATATCGTCAGCTGGGCGCTGGAGCCGGGGGATGCGGTGGCCTTCCATTTCCGCACCGTCCATGGCGCCCGCGGCAACCCCGGCGCGCGGGCGCGACGGGTCTTCTCCGCCCGCTGGGTGGGGGATGACGCCGCGTTTGCCGATCGCGGCGGCGTGACGTCGCCACCGTTCCCCGAGCTGACCCTGCGGGACGGCGACCCGCTGGATTCCCCGCTGTTCCCCCAGGTTTGGCCGCGGGCGTGAGCCACTGGCGGCGGGATCTGCTATGATCCCGCCTTTCGCTGTCTGGAGCCTGTCGATGTTCAACGACGCCATTGTTTATGATCGCTACGGGCCGCCGGCCGCGGTGCTGATCCTGAAACGCCTGCCGCTGGCGCCGCTGGCGGGCGGACGGGTGCGGGTCAGGATGCGCTATGCCCCGGTGAATCCCTCAGATCTGATCCCCGTGACCGGCGCCTATCGCCACCGCACCCGACTGCCGGCCGTCGCCGGCTATGAAGGCCTTGGCGAGGTGGTCGCCGCGCCATACGGCAGCCGGCTGACCGCGGGCCAGCGGGTGCTGCCTCTGCGTGGGGGCGGCACCTGGCAGCGGTTTATCGATCTGGATGAGACCTGGCTGGTGCCGGTGCCGCCAGCGGTTGACGATCTGCTGGCTGCCCGCGGGTATATCAATCCGCTGACAGCTATGCTGATGCTCAAGCGCTGGCCGGTTGCCGGAAAACACCTTGTGCTGACCGCGGCATCGTCCTCCTGCGCCAGTCTGCTGGGACAGTGGGCGCTGGCGATGGGCGCCCGCTCGGTGAGCGGGATTATTCGCTCGCCTCAGCACCGGGCGCGCCTGGAACAGTCCGGGATCTATCCGATCCTCGATACCGACCGGGCGCTGATGGAGAAGGTCAGCCAACACAGCGATCTGGTGTTTGACGCGGTGGGCGGCGAACTGGCGAATACGCTGCTGTCGGTGCTGCCCGCATCGTCGACCCTGATCTCCTATGGGCTGTTATCCGGGCGGCCGCTGACCCAGACGCGCGGTAGCGCGACGGTGCGCAAGTTTCATCTGCGGGAGGCGTTGCCGACACTCAGCGTGGCGGCGTGGCGGGCGGCGTTTGACGAGATTTGGCTGCGCTTGCCAACGACCACCCAGCCGCCGGCCCAGCGCATAGCGTTGAACGACTGGCGTGAGGCAATTACCGCCGCCGACCAGCCGGGAAGAGGCGGTAAAATCCTGCTCGATTTCACCGCCGGTTAAGATTACTTTTTCTTCTCGCCAAGGGTTGGGGTTTCGTCAAAGAAGTTCCACGGCTTCAGCAGGGCGTGCGCCCATTCGGTCGGCATGATCGGCCACTCTTCGGCGCGCGCCACGTGAGTGGTGCCGGTGGTGATCCACACGACGTCGTCGTGGTTAGTCAGCGACTCATCATCCTTTGCGTACTGCCCTAAGCCGGTATCCTGGGCGGAACGGTTCGGGTATTTCCCTTCCGGATAACGCTCTGTCGGGTGGTAGCGCGTCACCCACAGCTGTTTATCCATAAAGCTCAGGCGATGGTAGATCCACTCGTCCGGGGCGAACTTCGCGCCGGTCGCCGCCGGGTGCGTACCGCCGGCATACGGGATGATCTGATAAGAGACCGGGTTGCCCATGCGGTTCTCTTTGCTGGTGTTGCTCAGCAGGCGAATGGTGCCCGGGTCGAATTTCTGCGCTGCTTTCTGCTCGCTGTCAATGGTGTACTGATTCACCTGCATGGTACTGGTGCGCGGGCCACCGGCGGTGTTGGGCTTCACTTCAGGATCCATCGCCACCAGGGTGTTGTTTTCGCCGTCCACGTCGAGGTCGAGGCGGAAGTTATAGATGTGCTGGTGGGTGGTGCCGACAATATTATGGTCGATCAGCGTCCCGTAGCGGGTATCCTCTTTGGCGCTGGGGTCGTGCATGGTCTTCGCCATCACGCCTTTGACGGCTTCAATCCCGGTGGCGCCTGCGTCGATACCGATGGTGCCGTTGTCGTGGAACACCCAGTCAAAGATATAGTCGTAGTTGCCGACGGTGCTGATCCAGCGCACCACCAGCTCCCGGCGCTCGGTACTGACGTTGGGCTTGCCCATCTCCAGGTGCTTATATTCCGGCCCGGCGTAGCGTTCGAATAGGGCGACTGCGTGCGGGATGGTGGTCGGCGCGCCGGTGTAGTCGGCGATGGTTTCATCCAGCAGCACCGCATTCGACGGTGCGTCCTTGCCGCGGACAATCGGCGAGGTCAGGGTGCCCATGCCGTAATCGCCGGAGTCCAGATAGGCTTTGAAATACCAGCCGACGTCCGGGTCGCCGTAGGGAACGATCATCCCACCGAGGGAACCTTCATACATCACCTGGCGTTTTTTGCCGTTATCGTTGTAGGTCACCGTCGAGAGGATTGGCCCGACGCGCGAGTTAAGGCGCAGGTGGAAATCCCAGTTCTGCCAGTGAATGGTATCCCCGGTAATGGTGTAGTTTTTGCCCTCTGGTTCCGTAATATCCAGCGGTTTCACCGCCGGGGCGTTGCGGTCGCGGCCATCATACGGACGGGGTTCCATCGGCACCGGGATCACCGGGCCTTCCTCAATTTTGATGATTTTCTTCGCTTCAAGGTCGACCACCGCCACCAGGTTTTCAATCGGGTGCGCCCAGTAGTTGCCGTCGCCGGTATCGAGATAACTCACTACCTTCAACAGACGCGCATCCTGTTGCAGGCCATCTTTGCCATCAAAATAGCCGACGGTGAGCGGGGTGGTGACCACTTTGCCAGGATCGGTAATGCCGTGCTTTTTCAGCACCTCAGCGAATTCGCTGCTGGCATTGATAATGTTCTGCACGCTAACAAAATCATCGAGCAGTACCATCCCGTGGGCGCCTTTAACTGGCGTCCAGGAGAGGATTTTTTTGTTTTGCAGATCGACGACGGCTTCAATCACGTGTTTGCCATCCAGCATCACCACATCGGCGGTGCGCGGGGCGTCAACGGGTGTTCCCTGCAAAGCAAAGGCCCACACCGCCGCTTTATCCGGCTCGTGCAGGGAAATTTCGGTAAAGCGGGTATTGGGCTGGAATTCCGGCGCGGCTTTGACAAGGGTCACCGCTTCACTGATTTCCGCCGCCGAGAGCGAGTTTAACGGGTGCGGGCGCTTTTCCACCTGGAAGGTCTGATCGAGACCGGACTGGAATACATCGTTGATAAAGGTATCGGAGACCCAGGCTTTTCCTTCCTTCATCACCACCGGCACCTGCAGGTCAAGGGTTTTACCGTTGACGATCGCGGTTTTGGCGCCGGGCTTCACTTTGACGTAAGCGCCGTCTTTTATCAGGGTGAACATTTGCGCGTAGTCATCCCACTGCACATCGGCGCCGAACGCCTGCAGCGTTTTATCCAGCGGTACCATGTGGGCTTCGCTGCCGTGGGCGAAGACCGGTGATTGCCAGGCGCAAACCACCGCGACGGCCAGCGCCAGCGCGGTTTTACGAGGAGAAAATTTCAAGCCGTTTGCCATAGTGACCTCATCTTATTGTTGTGTTGTCTCTTGCCGCTGCGAATGTCGGCTTTGTCACCCTTAAGCTACCAGCCAGCGGCGCCGGGGCGTTTGTTTGCTTTTGCCAGCTTGTTTGTCAGTTTTGCCAGACGGACGTAAAAAATGCCTCCGCAGAGGCATTGAGAACGTGCGCCGATTTTTTTGCCGGGTGGCGGCTGACGCCTTACCCGGCCTACCCAACCGGGTCTGACTGTCTGTAGGCCCGCGCAAGCGCAGCGCCGCCGGGCGATTTTCAGCGCATCACGCCGGGAAATCCCCTTGCTGGCGCGCCACCAGGGTCAGAATGGAATACAGCGCCACCGCCTGCTGGTGCTGGTTGAAAATCTCCACCGCCCATTCCACCACGCCGGTGGCTTTCTCATCGGCGCTGCGCTGACGTTTGACCGTTTTCCGCTTACAGGTCAGGCGAACCTGAATGGTATCTCCCGGTTTGACCGGCTCAATAAAGCGCAGGTTTTCCATGCCGTAGTTGGCGATCACCGGCCCGACGCCGGCATCGACGAACAGCCCGGCCGCGGCGGAGATCAGGAAATAACCGTGGACCACGCGCTCGCCGAAAATCGACTCAGCGGCGGCGATTTTGTCCATATGCGCATAAAAATGGTCGCCGCTCAGGCAGGCGAAGTTAACGATATCCGCTTCGGTCAGCGTTCGGCGCGGGGTCAGTAAACTGTCGCCAGGCTGGATCTCTTCGAAGTATTTACGGAACGGGTGAATGCGGTCTTCGCTAACCTGCGCGCCTCGCACCCACTGCTGGCCGATGGTCGCCAGCATCGTTGGGCTGCCCTGGACCGCGGTACGCTGCATATAGTGTTTCACCGAGCGCAGTCCGCCAAGCTCTTCTCCGCCGCCAGCGCGGCCAGGGCCGCCGTGTATCAGCTGCGGCAGCGGCGAGCCGTGGCCGGTCGACTCTGCCGAGGACGCTTCGTTAAGGATCTGAATACGACCATGCGCGCGCGCGGCGCCAAGGATAAACTCGCGGGCCAGCTCGCCGCTGGCGGTGACCAGCGTACCGGCCAGACTACCGCCACCGGCGCGCGCCAGCGTCAGCGCATGCTGGCGGTCGCGATACGGCATTAGCGTCGCCACCGGGCCAAAGGCTTCAATGGCGTGAACCGCCGGCGTTTCATCCGGCTGCGGGCAGTACAGCAGGGTCGGTGGGAAGAACGCGCCGGCCGCGCTGAGGTCCGCTTCTCCGCCAAGCAGCGCTTCGCAGCCGGCGGCAATTAGTTTATTCACGCTCTCCTGTACGTCCTGACGCTGCTCGCTATTGACCAGCGCCCCCATTTTTATGCCTTCCTGCGCCGGGTCGCCGACGGTCACTTTATGCAGGCGGGCGATCAGTGCATCGCTAACCGCATTGATCTGCGCCAGCGGAACAATGATGCGACGGATAGCGGTACATTTTTGCCCGGCTTTTGCCGTCATCTCGCGGACCACCTCGCGGATAAACAGCGCGAATTCCGGTTGCTCCGGGGTGACATCTTCGCCTAACACACAGCAGTTGAGCGAATCCGCTTCCATCGTAAAGGGAATCGATTTGGCCACCAGGTTAGGGTGCGCCCGCAGCTGCTGGCCGGTGGCGGCTGAGCCGGTAAAGGTCACCACGTCCTGGCTATCGAGATGGTCGAGAAGATCGCCCGCGCCGCCGCAAATCAGGCTGATAGCGCCTTCCGGCACCAGGCCGCTGTCGACAATCGCTTTTACCATTGCCTGGGTGAGCCGGGCGGTAGCGGTGGCCGGTTTAATGATAGCCGGCATACCGGCAAGCCACGTAGGCGCCAGTTTTTCCAGCATTCCCCAGCAGGGGAAGTTGAAGGCGTTGATATGGACGGCGACGCCTGATTTCGAGGTCAGCACATGACGCGCGGCAAAACCGCCTTGTTTGGAGAGCGGGATCAGCTCGTCCTCCGGCCACAGGATATCGTCCGGCAATTCGCGACTACCGAGCCCGGCATAGGTGAAAAGGGTGCCGATGCCGCCTTCAATATCCACCCAACTGTCGGCGCGGGTGGCGCCGGTTTGCGCGGAGATGGCGTAGAACTCGTCTTTCTGCTCCAGCAACCGTTTTGCTACCGCTTTCAGCATTGCGCTGCGTTCAATAAAGGTCATGGCTTGCAGAGCCTTACCGCCGCGCTCAATCGCGAAGCGGCGCGCTTGCGCCATATCCAGGCCTTCGCTGGTCACCTCCCACAGCGCCGCCCCGGTAATGGCGTGATGGATAGTACGGGCGCGGCCCCGGCCGGTCTGCCAGGCGCCGGATAAGTAGCTGGCTAACTGCTGCATCGTCAATCTCCAAATGTGTTACGTGTGATATCTATAAATAGTTCTTTTATGAATCATAAAAATCAAGTCTGTATTTAATAATTTATTAACATTGTGATCGGCGGTCGATGGGGCGTTGCGTTTATGCTACTGATTTATCGGCTGCTTACAAAAGGTTTTGCGGTTAGCATCACAAAAAGAACAAACAAAATTTGTGGTTTTATTTAACCAATATGTAACCTTCAATAAACAAAGTGATTCACATAAATGTTTTTGTTGTGAATATCGGAATCATAAAGGTGATGACGTGACAGAAGAACAACGCTTTGACCAGCGCATCGCGCAGGAAACGGCCATCGAACCGCGGGACTGGATGCCGGATGCCTACCGTAAGACCTTGATTCGGCAGATAGGCCAGCACGCGCACTCGGAAATCGTCGGCATGCTGCCGGAAGGCAACTGGATCACCCGCGCGCCGACGCTGCGCCGCAAAGCGATCCTGCTGGCTAAGGTACAGGATGAGGCCGGGCATGGGCTTTATCTCTATAGCGCCGCGGAAACGCTGGGCTGCGCGCGGGAAGACCTGTATCAGAAAATGCTCGACGGGCAGATGAAATATTCCTCCATTTTTAACTACCCGACCCTGAGCTGGGCGGATATCGGCGTGATCGGCTGGCTGGTCGATGGCGCGGCCATCGTCAACCAGGTGGCGCTGTGCCGGACCTCCTATGGCCCCTATGCCCGGGCGATGGTCAAAATCTGCAAAGAAGAGAGCTTTCACCAGCGTCAGGGTTTTGAAGCCTGCATGGCGCTGGCGCAGGGCAATGACGCGCAGCGGCAGATGCTGCAGGACGCCATTAACCGCTTCTGGTGGCCGGCGCTGATGATGTTTGGCCCCAACGACGACAACTCGCCGAACAGCGCCCGCAGCATGGCGTGGAAAATCAAACTGCACTCCAACGACGAACTGCGTCAGCGCTTCGTCGATAACACCGTGCCGCAAGTAGAGATCCTCGGCATGACCGTCCCGGACCCGGATTTGCAGTTTGATGAAGCCAGCGGCCATTACCGCTTCGGCGAAATCGACTGGCAGGAGTTTAACGAGGTGATTAGCGGCCGTGGCATTTGCAATCACGAGCGGCTTGCCGCCAAGCGTAAGGCCTGGGAAGAGGGTGAATGGGTGCGCGAAGCCGCGCTGGCCCATGCGCAAAAACAGCAGACCCGCAGCGCGGCATGAGGAGAGACAACATGAGCAAAGTTTACTGGCCGTTATATGAAGTGTTCGTTCGCAGCAAACAGGGGTTATCCCATCGTCACGTCGGCAGTCTGCACGCCGCCGATGATCAAATGGCGCTGGAGAATGCCCGCGATGCCTATACCCGCCGCAGCGAAGGCTGCTCAATTTGGGTGGTGAAGGCCAGCGAAATCGTGGCTTCGCAGCCGGAAGAGCGCGGCGAATTCTTCGACCCGGCGGAAAGCAAAGTCTACCGTCATCCGACTTTCTATACCGTGCCGGACGGCATGGAACATATGTGAGGCGGCGATGAATACCCCTAACCCCGTAGCCACCTACGCCCTGCGGCTTGGCGACAATGGTCTGGTTCTGGCCCAGCGTTTAGGCGCCTGGTGCGGCCATGCTCCTGAGCTCGAGATCGATCTTGCGCTGGCCAATATCGGCCTCGACCTGCTCGGCCAGGCGCGCAACTTTTTAAGCTATGCCGCCGAGCTTAACGGCTGCGGCGACGAAGATACGCTGGCCTTTGGCCGCGATGAACGCCAGTTCAGCAACCTGCTGCTGGTGGAGCAGCCAAACGGCAATTTTGCCGACACTCTCGCCCGTCAGTTCTTTATCGACGTCTGGCACGTCGCCCTGTTCAGCCGCCTGGTGAACAGCCGCGACACGCAGCTGGCGGCCATTGCCGCCAAAGGGCTGAAAGAGGTGCGTTACCACCAGCGCTTTAGCCGCGGCTGGCTGGAGCGTCTTGGTAACGGCACCGAGGTATCAAATCGCAAAATGCAGCAGGCGGTCGACAATCTGTGGCGCTTCACTGGCGAACTGTTCCTTGCCGATGAAGTGGAGCTCAGCCTGGTTGAGCAGGGTATTGCGGTTGATCCGCGCGAGCTTCAGGCCGAATGGCAAAGCGCGGTACATACGGCGCTGCTCGACTCCGGTTTACAGATCCCGCAGGAAGCGGCCTTCCGCAGCGGCGGCAAACAGGGGCTGCACAGTGAACATCTCGGCCCGCTGCTGGCGGAGATGCAATATCTGCAGCGTTCGCATCCCGGACTGCAGTGGTAAGTGAGGTGACTATGCAACGTCTTGCCGATATCGCTCCTGCAGAGGTTCGCACCATCTGGGGATTATTAAGCGCGATCCCGGATCCGGAAGTGCCGGTACTCACCATCACCGACCTCGGTATGGTACGCAGCGTCGCGCGCCACGGCGACGGCTGGGTGATTGGCTTTACCCCGACCTATTCGGGCTGTCCGGCGACGGAACATCTGCTGGGCGAGATCCGCACGGTCATGAGCGAGCATGGCTTTCTGCCGGTGCATATCGTCCTGCAGCTGGATCCGCCGTGGACCACCGACTGGATGAGTCAGGATGCCCGCGAGCGCCTGCGCCAGTACGGCATCAGCCCGCCCCAGGGGCATGCCTGCCATGCGGACATGCCCACCGAGGTGAGCTGTCCGCGCTGCGGCAGCACCCATACCTCGCTGATTAGCGAATTCGGTTCCACGGCCTGCAAAGCGCTCTATCGCTGCGACAGCTGCCGGGAACCTTTTGATTACTTTAAATGTATTTGAGGTTGCCATGACGACGTTCCATTCGCTTAAGGTGGTGAGAGTCGAGCCGGAAACCCGCGATGCGGTGACCATCACTTTTGCGATCCCGCAAGCCCTGCAGGCGGAATACTGCTTTCGTCCGGGCCAGCATCTGACGCTAAAAGCCCGTCTGGGCGGTGAAGAACTGCGCCGCTGTTACTCCATTTGTCGCAGCCGCACGCCCGGCGAAATTAGCGTCGCGGTCAAAGCTATCGACGGCGGGCGCTTCTCGCGCTACGCCCAGCACGATATCCAGCAGGGGATGGAGCTGGACGTGATGGTGCCGCAGGGGCATTTCGGTTATCAACCGCAGGCCGAACGGCAGGGTGAGTATCTGGCGATTGCCGCCGGCTCCGGGATCACGCCGATGATGGCGATCATGAGCGCGACGCTGGCGACCGAGCCGCACAGCCGCTTCACGCTGATCTACGGCAACCGCAGCAGCGATAGCATGATGTTCCGCCAGGCGCTGGCCGATTTAAAAGACCGCTATCCGCAGCGCCTGCAGGTGATACATCTGTTTAGCCAGGAGTCGATGGACAGCGATCTGCTACAGGGGCGCATTGACGGCGACAAACTGCGCCAGCTCGCTGACCATCTGCTGGATTTTAGCCGTTTCGACGAGGCCTTTATCTGCGGTCCGGCGGTGATGATGGACGAGGCGGAAGCGGCGTTACGTGAACTTGGCGTAGCGGAGAAATCGATTCATCTCGAACGCTTTAATACACCAGGCGGCAATGTGAAGCGCGCCGCTGGCGTGCAGGCGGAAGGGCGCACGGTGACCATCCGCCAGGACGGGCGCGATAGGCTGATCGCCCTCAGCGCCGAAGACGACAGCATTCTGGATGCCGCGTTGCGTCAGGGCGCGGATCTGCCGTTCGCCTGTAAGGGCGGGGTATGCGCCACCTGTAAATGCAAAGTGCTGCGCGGTGAAGTGGCGATGGCCGCCAATTACAGCCTGGAAGCGGATGAGCTGGCGGCGGGATATGTCCTGAGCTGCCAGTCGCTGCCAACCAGCGGCGACGTGGTGGTCGACTTTGACGCGCGGGGGATGGCATGAGTGACCTGCTGATCCACCGTCATGGCCGGGTGCTACAGCTGACACTAAACCGTCCGCAGGCCCGCAACGCGCTGAACAATGCCTTATTGACCCAGATTGCCGAGGCGCTGGAGGTTGCGGCAGTTGATGACAGCGTCGGCGTCTGCGTTATCAGCGGCAACCCGCGTTTTTTCGCCGCCGGGGCCGACCTCAATGAGATGGCGGAGAAAGATCTGCCAGCCACCCTTGACGATATTCGCCCACGGTTGTGGGCACGAATTGATGCTTTCACTAAACCGCTCATCGCTTCGGTCAACGGCTACGCGCTTGGCGCCGGCTGCGAGCTGGCCCTGCTGTGCGACCTGATTGTCGCCGGCGACAACGCCCGCTTTGGCCTGCCGGAAATTACCCTCGGCATTATGCCGGGCGCTGGCGGCACCCAGCGGCTGATCCGCAGCGTTGGCAAGGCGCTGGCCAGCCGAATGGTGCTGAGCGGCGAGAGTATTGACGCCCACCAGGCCCTGCAGGCCGGGTTGGTCAGCGATATCCATCCGGCGGCGTTAACCGATGAGTACGCCCTGAAACTGGCAACCACCATCGCACGCCATTCGCCGCTGGCGCTACGGGCGGCAAAACAGTCGCTGCGCCTGTCGCAGGAAGTCAGTTTGCAGGCCGGTCTGCAACAGGAGCGTCAGTTGTTTAGCCTGCTGAGCGCCACCGAGGACCGCCGCGAAGGCATCGACGCCTTCTTACAAAAACGTACACCGGAATTTAAAGGACGCTAATCGTGGAAGCTTTCATTCTCAGCGCAGTGGAACAGGGCGTCATGACCATTACCCTCAATCGCCCGGACCGCCTTAACAGTTTTAACGACCTGATGCATCAACAGCTGGCGGACTGTCTGAAGCAGGCCGAGCGCGACGACGGCGTACGCTGCTTGCTGATCACCGGCGCCGGACGCGGCTTCTGCGCCGGCCAGGATTTGAACGACCGCAATGTCGACCCCAGCGGCCCGCCGCCGGATCTTGGTCTGTCGGTAGAACGCTTTTATAACCCGCTGGTACGCCGTCTGGCGGCGCTGCCGAAACCGGTCATCTGCGCGGTTAACGGCGTGGCCGCTGGCGCAGGCGCTACCCTGGCGCTGGGCTGCGATATCGTGCTGGCCGCGCGTTCGGCCAAATTTGTGATGGCGTTCAGTAAGCTCGGCCTGGTGCCGGACTGTGGCGGTAGCTGGTTCCTGCCGCGGGTGGCCGGCCGCGCGCGCGCGATGGGGCTGGCGCTGCTGGGCGACAGCCTCAGCGCGGAACAAGCCGCGCAGTGGGGAATGATCTGGCAGCTGGTGGACGATTCAGAACTGGCGGATACCAGTCTGCAACTGGCGCGCCATCTGGCGGCGCAACCAACGTTTGGTCTTGGGCTGATTAAAAAGGCGCTGCTGGCTGCTGAAACCAACAGTCTCGACGCGCAGCTGGACCTGGAGCGCGATTATCAACGTCTGGCCGGGCGCAGCGATGATTACCGCGAAGGGGTCAGCGCGTTTCTGGCCAAACGACCACCACAGTTCAGCGGGAAATAGGTCATGACAACATCCTTATCCACGGTGGCAGTGATCGGCAGCGGCACCATGGGGGCCGGTATTGCCGAAGTGGCCGCCGCCGCTGGACATCCGGTACTAATTTACGACATCGATCATCAGGCCATTGCCCGGGCGATCGACGGCATTGCCAGGCGTCTGGCATCACGGGTCGAGCGCGGTAAACTGGCCCCTGAGCAGGCCGACGCGTTGCTGGCGCGCCTGCAGCCGGCCCATGATTTAGCCGCGCTTGCCGACGCGGATTTAGTGATTGAAGCGGCCGCTGAACGGCTGGAGGTCAAAACGGCGCTGTTCGCGCAGCTGGCGGCGATCTGCGCGCCGTCAACGTTGTTGACCAGTAACACTTCGTCTATTTCGATTACCGCCATCGCCGCCGGGGTCAAAAACCCGGAGCGGGTGGCCGGGCTGCACTTTTTTAATCCGGCGCCGGTGATGAAGCTGGTCGAGGTGGTGAGTGGCCTGGAGACGTCTGCGGAGGTGGTAGAGCAGCTGTGCCAGTGCGTAAGCCACTGGGGGAAACAGCCGGTGCGCTGCCGCTCAACGCCCGGCTTTATCGTTAACCGGGTAGCGCGTCCGTTCTACGCCGAGGCCTGGCGCGCGCTGGAAGAGCAGGTTGCCGCCCCTGAGGTTATTGATGCCGCTTTGCGTGACGGCGGTGGTTTTCCGATGGGGCCGTTAGCGCTGACGGACCTGATTGGTCAGGACGTTAACTTCGCCGTGACCTGCTCGGTATTTAACGCCTTCTGGCAGGACCGCCGCTACCTGCCATCGCTCCTGCAGCAAGAGCTGGCGCTGGCCGGGCGGCTGGGTAAAAAGAGCGGTCACGGCGTTTATCACTGGCCTACGGAGACGCAGCCGGACGCGGCGTTGCCGCCCGTATCTACTGGCGCTCAATCCATTACAGTTGTAAGTGACAACGTCACTGAATTAGATGATCTCTTGTTGCTGGAGACCGAAGGCGAGACGGCGCTGGCGCTGAGTGTGAAGCACCACCGCCCGGTGGTGGTGTATGACCTGTGCGCCAGCGATACGGTGGTGCTGGCCGCAGCGGCGACCAACGCGCCGGCGGCGACGGACAAAGCGGTGCACTACTTCCAGCAGCAGGGCAAGAAAGTGCTGCGTATTGCCGATTATCCCGGCCTGCTGGTGTGGCGCACGGTGGCGATGCTGATTAACGAAGCGCTGGATGCGGTACAAAAAGGCGTCGCCAGCCCGCAAGACATCGATACCGCCATGCGCCTTGGCGTCAACTATCCGCAAGGCCCACTGGCGTGGGGAGAACGCCTTGGCTGGCGACGGGTGCTGCAACTGCTGGAGAACCTGCAACACCATTACGGCGAGGAGCGCTATCGCCCCTGTTCCCTGTTGCGCCAGAAGGCGCTGATGGAGAAGCACCATGAGCAATGATCCGTGGCGCAACGCGCGCGTGATGTACGAAAAAGATACCTGCGCCAGAAAGATGGGGATCGAACTTATCGAAATGGACGACGGCTTTGCGCAGATGAGCATGACCGTCTCGGCGGACATGCTTAACGGCCATCAAACCTGTCACGGCGGTCAGCTATTTACGCTTGCCGATACCGCTTTCGCCTACGCCTGTAACAGCCAGGGGCTGGCGGCGGTGGCCTCGGCGGCGAGCATTGATTTTCTTCGTCCGGCGTTTGCCGGCGACCGGCTGGTCGCCACCGCCAGAGTCAAACAGCAGGGCAAGCTGACCGGCGTCTACGACATTGAAATTGTTAATCAACAGCAAAAAATTGTGGCCCTGTTCCGCGGCAAATCGCACCGCATCGGCGGCACAATCACAGGAGACGTGTAATGCGCGACGCCTTTATTTGTGACGGGATCCGCACGCCGATTGGCCGCTACGGCGGCGCGCTGGCCGGCGTCCGCGCCGACGACCTGGCGGCGATCCCGCTGCGTGAGCTGCTGAGCCGTAACCCCGGGCTCGACCCGGCAGCGATTGATGATGTGATTTTCGGCTGTGCGAATCAGGCCGGTGAAGATAACCGCAACGTGGCGCACATGGCGACGCTGTTGGCCGGTTACCCGCATAGCGTGCCGGGCACCACGATTAACCGCTTGTGCGGATCGGGTCTGGATGCAATTGGTTTTGCCGCCAGGGCGATCAAAGCTGGCGATGCCGATCTGCTGATTGCCGGCGGCGTGGAATCGATGTCGCGCGCGCCGTTCGTGATGGGAAAAGCCAGCGCGCCGTATCAGCGTCAGGCGGAACTCTTTGATACCACGATTGGCTGGCGTTTTGTGAACCCGCTCATGGCGCAACACTTCGGAACTGACAGCATGCCGGAAACGGCCGAGAATGTAGCTGAATTGTTAAATATTAGCCGGGCCGATCAGGACGCTTTCGCCTGGCGCAGCCAGCAGCGCACGTCGCAGGCCCAGCGCGACGGCATTCTGGCCCAGGAGATCGTGCCGGTGCAGATCATCGGCAAGAAAGGGGCGGTTAGCGATGTGCGCGAGGACGAGCATCCCCGCCCGGAAACCACGCTTGAGCAGCTGGCGAAACTGAAAGCGCCGTTTCGCCAGGGCGGCGTCATTACCGCAGGCAATGCTTCCGGCGTTAACGATGGCGCCGCGGCGCTGATTATCGCCAGCGAACAGCAGGCCGCTATCCAGGGGCTCACGCCGCGGGCGCGTATCGTGGCGATGGCGACGGCGGGTGTTGAACCGCGCCTGATGGGACTGGGGCCGGTGCCGGCGGTGCGTAAAGTGCTGGAGCGAGCCGGACTCAATATTAACGATATGGATCTGATTGAGCTGAATGAGGCCTTCGCCGCCCAGGCGCTGGGGGTGCTCAGACAGCTTGGCGTGCCGGATGATGCGGCGCACGTGAATCCCAACGGCGGTGCCATCGCGTTAGGCCATCCGCTGGGCATGAGCGGCGCGCGGTTAGCGCTGAGCGCCAGTCTTGAGCTGCAACGCCGGGGCGGGCGCTATGCGCTGTGTACGATGTGTATTGGCGTGGGTCAGGGCATTGCCATGATCCTCGAGCGAGTGTGAGCTAATTTACCTGCGAGTACCCTACAATGATAACTACTACAAAATTAGATCCGATTGAAACCGCATCGCGTGACGAACTGCAGGCCCTGCAAACCCAGCGCCTGAAATGGACGCTGAAGCATGCGTATGACAATGTGCCGATGTATCGCCGCAAATTCGACGCCGCCGGCGTGCACCCTGACGACTTCCGGGAATTAAACGACCTGAAAAAATTCCCCTGTACCACCAAACAGGATCTGCGCGACAACTATCCCTTCGATACCTTCGCGGTGCCGATGGAGCAGGTGGTGCGCATTCACGCCTCTTCCGGCACCACCGGCAAACCGACGGTGGTGGGTTATACGCAAAACGATATTGATAACTGGGCCAATATTGTCGCCCGTTCGCTGCGCGCGGCCGGTGGTTCAGCAAAAGATAAAATTCACGTCGCCTACGGCTACGGCCTGTTTACCGGCGGCCTTGGTGCGCACTACGGCGCGGAGCGTTTAGGCGCGACGGTGATCCCGATGTCTGGCGGACAGACCGAAAAACAGGCGCAACTGATCCGCGACTTCCAGCCGGATATGATCATGGTGACGCCGTCCTACTGTCTGAATCTGATTGAAGAGTTGGAGCGCCAGATGGGCGGCGATGCGCGCGGTTGTTCATTGCGGGTCGGCGTGTTTGGCGCCGAGCCGTGGACGCTGGCGATGCGCGCGGAGATCGAGCGCCGTCTGGGGATCACCGCGCTGGATATTTACGGTTTGTCAGAGGTGATGGGGCCAGGGGTGGCAATGGAGTGCCTGGAAACCGTTGACGGCCCGACCATCTGGGAAGACCACTTCTTCCCGGAAATCGTCAACCCGGACGACGGTACGCCGCTGGAAGATGGCGAGCATGGCGAACTGCTGTTTACCACGTTGACCAAAGAAGCGCTGCCGGTGATCCGCTATCGTACCCGCGATCTGACGCGCCTGCTGCCGGGCACCGCGCGGACCATGCGCCGCATGGATCGCATCAGTGGACGCAGCGACGATATGCTGATTATCCGCGGGGTTAACGTCTTCCCCTCGCAGCTGGAAGAGGAGATCCTCAAGTTTGAACACCTGGCGCCGCACTATCAGTTAGAGGTCAATCGCCGCGGTCATCTTGATTCGCTGGCGGTACGCGTTGAGCTGAAAGAGAGCGGGCTGGCGTTAAGTCATGAACAACGCTGCCAGATTTGCCATCAGCTGCGCCATCGCATTAAGTCGATGGTCGGGATCTCTACCGATATTACTATCGTCAACTGCGGCAGCATTCCTCGCTCGGAAGGGAAAGCCTGTCGGGTATTCGACCTGCGTAAAGTGGTGGTCAGCGGTTAATTCTCTCCCCGGTAACCCGGCTGAGGCCTTTACGCCGTAAGCCGGGATTTTCCTGTGCTATGATTCATAAAGGAAAAATATAACAACAGAATGAATCAGATGAGTAAACTCGACGTCTTTATTCAACAAGCGGTGACGGCGACGCCGATCAGCGGCACGTCATTAATTGCCTCGCTGTATGGCGATGCCCTGTTACAACGCGGTGGGGAAGTGTGGCTGGGTAGCGTCGCGGCGCTGCTGGAAGGATTAGGATTTGGCGAGCGCTTTGTCCGCACTGCGCTGTTTCGCCTCAATAAAGAAGAGTGGCTCGATGTCGTGCGTATCGGCCGGCGTAGCTTCTATCGCCTGAGCGATAAAGGCCTGCGCCTGACCCGGCGCGCGGAACATAAAATTTATCGCGCGAACGCGCCGGAATGGGACGGCACCTGGCTGCTGCTGCTCTCGGAAGGCCTGGAGAAAAATGTGCTGGCCGACGTCAAAAAGCAACTGCTGTGGCAGGGGTTTGGCGCACTGGCGCCGAGCCTGTTGGCCTCGCCGTCGCAAAAGCTGGCCGATGTCCAGTCGCTGCTCCATGAAGCGGGCGTCGCCGAAAACGTCATCTGTTTTGAAGCCCATTCGCCGCTGGCGCTCTCCCGTGCGGCGCTGCGCAGCCGCGTGGAGGAGTGCTGGCATCTCACCGAACAAAACGAGATGTATGAATCGTTCATCTCGCTATTCCGACCGTTACTGCCGCTGCTGCGCGACTGCGACCCGGCCGAGCTGACGCCGGCGCGCTGTTTCCAGATCCAGCTGCTGCTGATCCATTTTTATCGCCGGGTGGTGCTCAAAGATCCGCTGCTGCCGGAAGAGCTGCTGCCGGCGCACTGGGCGGGGCAAACCGCCCGCCAGCTGTGTATCAATATTTATCAACGCGTGAATCCCGGCGCGCTGGCGTTCGTCAGCGAGAAAGGGGAAAGCTCGGTGGGCGAGCTTCCCGCGCCGGGCCCGCTCTATTATCAGCGCTTTGGCGGTTTGCCGGGCGCATAAGGAGGTTGCATGCCGATTTATCAGATTGATGGACTGACGCCAGTGGTGCCGGAGGAGAGCTACGTCCACCCAACCGCCGTGCTGATTGGCGACGTGATCCTCGGTAAAGGGGTGTATGTTGGGCCCAACGCCAGCCTGCGCGGCGATTTTGGCCGCATTGTGGTCAAAGACGGCGCCAATATTCAGGACAACTGCGTCATGCACGGTTTCCCCGGCCAGGATACGGTGGTGGAAGAGGATGGCCACATCGGTCACGGCGCTATTCTGCACGGCTGCGTGATTGGCCGCAACGCGCTGGTGGGGATGAGCGCGGTGATTATCGACGGGGCGGTCATTGGCGAAAACAGCATTGTCGGCGCTTCGGCCTTTGTCAAAGCCAACGCCGAGATGCCCGCGAATCATTTAATTATCGGCAGTCCGGCGAAAGCGATTCGTACGCTGAGCGAACAGGAGCTGGCGTGGAAAAAACAGGGTACCCGTGAATACCAGGTGCTGGTGGAGCGCTGTAAGCAGACGCTGCATCAGGTTGAACCGTTGCGGGAAGTGGAAGCAGGACGTAAGCGACTGGAGTTTGATGAAAACCTGCGGCCAAAAACGCAGCGCTAACTTCCCAGGGCAACCCGGAGAGGTTGAGTGGATTAGTGCTTAGCCAGTTCGCGAAAGAACGCTGGGTTGGCCTGGATAACCGCCAGTACTTTTGCTGCCAGGCCTGTCGGGTTGCGCCGCCTGGACTCCCAGCTTTTGATGGTATCCACGCTGGTACCCAGCGCTTTTGCCATTTCCGCCTGCGAAACATTAAGCTGCGCGCGGATGGCTTTCACATCAGCCACTTCATAGCGCGTCGCCCGGGCTGGGGCCTTGTTGCCGTCTTTGATCTCAACAGCCTCTTCCAGAGACGCTTTAAGCTCGTCAAAGTAACCCATTTCAAGCCTCATTTTTTAGTCGCCGGGTCAGTTTCCTGAGTTCGTGTTTTTCCGCTGCGCTCAGGCTCTCTTTGGTGTGCTTCGGGTAGGCTAAGACGAGATAGATAATCTCGCGGGTTGCCAGAAAATAAATCACCCGCACGCCGCCGCTTTTTCCCTGTGAGCCTGTCGCCATTCTTATTTTCCGTAACCCGCCGGTATCCTGGATAAGATCGCCAAAATCCGGGTTGCCTATGAGTTGCCTCTGCAGTGCCCTCAGATCTTCATCGCTAGCCAGCTGTTTTATTTGGCGGGTAAATAGCGACGTTTCGATAAACTCAATGGCATGACACACGAAAACGCGCCTTGCTAAGGTACCATGTACACCATTGAGTGTACATAGTACGCACTCCTGTTTTTGACCATGACAACGGTTGCCGTCAGCCACCGGCAGTGAGCCAGATTCGTGCGGCGACAGCCATGGTACAGGCTGGATGCTTAAGGCGTTGGAATGATGCGTGAATTTACGAGGCGGCTCGTAAAAGGGGAAACGGGCGAGGGGAAAAAACACTCCCACCGGGCGGTGGGAGTGGAAATCTTAGGCTGCAACCACGCTGTCGATGGCCGCTTTCGCGTCGGACTGCGCTTTGGCCGCCACTTCCGGGCCGTAAGCGATACCTTCGGCGAACACGAAGTTCACGTCGGTGATGCCGATGAAGCCGAGGAAAGTGGACAGGTACGGGGTGACCAGGTCGGTCGGGGTATCTTTATGGATACCGCCGCGGCTGGTGACGACGATCGCACGTTTACCGGTCACCAGACCTTCCGGCCCTTTCTCGGTGTAGCGGAAGGTGACGCCGGCGCGAGCGACCAGGTCAAAATAGTTTTTCAGCTGCGTCGGGATGTTGAAGTTGTACATCGGGGCAGCGATAACAATCACATCGTTCGCTTTCAGTTCGGCGATCAGCTTGTCGGAAAGGGACAGCGCTTCCTGCTGACGCGGAGTCAGCGGCGCGTCGCTCGGACGCAGGGCACCAACCAGTTCACCATCCAGAACCGGGATCGGATTAGCGGCCAGGTCACGCACGGTGATCTCGTCGCCCGGGTGTTTTTCCTGCCATTGTTCAACAAAATAGTCGGAAAGCTGACCAGATTGTGAGTACCCTGCCAGAATACTGGATTTCAGAACTAATACTTTGCTCATGGGTGTTTCCTTTTTTAATGTGATTGACGGGTCAATGCCCTGGTGCTTGTTGACACTGTATTCACAATCGCGCCACAGAGATAGCGCAATATATCGAATCCTATGTTCAGATTTTTTGAACAAGGCGCGAATGACACAGATGTGGTACTCTAAGGCAATACTTCAAAAGAGATTTTCCCGGCAGAGCTCTGCCCGATAACGCTATGACAGAACAACAAAAAATCACCTTCCCCCAGCTTTATCAACAGCTCGACGGCCTGATGCTGCGCGATAAAACGCGCTTTGCCCGCCGTCTGCACGGTGTGAAGAAGGTTAAAAATCCTGAATCGCAACAGGCCATTCTGCAGGAGATGGCGCAGGAGATAAGCCAGGCAGCCGGTAAAGTCCTGCTGCGCGAAGCGGCGCGTCCGGCCATCACCTATCCGGAAAACCTGCCGGTTAGCCAGAAAAAACAAGAGATTCTCGAGGCGGTGCGCGACCACCAGGTGGTGATTGTCGCCGGGGAGACCGGTTCGGGCAAAACCACCCAGTTGCCCAAAATCTGCATGGAGTTGGGGCGCGGGCTGAAAGGACTCATCGGTCATACCCAGCCGCGTCGTCTGGCCGCGCGAACCGTCGCCAACCGTATCGCCGAGGAGCTGCAAACGGAGCCGGGCGGTTGCATCGGCTATAAAGTCCGCTTTAGCGATCACGTCAGCGACAACACCATGGTCAAGCTGATGACCGACGGTATTCTGCTGGCGGAGATCCAGCAGGATCGCCTGCTGATGCAGTACGACACCATCATTATCGATGAAGCGCACGAGCGCAGTCTGAACATTGATTTTCTGCTCGGCTATCTGAAAGAGCTCCTGCCGCGCCGCCCGGACCTGAAAATCATCATTACCTCGGCGACCATCGACCCGGAACGTTTCTCAAAGCATTTCAATCATGCGCCCATTATCGAAGTCTCCGGGCGGACTTACCCGGTGGAAGTTCGCTACCGGCCGATAGTGGAAGAGGCGGACGACACCGAGCGCGATCAGTTACAGGCGATTTTTGATGCGGTCGACGAGCTGGGGCGCGAAGGGCCCGGTGATATTCTGATCTTTATGAGCGGTGAGCGGGAGATTCGCGATACCGCCGATGCGCTGAATAAACTGGATCTGCGCCATACCGAAGTGCTGCCGTTGTACGCTCGTTTGTCCAACAGCGAGCAGAACCGCGTCTTCCAGCCGCACAGCGGACGACGCATCGTGCTGGCGACCAACGTGGCGGAAACCTCGCTGACCGTGCCGGGCATTAAATACGTTATCGATCCCGGTACTGCGCGTATCAGCCGTTACAGCTATCGCACCAAGGTGCAGCGCCTGCCTATCGAGCCGGTTTCCCAGGCGTCCGCCAACCAGCGTAAGGGCCGCTGCGGCCGCGTTTCGGAAGGGATCTGTATTCGTCTTTATTCGGAAGACGATTTCCTGTCGCGCCCGGCGTTTACCGACCCGGAAATTCTGCGTACCAACCTGGCGTCGGTCATCCTGCAGATGACCGCCCTTGGACTGGGGGATATCGCCGCCTTCCCGTTTGTCGAAGCGCCGGATAAGCGCAATATCCAGGACGGCGTGCGCCTGCTGGAAGAGCTGGGCGCCATCACCACCGATGAGCAGGCCACCGCCTATAAGCTAACGCCGATGGGCCGCCAGCTCAGCCAGCTGCCGGTGGATCCGCGTCTGGCGCGCATGGTGCTGGAGGCGCAGAAGCACGGCTGCGTGCGGGAAGCGATGATCATCACCTCCGCGCTGTCGATTCAGGACCCGCGCGAGCGGCCGATGGATAAGCAGCAAGCGTCGGATGAAAAACACCGCCGCTTCCATGATAAAGAGTCCGATTTCCTCGCCTTCGTCAATCTGTGGAACTACCTTGGCGAGCAGCAGAAGGCGCTGTCGTCGAATCAGTTCCGCCGCCAGTGCCGGGTCGATTTTCTTAACTATCTGCGCGTGCGCGAGTGGCAGGACATCTACACCCAGCTGCGCCAGGTGGTAAAAGAGCTCGGCCTGCCGATCAACAGCGAGCCGGCGGAATATCGCGAGATCCATACCGCGTTGCTGACCGGTTTGCTGTCGCACATCGGCATGAAGGATGCCGATAAGCAGGAGTTTACCGGCGCGCGCAACGCCCGCTTCTCCATCTTCCCGGGTTCCGGCTTGTTTAAAAAGCCGCCGAAGTGGACGATGGTGGCCGAGCTGGTAGAAACCAGCCGACTGTGGGGGCGCATCGCCGCCCGCATTGAGCCGGAGTGGGTGGAGCCGGTAGCGCAGCACCTGATCAAGCGCTCGTACAGCGAACCGCACTGGGAGCGGGCGCAGGGCGCGGTGATGGCGACGGAGAAGGTCACCGTCTACGGCCTGCCGATCGTTGGCGCGCGCAAGGTCAACTACAGCCAGATCGACCCGACGCTGTGCCGCGAACTGTTTATCCGCCACGCGCTGGTGGAGGGCGACTGGCAGACGCGGCATGCCTTCTTCCGGGAAAACCTGAAGCTGCGGGCGGAAATCGAAGAGCTGGAGCATAAATCGCGCCGCCGCGACATTCTGGTGGATGACGAAACCCTGTTCGAGTTCTACGACCAGCGCATTAGCCACGACGTCATCTCCGCCCGTCATTTTGATGCCTGGTGGAAGCAGGCCAGCCGCGAAACGCCAGACTTGCTCAATTTTGAAAAGAGCATGCTGATTAAAGAAGGGGCGGAGCAGGTCAGCAAGCTGGACTACCCGAACTTCTGGCATCAGGGGAATCTCAAGCTGCGGCTTAGCTACCAGTTTGAACCGGGCGCCGATGCCGATGGCGTGACGGTGCATATTCCGCTGCCTCTGCTGAACCAGGTGGAGGAGGCCGGATTTGAGTGGCAGATCCCAGGCCTGCGTCGCGAGCTGATTATCGCGCTGATAAAATCGCTGCCGAAGCCGGTGCGGCGCAATTTCGTCCCGGCCCCTAACTATGCGGAAGCGTTTCTCGGCCGGGCGACGCCGCTTGAGCTGCCGCTGCTTGATTCGCTGGAGCGTGAGCTGCGTAAGATGACCGGCGTGACCATCGACCGCGAGGCCTGGCAGTGGGATCAGGTGCCCGATCACCTCAAAATCACCTTCCGGGTGGTAGATGACAAAAACAAGAAGCTGCAGGAAGGGCGCTCGCTGCAGGCGTTGAAAGACGCGCTGAAGGGCAAAGTTCAGGAGACGCTGTCGGCGGTGGCCGATGACGGCATCGAGCAGAGCGGGCTGCATATCTGGAGCTTTGGTACGCTGGCGGAAAGTTACGAACAGAAACGCGGCAACTATAAGGTGAAAGCCTGGCCGGCGCTGGTGGACGAGCGCGACAGCGTGGCTATCAAGCTGTTTGATAATCCACAGGAACAGCAGCAGGCCATGTGGCGCGGTCTGCGTCGCCTGCTGCTGCTCAACATCCCGTCGCCAATTAAGTATCTGCACGAAAAACTGCCGAACAAAGCCAAGCTTGGGCTCTATTTTAACCCGTACGGTAAAGTGCTGGATCTGATTGACGATTGCATCTCCTGCGGCGTTGATAAGCTTATCGACGAGGCGGGTGGTCCGGTGTGGACGGAAGAGGGCTTCAGTCAATTGCACGATAAAGTGCGAGCCGAGCTCAACGACACGGTGGTGGAGATCGCTAAACAGGTCGAGCAGATCCTCACCGCGGTGTTCAATATCAACAAACGGCTGAAAGGCCGCGTGGATATGACCATGGCGCTGGGGCTGTCGGATATCAAAGCGCAGATGGCGGGTCTGGTGTATCGCGGTTTTGTCACCGGCAACGGTTTCCGCCGTCTTGGCGATACGCTGCGCTATCTGCAGGCGATTGAAAAGCGTCTGGAGAAGATGGCTATCGATCCGCACCGCGATCGCGCACAAATGCTGAAAATTGAGAGCGTGCAGCAGGCATGGCAGCAGTGGCTGAATAAGCTGCCGCCGAACCGCCGTGAGGACGACGATGTTCGGGAGATCCGCTGGATGATCGAGGAACTGCGGGTGAGCTTCTTCGCCCAGCAGCTGGGCACCCCGTATCCTATCTCGGACAAACGCGTCCTGCAGGCGATGGAGCAGATCACGCCGTAATCCCCTCCTTCCCCCCGCCCGGTGGCGCTGTGCTTGCCGGGCGGGGGCATATCCTGAGGCTGATACTCATCAGTACGCCGCACCCGATAATCTTCCCGCCCCTGATGTGACTCATTCCGGTTATCCCGGACGTAAAATTAACGGATTCTGAAAATCAACCCGGTGGCTTGGGGAACCTGCTTTATTGGCGTATTTTTATCCTCGCTTTGCCGGATAAACAGGACACGGAGTCTATTTTTACCATGATGGCTATGTACAGACTATTTATGCTGGTGTCGGCCATTCTTGTTATTACGGCGTGTAAACCCTTCGTTGACGCTTTCTCCTGTGATGAAACACAGCGGGCGATCAACGATGCCAATTTTTTTATTTTGACCTATCTTACGCCGCTGACTGGCGAGGTGCAGAGCGTGCAAATCGTCGGTAGCCAAAATAACGAGTCTGGCACCCTTCGTTTTGCCCAGTGCCGTCGGCTGGAACGTTACGAGCGAGCAAAAACCTTTAATACCGCGAATGACTCCACGATAGTCAGAGATAATGTTCACTGGCGAAATGATAAAGGATGGATGCGGGAATATATCCGACAGACCCGGAGCGCGACGGGAAATATCAGCAAGATGATTATACGCACTCAGTTTTATACCGATAATCTCGGGCGCATTGTACGTTCAGAGAATCTACTCGTGTCGCAGCAACCGCCCAAAGCCATGAGCACGACCACCTATCACTATGACGACCGCCACCGGCTGGTGCGTAAAACGGTCAATGGCGGCATGATGGCCATGCTTGCTGTCAATTATCGCTACGCGGAAGGGCATTTAAGCCGCATTGCCGACTCGGATGCGACCACGACGCTGCGTTGGGATGAAAAAGGGCGGTGGTTATCCGAGGTAAGAACCACCACGTATAGTACAAAACACCAGTCGCGCTGTTTAGGCTGGGACCCCGAGGGGAACTGTACCGGGGAATATGGCGAGCATGAAGGATACGGCGGAAAAAGCGAAGCGTCTCTGCACTATCAGTATACGTACTATCCCCAATGATCGTCAGCGGAAGAATGCCGCTGATGTCCTCACCCATTCACCAGCGCCAGCGTAAACCCATCCCATCCCTTGATGCCCACCGTCTGCAACGCGGTGGCGGTGAGCCGCGGGTTATCCCCGATCATTTCGATAAACCGACGCACGCCCTGCACGCGCGCATCATCGCTTTGTCCGTTAATCACTTCGCCATCGCGCACCACGTTATCGCCCACGATCAGCGTCCCGGGGCGCGAATAGTGCAGCGCCCACTCCAGATAGCGAGGATTATTAGGTTTATCGGCATCAATAAAGATCAGGTCGAACGGCTGCACCTCCGCGAAATTTTCCAGCGTATTCAGCGCCGGTCCTTCAATGAGTTCAATGCGCTCGTTTAGCCCCGCAAGGCGGATATTCTGGCGCGCCACCCCGGCATGGCCAGGATCGGCCTCGAGGGTCATCAGCTTTCCGTCGGCGGGCAGCGCGCGCGCCATCCAGATAGCGCTATAGGCGCCGAGCGTGCCAATTTCCAGGATCCGCCGCGCCTGCGTTATGCGCACCAACAGCGCCAGAAGTTGCCCCTGATTGGCCGCAACATCATGTTCAGGTAGCCCGGCGCGTTTGTTGTTTTCCAGTACCTGACTCAGTACGTCATCTTCAGGAATAAGCGAAGAAATCATGAAATTATCGACGGCAGACCACTGTTGTTGCATAGATTGACTCCCTGGTGGTAGTTGCCGGGTAGCGCGACGCTATCCCGGTCTGAATATGGGTTTCTGCGCTCTCCACGGTTGTGGACCGGCGCGCACAGGGTATTCACGCGTTCACCCAGCCGCCTCCGAGCGCCCGGTACAGATCGATCTGCGCCAGCAGCAGGTTGTTCTTCACCTGCACCACGCTCAACTGGGTGGAGAACAGCGTTCGCTGGGCATCAAGCACATCCAGGTACGAAGAGTAGCCGTTACGGTAGCGGTTCTGCGCAATGCGCAATGTTTCCACCGCCACCGCCACCTGTCCCTGCAGTTCGGTCAGCTGTTCATCGTAGCGGCTAATGGCGTCAAGGCTGTCATTCACCTCTTTAAACGCGCCGCGCACCGTTTTCTCATAGCTGTAGAGCGCCTGGTTGCGCTGGGCCATGGAGACATCCACCTGGGCATTTAGCGCCTGGCGGTTAAGCAGCGGCGCCAGAATACTGCCGCCGACGCTCCACAGCCGCAGCGGGTTGTCCAGCAGGTCCGGCAGTGTACGATCCTGCAGGCTGCCGGTGGCGGTGAGGTTGATGACGGGGAGCAGCTGCGCCTGCGACGAGGCCAGCGTGGCATCGGCGGCCACCAGCTGACGCTGAGCCTGTACGATATCCGGGCGGCGGTTGAGTAAGGTGGACGGCAGTTGCGACGGCAGACGCAGCGGAGTGAGCTGGGCGAACTCGCCGCGTTTTACCGCGCCGGGGTTATCACCCAGCAGCACGCTGAGCGCATTTTCCTGCTGCGCAATCTGATGCTGCAGCGGCGGGATCTGCGCCCGCGTTGAGCGCAGCTCCGAATCTGCCTGCATCAGCTCAAGGCGTGAAGTATACCCGGTTTCAAACTGACGCTTCGCCAGGCGCCACGCGTCTTCCCGTGATTTCAGCGTCTGCTGGGTAACCCGCAGCTGCTCATCCAGCGACAACAGCGTCACGTAGCCGACGGCCACCGAGCTGGCGACGCTCAAATTGGCCGCGGCTGCAGCGGCTTTTTGCGCCTCGAGGCTGGCCCCGGCGGCGCTGGCCGCGCTGCGGTTCGCTCCCCAGATATCGACGTCATAGCTGGCGGTCAGGCCGCCTTTGTACAGCGTGCTGTGGATCGGCAGGCCGGTGGCGGCGGACTGGGCGCGGGCGCGGGTGCCGGTCAGGCTGGCGTCCAGCGAGGGGAAAAGGCTGCTGTCGGCGGCATAGGCCCGCGCCTGATACTCATTCACCCGTTCCCGGGCGATCAGCACATCGCTGTTATAGCGCAGCGCCCGGTCGACATACTGATTGAGCGTGCTGTCATGGAAATTACGCCACCAGACGCCTTCCACCGGGCTGGCAGGGCCAACGTCGGCCCGCCAGGCGGCAGGGATGGTGAGCGTCGGTTGCGCCTGCTGCACGTCGGCGGACTGACAGCCGACCAGCGCCAGGGCGAGGGCAAGGGTGACCGGGCGGATCATGGCTGTTTCTCCGCGCGGGTATCAATGGTCACCTGCACCGACATACCGGGACGCAGGTGTTCGCTGTACTTCTGCCCGTCGTTGACCGTAATGCGCACCGGGATCCGCTGGGCGATCTTGACGAAGTTGCCGGTGGCGTTGTCCGGTGAGATGGCGCTGAATTCCACCCCGGTCGCCGGGGAGATGCTCTGCACCTTGCCGTGGAAACGCTCGCCGTTGAGCGCGTCGACGGTGAAGGTCACCGGCTGACCGAGACGCACATCGGCCAGCTGGGTCTCTTTCAGGTTGGCGATCACCCAGTGCTGGGGCGGGACCAGCGAAGTCAGATGGGTTCCGGCGCTGACGTAGGCGCCAAGACGCACCGAAATCTGACCCAGCTGGCCGCCGGTGGGGGCGATGATCTGCGTATTCTGCAGGTCAATCTGCGCCAGCTCGAGGGCGGCTTTGGCGCTGGCGACGTCGGCTTCCAGCGAATCGCGATTGACGATGGTCGATTCACGGTCCTGGCGCGACATCTCCAGCGCCGCTTTCGCCTGTTCAATATCCGCAGCCCCTTGCGCCGCGCTGGCGCGCGCCGAATCACGCTCGCGGATCGACAGCGAACCATCGGCAGTCAGCTCCTGCACCCGTTTTAAATCAGCCTGGATTTTCAGATTCTGCGCGCGGGCGTTTTGCAGCGCGGCTTCATTTTTGGCGATCGTCGCCTCGGCGCTTTTGCGCTGCTGCAGGTTGTTGCGCAGCGCGGCCTCCTTCATCGCCAGCGTAGCCTGAGCCTGATGCACCCGCTGCTTATAGATGCGATCGTCTATCTGGAACAGCACCTCGCCCGGCTCGACAATCGCGAAATCTTTGACGTTGACGGCAGTGATGTAGCCGTTGACCTGCGGGCTGATAAAGGTGGTCTGCCCGCGCACATAGGCGTTGTCGGTAAACTGGCTATGCCGGGTGAACGGCGGCAGTTGCCAGGCGTAGAGGATCACCAGTACGCCGACGATACCTATCGCCGCGGCGGAAAAAATGGAGACCACGCGAATGTTGTTCCGGGTGTTGGCCTGTTGTTTGGCCGCATCCTGCTGACTCATAACGACTCCAGAGATGAAATGATGATAATTATTTGCTGCCGGTGGCGCGTTTTAAGGCGATACGGGCGGTCAGTCGTAAGCGAATTAAGCGCCAGAAAACCCACACTAATGTGCCGGCGGAGATCGCCGCCGTCAGCAGATAGGTGTCATTCCAGGCGAGAATATTGGCCTGCAGTGTCGCGGCGTTTTGCAGCAAGGTGGTGGCCTGGACGTTAAGCAGGGTGCTGTCGCCGATCTGGCTCTGGTACATCTGGCTGTACTGCTGCAGCCGCTCGACGATCAGCGGGTTCAGAGTGGTTATCTGGTCCGCCAGCTGGCTGGAATGAAATTTTTCCCGCCAGGTCTGGAAGGTGCCGAGGATCGCCGACCCCAGCAGGCCGCCGATGTTCTGGCTCATGCCGAATAGCACCGAGAAGCTGACCAGGTTGCGCGGATCGGCAAACACGCCGCCAATGCCGGCGAGCATCGCCGGGGCCAGGAAGAAGGCGCTGCCGAAGCCAAGTAAAAACTGGCTGAACATTAATTGTTCCGGACGGGTGAGGGCGTTGGACTGGCTGTCGAGCAGCGAGGCTACCATGATCAGCGCCAGGGCGGTGGCGGTCGGCCAGTAGAGCTTCTGCGGGTTGAGCGTCAGACAGCTGGCGATGATCCCGCACAGAATGCCGGCGAAAATAGACCACGCGAGGTTAGTCATCTGTTCGTTTTGCAGGCCAACGTACTGCAACCAGCCGATGACCCCGGTGTTCTGCTCCGCCAGCACGATGCGGATTAGCAGCATAATCAGGCCGAGGCGTACGATGCTGCCGCTGGAGAGCCATTTGGTATTGAGCAGGGGATTGCTGCGGTTATGCTCAAAGGCGATAGCGGCGACGATCAGCACCACGGCGGCCGCCAGTGACCAGCCGATCCACGGCGCTTCAAACCACCACTCGAGCCGCCCCAGCGACAGCACGGCGCACACCAGCGCCATGCCGGGCGCCAGCAGAAAGAAGGTGATAAAATCCTTCTTCTCGAACACCTTTTTACGATCGCTCGGCGGCAGTTTCAGCGCGATGACGCAGGCCAGCGACACCAGCGCCAGCCCCAGTTCAAAGAAGTAAAGGCCGCGCCATTCATCGATCTGCAGCAGCTCGGTGGAAAAGAGACGCGCCAGCGGTATGGCCAGCGACGAGCCGGTGATGCCGATGGTCAGCCCTTTCAGGCGGTGGCGTGCGGGCCAGGCCTGCACCTGATAGTAGATCCCCAGCGAGCTGAGCGCTGCGGCCACCATGCCGTGGGCGGCGCGGACCATCATCGCCGAGCTGAGATCGTTGACGAACAGGTGGAAAAAGGTGACCAGTACATAGAGCACCAGAAAGCCTTCGGTAAAGGCGCGCAGCCCAAACTGCTGGCGAAATTTCACCAGCAGCAGGTTGATGGAGACGTTGGTCATGACGTACACCGCCGGCAGCCAGGCGATCTCGGTCGACCAGGCGGCGAAGGTGCCCTGCAGCAGCTGCAGGTTGGCGGTGACCACCGCGTTGCCCAGCGCGCCGGTGAGGCACACCAGCAGGCCGACCACGCCATAGGCGAGACGTTTCGCCGGGCTGTGCAGCGGCGTCGAGGGCGAGCCGAGCAGGGCCGGTTTTTCATGCGGCGCCCAGTCATGCGGGGCGTAGGGGTTACCCTGGCGACGGGGCATTATTTCTTCTCCACTTCGCGCAGCAGTTTTTCCAGCACCCGCTGAGTTTGCTCCCGCTCCTGCGGGGTAATCGCCGTCAGGATCTCTTCGCGCAGATCGTCCGCCACCGTTTTGACCTGCTCATACAGCGCCATTCCCTGCTCGGTGGCGACCAGCAGCCGCTTACGTTTATCTCTGACGGTGGTGACACGCTCCACCAGGCCGAGGGCGACCAGCCGGTTGATCAGCGGCACAATGGTCGGACTCTCTACCCCCAGCTCCTGCGCCAGTTCGCTTTGCGACAGCGGCTGTGGCTGGCGGGCAATGGCCGCGACCGCCACCCAACTGGCCTGGCTCAGGCCAAGGTCCTTTAGCCGACGGTTGACCGCCAGCCGCCAGTGATGGGCGGTGAGGTATAAAAGATGAGAGAAGTTTAGCTGTCGGTTATCCATAGGTCGTCTGCCAATATCGTTAGAGCTCTAACGAGTTTATGCCGGGCGACCGCCATAATTCAAGGCGAAGGAAAAAAAGTGGTTAACGGTATGTGCGTTTATTGTGGCAAATAGCGATGGGTTAACCCGCGAACCCTTTACTCACTGAGGATGTTCTTATTCTGCGCCATCACCCAGGTGATAAAGGCCCGTAGCGGCACCGGGATATGTTTCCGGCTCGGGTAGTAGACGCAAAAATGGTCTGCCGGATAGTGGTAGTCGGGTAACAAACGGACCAGACTGCCCGCGCTCAGCTGCTGCGTCACCAGCGACTGATAGACAAAGGCGATGCCTAATCCGCTCTCCGCCGCCTGGATCATCGCCGTATCGGAATCAACGACCAGATCGCCTCTGACCGAGACTTCGCTCGGCTCCCCGCTGGGGCTAATAAACTCCCAACGGTACTTTTCACCGCTGGGAAAACAGCGGTTGATGCAGCGGAAATTGACCAGCGACTGCGGGGTGTTGGGCTCTCCGGCCTCGCGGATATAGGCCGGGCTGGCCACCGGGATCAGCGACAGCTTCTCGCCAAAGGGGATGGCAATCATATCTTTGGGCACATCCTGCGAGTAGCGAATACCGGCGTCAAAACCGGACTCAATAATATTGACTTTCCGATCGGTGGTATACAGTTCGAGCGTCACATCGGGATAGGCGGTTTTAAAGGCAATAAAATAGTGTTGAAAAAACAGGTCAAGAACAATACGCGGTAAATTGACTTTCACCACGCCTTCCGGCGTCAGGCGATGATAATTCAGGCTGTCAACCACCCGGCGATAATCATTGACCACCGGCGTCATATTATTAAGAAATTCCTCACCCACGGCAGTTAATGACAAACTGCGCGTCGAGCGATTTAGCAGGCGCACGCCTAACTTTTCTTCCAGATGATTAATAGCGCTGGTGAGGGCCGGTGGTGAAAGATTTAATGCCCTGGCGGCCTGGCGAAAACTGCCATGTTTCACTATGAGTATTAATATTTCAATTTGTTGCAAATCCGGCAAGGTTTTCATTGTTAATTTCCAGCTAACACCGCGTTCGGAATAGATTAATTGTTATCAATGTAAAAGGGAAGTATATATTTAATAACATTCAGCACGTAAGGAAAATAAGGTGAAAACACGTTATCTCGGAAAAGAGAAGTTCCAGGTTCCCGCATTGGGTCTCGGGTGTATGGGAATGAGTTTTGCCTACGGCGGCGCCGAGGAGTCGCAGGCGATTAATACGATTCATGCCGCGGTGGACATGGGCGTGACCTTCCTGGATTCTGCCGAAGTGTATGGCCCTTTCGATAATGAAGTCCTTGTCGGGAAAGCGATTAAAGGTATCCGCGATAAGGTGCAGATTGCCACCAAGTTTGGTTTTCGAATTTTGCCGACCGGCCAGGGACTGGAACGCATGGCGGGCGTCGACAGCCGTCCGGAACATATTCGCGAGTCAGTGGAAGGGTCGCTGAAGCGGCTGAATATCGAGACCATCGATCTGCTCTATCAGCACCGCGTCGATCCGGCGGTACCGGTGGAAGACGTGGTGGGCACCATGGCCGACCTGGTTAAAGAGGGTAAAATTCGCCATATCGGACTGTCGGAAGTCTCAGCCCAGACGCTGCGTCGGGCCTGCAAGGTGCATCCGATTACCGCCGTGCAGACGGAATACTCGCTGTGGACCCGCGAGCCGGAGGCCGGTATTCTCAACGCCTGCCGCGAGCTGGGGGTGGGTTTTGTCCCATACAGCCCGCTGGGGCGCGGCTTCCTGACGGGAAAAATCACCGATCCTGGCGTCTTCGCTGAGGATGATTTCCGCCGCAATCTGCCGCGCTTCCAGGCCGAGACCATGCGCAAAAACCAGCTGCTGCTTGAGCGCCTGCAGCAGGTGGCCACGCGCTATGACGCGACGCTTGCGCAGATTGCCCTTGCCTGGGTCATGAGCAAAGGCGAGGATATTGTGCCTATCCCGGGGGCGAGAAAAATTGCCCATCTGCGTGATAATGCCGGAGCCGCGAATATTACCCTCTCTCCTGAGGATATTCTCACCATCGAAGATATTTTCACTCCCGATAACGTCACTGGCTTACGCTATAACCAGGGCGACTTTAACTTAATCGAAAAATAACTCCCTGAATACTATTCTCCCGCCGTCCTGGCGGGAGATGAGGTTACTTATGACTATTGCTGTTTCCCGTTCGGCGGGATTGCCTGCGGCAGTTTATGCGCTTTCCGTGGGCTCATTTGGTATTGGTACCACCGAATTTGTGATTATGGGATTATTACTTGATGTGGCCCATGATTTTCATATATCCATTACGCTTGCCGCCTGGTCTATTACCGCTTATGCCTGTGGGGTGGTGATTGGCGCGCCGCTCCTCACACCGCTATTAAGCCGCTACCCCAAAAAACCGGCGTTGTTATTTCTGATGATCTTATTTTCCATCGGTAATTTAGGTTGCGGTATTGCCGGTAATATGACCATGCTCATTATTTTCCGGGTAATAACCGCCTTAGCTCACGCCTCATTCTTCGGCATCAGTTCGGTCTATGCCGCGGAGCTGGCGCCGGTGGATAAACGGGCTTCGGCGGTCTCCGCCGTCTTTCTCGGCGCCACCCTGGCCAATATTCTGGGTGTGCCCCTCGGCGCCTGGGTAGGGCAATACCTTGGCTGGCGCTACACCTTCTTTATGGTCACGCTGATTGGCATTCTTTCCGCCCTGGCAGTCATTGCCCTGGTGCCCGGCCGTCAGGCCCAACCGGCGGTGCAGAGTCGGATCCGCGACGAGCTGAAGGTGCTGCGCCATCCGACGGTACTGCGCAGCCTGCTGATCACCGCGCTCGGGTTTTCCGGCGTCTTCGCCGCCTTTACCTACATTGCGCCCATGCTGAAAACCGTCACCGGGATGAGCGAACATCTCATTCCACCTGTGCTGGTGCTGTTTGGCGTCGGGATGGTCGCCGGGAATCACCTCGGCGGCCGCCTGACCGACGGTGGGGTCCGCCGGGCGCTGCTGCTGACCCTGGCCTTGCTTATCGTCGTCCTGTGCCTCTTTCCGTTCGCCATTCAGACGCTACCCGGCGCCTGCGCGGCGGTGTTTCTGCTGGGGGCGGCGATGTTCTCCACCATTCCGCCGCTGCAGATGCAGGCGCTGGACAGCAGTGAGACCGGCAAAAGCATGGTCTCCTCGTGCAATATCGCCGCCTTTAACCTCGGCAATGCCGCTGGCGCCTGGTTTGGTGGGTTGTTGCTCACCGCCGGCGTCTCCCTCTCGCATATTCCCCTGGCCGGTGCGTGCCTGACCGCCAGCGGATTTATTATCGCTAGTGTGACGTTGTCACCTTTAAAAGGAAGTCAAGCATGAAGTATCGGTATTTAGGTTCCACCGGGCTGTCGGTGTCAGAGCTCTGTTTTGGCGCCATGACGTTTGGTGAAAAAGGGGCCTTTCTCGGCGCGCCGGGACGCAACTGGTCGGAATTCGGCGTGGTGCCTGAGCATACGGCATACGATCTGGTGTACAAAGCGCTGGACGCCGGGATTAACTTTTTTGATACCGCGGACTGTTATAAAAATGGTCAGGGCGAAGAGCTGCTTGGCAACGCGCTGAAGGGGAAACGCCAGCAGGTGATTATCGGTACCAAAGGACGCTGGCAAACCGACCCCAATCCGAACGCGCTGGGGGCATCGCGCTACCATATTATTAATGCCGTCGACGCCAGCCTGCAGCGGCTGAAAACGGATTATATCGATATCTATCATCTCCACGGGTTCGATCCGCGCACCGCGCTGGAGGATACCCTGCGGACGCTGGATGCGTTGATTCGCGCCGGGAAAATTCGCTACATCGGGGTCTCCAACTATGCGGCCTGGCAGCTGGCGAAGGCGCTGGGGATCTCAGAGCGCCTCGGACTGGAAAAATTCTGCGTCTATCAGGGCTATTACAATATCGCCGCGCGTGAACTGGAACATGAGATTATCCCGCTCAGCGTCGATCAGAACGTCGGCATCACCGTCTGGAGCCCGCTGGCCGGGGGCTTCCTCACCGGTAAATACCCGCGTAATCAGGCGTTTCCTGAGGGCAGTCGGCTGGCGAACGCCACCCCGTTTGAGTCGGCGCCGATCGCCAATCGCGAACAAGCCTGGCAGACTCTGGAAGTGATGCAGGAGATTGCCCGTCAGCGCAACGCCAGCGTGGCGCAGGTGGCGCTCAACTGGTTGCGTACCCGCCCGGGGATCACATCGCTGGTGATCGGCGCGACCAAACTCGTCCAGCTGGAGGATAACCTGGCGGCACTGCACTGGACGCTGAGCGACGAGGAGGCGGCGATCCTCAACAGCGTGAGCGAAAAAGAGAAGCCTTATCCCTACTGGCATATCTGCAATGTCGCCGGCGATCGCCGTCTGGCCGACGATATCTACCCCTAACTCACCCTGCACCCAGGCAACACGCGTATGCCCCCTCGGGGGCATACAGAGAGGCTCGATCGTGAAAAAAGTACTCATTGTTGGCGCCGGCCCGGTAGGGTTAATCATTGGCTGCTATCTGAATAAGTATGGAATTGATTTTGATATTATTGATAAAAATACACACAGCACCACCTGGTCCAAAGCGCTGAGCGTCAGTCCGGCGACGATTAAAGCCTTCCACGGCTTAGCCCTTGCCGGGGAACTGGTCGCCCAGGGCAAGCAGGTTCAGTCAATTTACGCCTGGTATAAAAACCGCAAATTTCTGCACATCGATAACCGCCATCTCCCCACCTGCTATCCCTTCCATGTCAGTATCCCGCAGCCGCGGACGGAGAAGATCCTTGAAACGGCGCTGGCCGAGGCCGGGCAGCAGGTGAAACGCGGGCATCAGCTGGTTTCCTGGCGGCGGGAGGAAGGGCGCTATCACGTCTCTCTGCTCGACGATGCCCGCCGGGCCTGTTCCGCCACTTATGACTATATTATCGGTGCCGACGGCGCGGCCAGCACCGTTCGGGAGCTGGCCGGGATTGGCTTTAGCGGCCATGATTACCCGCTGCATTTTGTGATGGCGGACGTGCAGTTCGCCAGCGCGGCGACGCTCCCGGGAACCTCTTACTATATTGACGAGCAGGGCTTTCTGATCTTTCTGCCCATGCCGGACAATCAGGTCAGGATCGTGATTAAAAGAGCCGGCCGATTACCGTCGCCGCGTCCGGTGCCGGATCTGCAGGAGATCAATGTGGCGCTGGCGCGCTTCTGCCCCGAGGTTCCTCCGGCGCAGGCGCTGACCTGGTCCTCCAGCGCCAACTTCTATAACCGGATCGCCGATGACAATCTGCAGCACAATATCATGCTGGCGGGCGATGCTTTCCATCTGTTCAGTCCGATTGGCGGGCAGGGGATGAATACCGGTATTCAGGATGCGATTAACCTGGCCTGGAAGCTGGCCTTTTACCTGCATGGCGTCGCCAGCGACCGGCTGCTGGGATCCTATCGCACCGAGCGTTTCGCCGCGGTGAGCGGCGTGCTGCACGCCACCGATCACGATACCGGCCTGATCGCTGGTCTGGTGCCGAAAAATCATATCGACGCGGTCTACTTTCCGGAGTTTTGCAACCGTCACTATTATCGCCACCAGCTGCCGCTGCAGTACGCCGGCTTTGCCGCGCCGCAGAGCGCTCACCCGAACGGCCTGATGGGCCACCATGTCCCGTGGTACGTCTTTACCTCGCCGCAGGCGAGGTTTCGCAACAGTTATGACACCTTCGCCAGCGGTAAGGTCGTGGTCTTTTCCGCACGCGTCGACTGTCCTCCCTTATCCCGCCTGAAACATAGCGGCTGGTTTATATTCTGCGCCCTTGACCCGGCGGACGAGGCGTTTCTTGAGGCGCTACAGATTGGCCGCGATGACTATGCGGTGATCAATCCCGATGGCTATGTGGGCTTTACCGGCAGCGAAGCCGGGACATCGCAGTATCTTTCCTCGCTCTACGTAATGGAATAATCATGAATAAAGTGTATATCGTCGCGGCCTGCCGTACGCCGGTGGGGCGCTTTCTTGGCGCCCTGAAAACGGTCTCTGCGGTGGAACTGGCCGCGCTCACCGTCCGCCACAACCTGCAGCAGGCCGGGATTGACCCGGCGTGGATTGACGAAGTGATCTGCGGCAGCGTCCTCTCTGCCGGACAGGGGATGGGGCCGGCGCGTCAGGTTGCGCTGCGGGCGGGGATCCCGGTGCAAAAGCCGGCTTACACCCTGAATATGATCTGCGGTAGCGGCATGAAAAGTATTACCGAGGGGGCGATCCATATCCAGAGCGGTTATGCTGACCTGGTCGTCGCTGGTGGGATGGAAAACATGAGCCAGGCGCCGTTTTTGCTGCGGGGAGAGATAAGGGGCGGCATGAAATTTGGCGCGTTCAGCAGCGAGGATCTGATCCAGAGCGATGGCTTAACCGATCCGCTGTTGCATATTCCGATGGGGGAAACGGCGGAGGCCATCGCCGCGCATGAGCAGATCTCGCGCGCAGAACAGGACCAGTACGCGCTGGACAGCCATCAAAAAGCCTCCGCCGCCAGCCGCGCCGGCCATTTTGCCGAGGAGATCGTGCCGGTGACGGTCAGCGCGAAGCGGGGCGTCAGCGTGGTCCGCGAGGATGAGCAGATCCGCCATGACCTTAGCGCCGACCAGCTGGCGGCGCTGAAACCGGCTTTTCGTCGCGACGGGAGCGTCACGGCGGGCAACGCCTCGGGGCTGAACGACGGCGCGGCGTCAGTGATCCTCGCCTCGGCACGCGCCGTTGCGCAGTACGGCCTGCGGCCGCTGGCTGAGATAGTCTCCTTCGGCGAGGGCGGTGTCGACCCGGCGATGATGGGGCTTGGGCCGCTGCCGGCCATGACGTGCGCCCTGCGCCGCGGGCGGTTTCAGCTCAGCGATATGGCGCGACTGGAAATTAACGAAGCCTTTGCCGCGCAGGTGCTGGGGGTGGTCAAGGGGCTGGCCCGAGAGCATCAGATGACGGCGGAGGAGATAGCCGCCCGCCTGAACGTCAACGGCGGCGCGATTGCCCTCGGGCACCCGCTCGGCAGTTCCGGAACCCGGATTGTCGTGAGCCTCCTGCACGCGCTGCGCCGGGAGAATAAACCGACCGGCCTGGCCTCGCTGTGTATCGGCGGTGGGATGGGTATTGCGTTAATTGTGAAAACGATCTGAGGAGACAAGCGCCATGGAAAAATTAATTGTGGTGGGTGAGAAATTTACCGATTTTGCCCGGCGGCATCAGCATGTGCTGACCGTCAACGAGTTTGAGCGTTTTGTCTGGAGCGGCGAGCTCGCCGGCGTCGATAAAATCGTCATTGGTCAGGGCGTGCAGCTCGACGACATCTCCCGCACGGTCTGCATTATTCGTCAGCACTATCCGGATAAAATCCGCCAGATCGTCAATCTGCAGGATCTCTATTATCAAAACAACCGCGATCATCAGCGGCTGGTGCATAAACGTAAAAAAGAGAACATCCTCATCACCTCGCCGGAAAAACGCGATGAAGATAGCTATTGCGCGCGTCTGATCCTGCAGGACGCCTCGGAGCTGCTCTGCGACCACCAGACCGGGCAACACATCCAGGGGATGGTGCTGATCGAGGCGGCGCGGCAAACCATCATCGCCACCTCGGAGAAATTTCTGCTGGCGGAGGCGGGCGTGGCGATGGACGAGAAGTACTTCACGCTGAGCTCGCTGCAGGTGGCTTTTTCCAGCTTTGTTTTCCCGCTGCCGGTGACCATTGTGCTGAATGTGGTGTCGCGCAAAAGCTCAGCCCACGGCCGCTTTACCTGCGAGTGTTCGGTCGGTTTTGACCAGACCGGCACCCGCAAAGCGGAAGTCGGCTTTAGCTTCAGCGTCTATGACCTGAACTACATTACTCGTAAGGAGTGTGAGCAGGCGGCGCTATGCCATCAACATTATCTGGTCAGTATTGAGCAGGGGGACGGGGATGAGCATCGCCTTTTTTGACGTGGATGAAACCCTCATCAACGGCAAGAGTATGTTTCTGTTTCTGCACCGCTATGCCTGGGAGTATCCGCTGCAGTGCGGCCTGACTGCCGCAGCGATTGTCCAGATGGTGCAGGGTCTCAGCAGGGCAGGCAGTTCGCGTGAGGCGATCAATCGCTACTACTATTCGCTGTTTCGCCATGAGCCGCGCGCCCAGGTACGGGCGGTCGCGGAGACACTGTATCGCGAAGGTGGATATGGTTTTCACCGTGAGGTGGTGGCGATCCTCAAGCAGCATCAGGCGCGGGGGGATGATGTGGTATTTGTCTCCGGGTCAATGACCGACATTCTCTGGCCAGCGATGGCGGCGCTGGGGGTGGAGCATGCTCTGTGTTCAGAGCCAGTAGTGGTTGACGATCACTATACCGGGGAACTCTGGCGGACCGCCATTGGCGAACATAAGGCGCTGCATGCCCAACGCTACGCGCAGGAACAGGGCCAGCCGTTAGCGGCGTGCTATGCCTTTGGGGATCATATCTCGGATCTGCCGTTGCTCGCGCTGGTTGGGCACCCCTGTGCGGTCAATCCGTGCGCGGCGCTGCTGGCGGAGTCGCAGCGTCGGGGATGGCCGGTGCTGTGGTCCACCGGCAGCTGACGGTACGATAGCGAAAAAAAGGGGGGCGGCACTACGCCACCCCCCTGATTCAGTCCCTGACGGGGATCAGCCCGGGTAGATGCCGCGGTCTTTACGCGCCATCAGGATGCGCTCGCAGGCCACGATATAGGCGGCAGTACGCAGCGTACACGCTTTCTCGGCGGCTTTATCGCAGACGTGAATGATGGCGTCGGTCATGATGCGGTCCATCTTGGCGTTGATCTCCTCTTCGCTCCAGAAGAAGCTGGCCATATCCTGCACCCACTCAAAATAGCTGACGGTCACCCCGCCGGCGTTGCAGATGACGTCCGGCACCACGATCACACCGCGTTCAGCCAGTACGTCGTCCGCTTCCGGATAGGTTGGGCCGTTGGCCCCTTCCAGCACCAGTTTGCAGCTCAGCTTCTCAGCGCGCTCGCGGGTGATTTGCCCTTCCAGTGCCGCCGGGATCAGGATGTCCATCGAGGTGGTCCAGAAAGCGTCTTTATCGATCTCCTGGGCGCCCGGGAAACCGGCAATCTGCTTTTTCTCCGCCTGCCAGGCGGTGAGGGCGGCCATATCAATTCCGCCTTCGTTATACAGGGTCGCGGTATGATCCTGAATGACCACCACGCGGGCGCCGACGCCGGCGAACAGGCGGGCTGCTTCGCTACCGACGTTACCAAAGCCCTGCAGCGCCACTTTGGCGCCTTCAATTTCGATACCGGCGCGACGAGCCACTTCCCGGCCGGTGACGAATACGCCACGCCCGGTGGCCTTTTCACGGCCGAGGGAGCCGCCGAGGTGGATCGGTTTGCCGGTGACCACGCCGGTGATGGTGGTGCCATGGTTCATGGAGTAGGTGTCCATCATCCATGCCATCACTTTACCGTTGGTGCCGACGTCCGGCGCCGGGATATCTTTCTGCGGCCCGATAATAATGCCGATTTCGCTGGTGTAGCGGCGGGTCAGACGCTCCAGTTCACCTTCTGACAGTGAGAAGGGGTCGACGCGAATGCCGCCTTTGGCCCCGCCGTAAGGAATATTGACCGCGGCGCACTTAATAGTCATCCAGGCAGAAAGTGCCATGACTTCGTTGAGATCGACATCCGGATGGTAGCGAACACCGCCTTTACCCGGTCCACGCGACAGATTGTGCTGAACGCGATAGCCCTCGAAGTGGCGGATGGTGCCGTCGTCCATTTGCACAGGAATGTCGACGATCAGCGCACGCTTCGGATGGCGCAGGGTTTCCACCCAGTAGGCAAGATCGCCGAGATAAGGCGCGACACGGTCGATCTGGCGCAGGTAGGTGGTCCAGGGAGATGTACTACTTTCGGATGCGTAAGATAACTTTTCCATAAGAGTCCTGTTTCTCAGTGTTATTTATGTCGTGTAAAACCGTGGAATAGCTACAGCAGTAAACTCTGTGCAATGAATGGTATCACCAATTTTATAAAGCGGTATTTGACGGCAATTCCGATTTTTAAATTTTTGTTAGATTTTTTATTTTTTAAGTGAATAACTACGCACGCCAACCACCTGCAAGCTGTGCATTTTAATTCACTTTTTATTCACTTAAGTGCATAGAAAAATATTTTTTCTATGTTTTTCATTATCTTGATGATCTTCAAAAAGTGAATAAATTGCTTCCACCCGTATTGACAATCTTATTGTTCACAGGCCAGCATTAGCCCACACAACAACATGGCGTTAACCATGAATTAACAATTACCCGTAAAATAAATAGGGCTTATTTTTCCTGTGGTGAATATTTTTGCCATCACAGCGGGCGCACTCGTGCCCAAAATAAGCCGAGGGTCAGGGTTAATGTCGATTGTCCAACGCGGCGGGAGCGTTTTCCGTCGTCTTACGTTCCGGAGATGAATGATGTCAGGCACTATGACTCGCGAAGATTTTGACGCTTACCTGGTTCCCTGTTTTGCCCCCGCGCCGTTTATTCCGGTCAGGGCGGCGGGCTCCCGCGTCTGGGACCAGCAGGGGAAAGAGTATATCGATATGGCGGGCGGCATTGCGGTGAACGCCTTAGGCCATGCCCATCCGGCACTGGCCCAGGCCCTGCAGGATCAACTGGCGAAGCTGTGGCATATCGGCAATGGCTATACCAACGAGCCGGTGCTGCAGCTGGCGAAAACCCTCGTGCAGTCGACCTTTGCCGATAAGGTGTTTTTCTGCAACTCCGGCGCCGAAGCCAACGAGGCCGCTCTCAAACTGGCACGGAAATACGCTCACGATAAGTTTGGTGGTGAAAAAAGCGAAATCATCGCCTTCAACCATGCCTTCCATGGCCGGACGCTGTTCACCGTCTCCGTCGGCGGCCAGCCGAAATATTCCAGCGATTATGCTCCGCTGCCGCAGGGCATTACCCATCTGCCCTATAACGATATCGAGGCGGTCACCGCGGCCATCTCTTCACGCACCTGTGCGGTGATCGTCGAGCCGATCATCGGCGAAGGCGGCGTGATACCCGCTGATCCGGCGTTCCTGCAGGCGCTGCGCTCCCTCTGCGATCGCCATCACGCGACCCTGATATTCGATGAGGTGCAGACCGGGGCGGGCCGTACCGGCCATCTCTACGCCTACCAGCACTACAACGTCGTCCCGGACATCCTCACCAGCGCCAAAGGGCTGGGGGGCGGCTTCCCAATCGGCGCGATGCTGGCGAAAGAGGCCTGGGCGCAGGTCTTTCAGCCCGGCACCCATGGCACCACCTTCGGCGGCAACCCGCTGGCGGCGACCGTCGCTAACGCCGTGCTGGCCCATCTCGATGCGCCGCTGCTGGCGGGCGTTGGCGAGCGCCATGCGCTGATTGTTGACCAGTTGAATGCGATCTCTGCCCGTTACGATGCGTTCAGCGCAGTGCGCGGCACCGGTCTGCTGATCGGCGCTGAGCTGGCGGGGCCGCTGCGCGGCAAGGCCAAAACGTTGACCAACCTGGCGGCGGAAGAGGGGCTGATCGCCCTGATTGCCGGCCCGGACGTGCTGCGCTTCGCGCCGGCGCTCAATATCCCGCTGGCGGATATTGCGGAAGCCTTCGTGCGCCTTGATCGCGCCGTTGCTCGCTTAACCCGCTAACCGGGAGGACGGCCTGTGATGCTATTTCGTCCCGTACGGGAAAACGATCTCGACGACATCGTCCGCCTTGCCGCGCGGGCGGGGGTCGGCATGACCTCCTTACCGCATGACGTCGAGCGCCTGGCGGCCCGGATCCGGCGCAGTATCGAGACCTTCGCCGGCGAACTGCCGCGCGGCCAGCAGGGTTTCCTGTTTGTACTGGAAGACACCGCGCTGGCGCGGGTGGTGGGGGTGAGCGCCATTGAGGTCGCGGTAGGCCTGGACGAGCCGTTTTACAATTTTCGCATTCAGAAAACGGTTCGCGCCTCGAAAGCGCTGGGAGTCTATAAGCCTCAGGAGCTGCTTAATCTCAGCTATGACCACACCGGGCACAGCGAACTGTGTACGCTGTTTCTCGACCCGGCCTATCAGCGCAACCGCAATGGTCTGCTGCTCTCCAAGGCGCGCTTTTTATTTATCGCCGCCTTCCGCGAGTGGTTTTCCCCGCACCTGTTTGCCGAACTGCGCGGCTGCAGCGATGAGCAGGGGCAGTCGCCGTTCTGGGATGCGCTGGGCCATCACTTCTTCGACATCCCGTTTGCCGATGCCGACCGGCTGACCGGCACCGGCATGAAAACCTTTATTGCCGAACTGATGCCGGCTTACCCGATCTATATCTCACTGCTGCCGGAAGCGGCCCGCGAGGTCATCGGTCAGGTGCATCCCAATACCGCCCCGGCGCGGGCGATCCTCGAGAAAGAGGGATTCAGCTGGCGCGGCTCGGTGGATATTTTCGATGCCGGTCCGGTGCTGGAGGCGAACACCGATCAGATCCGCGCCGTGCGCGACAGCCAGTGCCTGCCGGCCCAGCAGCTGATGGGCACCCTGCCGGCGCCGACGCTCGTCGCCAACGGTCAGTTCGACAACTTTCGGGCGCTGCTGGTGGCCCACGAAGAGCAGGTCTCACTGGATGCCGCCGCGCTGGACGCGCTGCAGGTCAGTGAAACCGACCGCGTTTATACGGTAACCCTGAATCCAGAGGAAAACAGATCATGGCGGTAAAAGCACAGTTTATAGCCGGGCAGTGGCAGGCGGGCAGCGGCGCAACGATGAGCAAACTGGCCCCGGAGGATCAGTCGCTGCTGTGGCAGGCGGCCAGCGCGGGAGCCGACGACGTCCAGACGGCCTGCGCCGCGGCGCGCGCGGCGTTTTACCCCTGGTCGCACCGGCCGCTGGCCGAGCGTATTGCCGTGGTGGAGCGTTTTGCCGCGCTGCTGGAGACGCATAAAGAGGCGCTGGCGACCCTGATTTCCCGGGAGACCAGCAAGCCGCTGTGGGAGACCCGCACAGAAGTGCAGGCGATGATCGGCAAGGCCGCGATCTCCATCGAGGCCTATCACCAGCGGACGGGCTTTCACGAGTCGACGCTGCCGGACGGAAAAGCACAGCTGCGCCACAAACCGCACGGTGTGATGGCGGTCTTTGGCCCCTACAACTTCCCGGGCCACCTGCCCAACGGACATATTATTCCGGCACTGATTGCCGGGAACACCATCGTGTTTAAACCCAGCGAGCTGACGCCGGCCACCGCCGAAATGACGGTCCAGCTGTGGCAGCAGGCGGGCGTCCCCGCCGGGGTGATTAATCTGCTGCAGGGCGGAAAAACCACTGGCCAGGCGCTGCTGGAAAATCGTGATATCGACGGCGTGCTGTTCACCGGCAGCGCGGCGGCGGGTTTCCACTTCCATCGCTATTTCGGCGGCCAGCCGGAGAAGATGCTGGCGCTGGAGATGGGCGGCAACAACGCGCTGATCGTCGCCGACGTGGCCGATGTCGATGCGGCGCTGCATGTGATTATCCAGTCGGCGTTTATCTCCGCCGGACAGCGCTGCACCTGCGCGCGCCGGCTGATCGTTCCGCGTGGCGAGCAGGGGGATGCGCTGCTGCAGCGGCTGGTCGCGGCCAGCGCGCAGATCCGCGCCGGCAAATGGGATGACCAGCCGGCGCCGTTTATGGGCGGGGTGATTTCTCTCGACGCCGCGCAGAACATGCTGGCGGCGCAGCAAAAACTGGAGGGGCTCGGCGGCAAGGTGCTGCTGCGCATGCGCCAGCCCGACCCACGTTCCACGGTACTGACGCCGGGGATCGTTGATGTCACCGGTATCGACGTGCCGGATGAAGAGTACTTTGGCCCGCTGCTGACGGTTATCCGTTATGACGGCTTCCCGGAGGCCATCCGCCTCGCCAACCAGACCCGCTATGGCCTGGCCGTCGGGCTGATCTCCAGCGATGCGGCGCAGTTTGACCAGCTGGCGGACGAGGCGCGGGCCGGGATCGTCAACTGGAACAAGCCGCTGACCGGCGCCTCCAGTAAAGCGCCGTTTGGCGGGGTGGGCGCCTCCGGCAACCATCGCGCGGCAGCGTGGTACGCCGCCGATTACTGTGCCTGGCCGATGGCCTCTCTGGTCAGCGATACGCTGACGCTTCCGGCGACGGTATCGCCGGGCCTGCCATTCTGATAACGGATCCTGTGAGGACATATGTCTGGTTTTGAAGCAAACTTTGATGGCCTGGTCGGGCCGACGCACCACTACGCCGGACTCTCCGTCGGCAATGAAGCCTCGCAAAATAACCGCGATGGTCTCTCTAACCCTAAAAAGGCGGCGCTGCAGGGGTTGTATAAAATGAAAGCCCTTGCCGATCGCGGATTCGTGCAGGGCATTCTGCCGCCACAGCCGCGGCCGAATCTGCGTCTGCTACGCGAACTGGGTTTCCAGGGCAGCGATGAGCAGGTTATCCAGCAGGCGGCCCACGCGGCGCCGCAGCTGCTCTCCGCCTTCAGCTCCGCCTCGTCGATGTGGACCGCCAACGCGGCGACCGTCTCACCGTCGGCGGACAGCGCCGATGGCAAAGTTCATTTCACCGTCGCCAACCTGAACAATAAGCTGCACCGTATGCAGGAGGCGCCCACCACCTCGGCGATCCTGGGCGCCACGTTCGCCGATCCGCGCTACTTCGCCCACCATGCGGCGCTGCCGCAGCATGGCGACCTCGGCGATGAAGGGGCGGCCAACCATAACCGCTTCTGCCGGGAGTATGACCGGCAGGGGGTGCAGTTTTTTGTCTACGGTCGACGCGCCAGCGGTGGGATCGCCCCGGTGAAGTATCCGGCGCGGCAGACCCTCGAGGCCAGCGAAGCAGTGGCTCGCCTGCATCAGTTGGATCCGCGCTACACGGTGTTTGCTCAGCAGGCGCCGCAGGCTATCGATCGCGGCGTGTTTCACAACGACGTCATTGCGGTCAGCAATCGCCATGTGCTGTTCCACCATCAGCAGGCGTTTGTCGATCAGGCGACGGTGCTGGCGACGCTGCGGGCTAAAAGCGACAGTCTGGATATCCCGTTCACCAGCGTGGAAGTGCCGGACGAGCGGGTGTCGCTTGATGACGCCGTGGCCTCTTACCTGTTCAACAGCCAGCTGCTGAGCAAACCTGACGGCAAGATGCTGATCGTGGTCCCGGAGGAGTGCCGTCAGCGGGAAAACGTCTGGCGCTATCTGAGCGACCTGGCCGCCGACAGCGCATCGCCGATCGATGAAGTGGCGGTCTTTGATCTGCGGGAAAGCATGCGCAACGGCGGCGGCCCGGCCTGTCTGCGGCTGCGGGTGGTGCTCAACGAGGCTGAACGCCAGGCGGTCAACGCGCATAGCCTGATGAACGACGAGCGTTATCAGCAGCTGACGGCATGGGTGGAAAAACACTATCGCGACCGGCTGCACGCCCGCGATCTGGCGGACCCGCAGCTGCTGCGCGAGGTTTATCAGGCGCTGGATGAGCTGACGCAGATCCTGCGCCTGGGTGCGGTCTATGATTTTCAGCGTTAAGGAGCGGCAGATGGAGCACCTGGTTAACGATTTACTGCACTGCCGCCTGCAGGAGTGGACCTTCCCGGCGGGCATCGAGGCCCGCTGGCTGGGCGAGGGGATCCTGCAGTTGCTGCCGACGGCGCCATGGCGCCAGGCGACGATCCTCTCCGCGGGCGTGCATGGCAATGAGACCGCGCCGACGGAGCTGCTGCTGCAGTTGACCCACGATCTGAGCCAGGGGCGGCAGCCGCTCACTCAGGCGCTGCTGATCGTCTTTGGTAACCTGCCGGCGATCCGCGCCGCGCGTCGCTATCTGCACAACGACCTGAATCGCCTGTTCGGCGGCCGCCATCTGGCGGTCACCCCGGGGAATGAGTCGCGGCGGGCTTTTGCGCTGGAGCAGGCGGTGCAGGCCTTCTATCGCGCCGCCGATGCGGCGGGTCCGGTCAACCGTAGCCATCTCGATATGCACACCGCTATTCGCGGGTCGCTGTATCGCCAGTTTGCGCTGCTCCCGGCCCACGCGGGGGATTTTTCGTCCGGCTTCTATCAGCTGTTGCAGGCCAGCGGGATGGACGCCATCGTGCGCCATACCGAAGCGGGCGGCACTTTCACCCATTTCACCTGCGAAAAGTTTGCCGCGCAAAGCGCCACCCTGGAGCTGGGGAAAGTGATGCCGTTCGGCGCCAACGATCTCAGCCTGTTCGCCGCCACCGACGCGGCGATCCGGGCCTGGATTTCTGACGCGCCGCTGCCGCCGCGCGACAAAGCGCCGGTGGACTACTTCCTGGTCGAGGAGAGCATCATCAAGCGCGAGGGGGAATTTACGCTTAACCTCGCGGCCAACGTTGAGAACTTCACCGCGCTCCCGGCGGGATACGAAATCGCTCGCCAGGCGGAGACACGGTGGGTGGTGCAGGCCCGGGCCCCCTATATCCTCTTTCCCAACGCCGGGGTTGCCACCGGTCAGCGCGCCGGGCTGCTGCTGCGCGCTGCGGCCCTTCGCCTCCCACAACCAGCCTGAGGAAACACCATGACTGAACATCAACATCAGGCGTCACCTGCCGCCGGAGGTGAGGACGCGTCACAGCTTAAACGCGGGCTCGGCGCCCGCCACATTCAAATGATTGCCCTCGGGGGCGCCATCGGCACCGGGCTGTTTATGGGGGCGGGGCGCAACATCGCCGTCGCCGGCACCTCGATTCTGGTTATCTACGTGCTGGTCGGGTTCTTTACCTATATGGTGATGCGGGCGATGGGGGAGCTGCTGCTCACCCGCCATGACTACCGCTCGTTTGCCGACTTTGTCGGCGAGTATCTCGGGCCGCAGGCGAGCTTTTACCTCGGCTGGACCTACTGGCTAAGCTGGGTGGTGACCTGTATCGCCGACGTGGTGGTCTGCGGGAGCTATATGCAGTACTGGTTCCCGGAACTGTCGGCATGGATGCCGGCCCTCAGCATGCTGGCGATCCTGTTCCTGCTTAACCTGCTGTCGGTGAAAATGTTTGGCGAGGCGGAGTTCTGGTTCGCCCTGATCAAGGTGATCACCATTATCGCCCTGATCTGCACTGGCGGCTGGATGATTGCCACCGGCTGGACTTCCCCGGACGGCGTGACGGCTTCTCTCAGCCATCTTACCGACCCGACGGCCTTTATGCCTCACGGTATCACCGGTTTTTTCGCCGGCTTCCAGATAGCGATCTTCTCCTTTACCGGCATTGAGCTGCTGGGCACCATGACGGCGGAGACCCGCGATCCGCAGCGCATTTTGCCCAAGGCGATCAATGCTCTGCCGCTGCGGATTATCATCTTCTATCTGCTGTCGATGGTGGTGATTATCGCCGTCGCCTCCTGGCCGGGGGTGTCGGCGGAGACCAGTCCGTTCGTGACGCTGTTTGCCAAAGCTGGGCTACCTGCCGCCGCGGCGGTGATTAACTTCGTGGCGCTGACCTCGGCGATGTCCTCGGCCAACAGCGGCGTCTTCTCCAGCACCCGCATGTTGTACGGCCTGTCGGTGGAGAAGCACGCGCACTGGCAGTTTCGCATCCTGTCGCGCAATACCCGCATCCCGGTGCGTAGCCTGCTGTTCTCCTGCTTCTGCATGCTGATCGGCACGCTGCTGCTGTTCCTGGTGCCGAATGTGATGACCCTGTTCACCATCGTCTCGACCCTGGCGGCGATTATGGTGGTGTTCAGCTGGGGGATGATCCTCGTGGCTTATCTGGTCTATCGCCGTCAGCGTCCGGACCTGCACGCCGGGTCGAACTTTAAGATGCCTGCCGGGGTGGTGATGAGCTGGGTGAGCCTGCTGTTCTTCGCCTTCGCCATCTTCATCATGATCTTTGACCCGGACACGCTGCTGGCGCTGTTGGCTTCTCCACTGTGGTTTATCGCGCTGTGGGGCTTCTGGAAGCTGAAGCAGCGGCGCGAGGGGCAGCTGACGCTGGACAACCAGAGCGCCTGACACTCGCCGACCAACCTGGCCGGCTAAGCAGGAGGTGAAGACTGGACGTCTGTTTGTGCCCGGTGGCGGCTGGCGCCTTACCGGGCCTACTGTCTTACCGGATCTGGGATGAGCGGTTTCTCCCGCGGCGTGATCCCCCCGTAGGCCCGCGCAAGCGCAGCGCCGCCGGGCGGGATAGTCGGCTCCGCAGCGGCTTTACTGCCCGGTAGCGGCTGGCGCCTTACCGGGCCTACTGTCTTACCGGACCTGGGATGAGCGGTTTCCCCCGCGGTGTGATCTCCCTCTGTAGGCCCGCGCAAGCGCAGCGCCGCCGGGCGGGATAGTCGGCTCCGCAGCGGCTTTACTGCCCGGTGGCGGCGGGTGCCTTACCGGGCCTACATGCTTACCGGACCTGGGATGAGCGGTTTCCCCCGCAGTGTGATCCCCCTCTGTAGGCCCGCGCAAGCGCAGCGCCGCCGGGCAGGATAGTCGGCTCCGCAGCGGCTTTACTGCCCGGTGGCGGCGGGTGCCTTACCGGGCCTACATGCTTACCGGACCTGGGATGAGCGGTTTCCCCCGCGGAGCGATCTCCCCTGTAGGCCCGCGCAAGCGCAGCGCCGACGGGCGGGATACTCAGCTCCGTAGCGGCTTTACTGCCCGGTGGCGGCTGGCGCCTTACCGGGCCTATATGCTTACCGGGCCTGGGATGAGCGGTTTCCCCTGCGGCGCGATCTCCCTGTAGGCCCGCGCAAGCGTAGCGCCGCCGGGCGGGATACTCGGCGCCGTAGTAGCCCGGGCGGGCGGCGGTTAGACGCTTTGCGCGCGGGAAGGGGCCGCACCGGGCGCGGACTTCATCCGGCTGGCGCAGAAAATTGCCAGCAGCGAAATCACCACCGTAACGCCCAGATAAACGGCCACCGGCCGCCAGTCCCCGTCATATTTCGCCAGCAGACCGGTGGCGATAAGCGGCGCGGTGCCCCCGGCCAGCGCGGCACCCAACTGGTAGCCGAGGGTGATCCCGGTATAGCGCACATTGGCGCTGAAAATCTCAGAGCACAAGGTGCCGAGTACCGCAGTTACCGGCGCCCACAGGATGCCGAAGGCCACGACCGTCGCCAGCATGATGCCCCAGCTGGTGCCGGTGTCGAGCAGCAGGAACCACGGGACGATAAACAGCCCCAGCAGCACCACGCTTAGGGTGTACATTTTTTGCCGACCCACCTTGTCTGACAGCAGCCCCATCAGCGGGATCATCACGGTGGCCACCAGCGCGCCCAGGGTCACGGATTCCAGCGCCTGCGACTTCTGGTAGCTCAGGGTGGTGGTGGCATAGCTGACCACAAAGGTGGAGAAGATATAGAATGGGGCGGTCTCCACCACTTTCAGACCGGCGGCAATCAGCACTTCCCGCCAGTGGTGCTTGAGCGTTTCGCGCAGCGGAGCCTTTGCCACCTGGCCGGATTTTTTCACCTGCTTAAAGGCGGGCGTTTCGTCGATATCTTTGCGGATCCACAGGCCGAGAAAAACGAGGACGGAGCTGAGCAGGAACGGTATACGCCAGCCCCAGGCGAGAAACTGTGTCTCGTCAAACAGGGTCATCAGCGAGACGATAAACGTCGCCATCAGCATGCCGATGGTCACGCCGGCCTGGGGAATGCTGCCGAAAAAGCCTTTCCGCTTTTCCGGCGCGTATTCGTAGGCAAGCAGCAGCGCACCGCCCCATTCACCGCCGATACCCATGCCCTGAATAATGCGCAGGGTAATCAGCAGGGCGGGCGCCCAGAGGCCCACCATCTCATAGGTGGGAAGCAGGCCGATCGCCACCGTGGCGCTGCCCATCAGCGACAGGGTCAGCACCAGCGTCTTCTTGCGGCCGATGCGATCGCCGATATGAGCGAAAATGACGCCGCCGATGGGGCGGATAAAAAACGTCAGCGAGAAGGAGAGCCAGGAGAGGATCAGGCCGATGACCGGGTCGACCATCGGAAAGAAGATTTTGTTGAACACCAGCGCGGCGGCGGTGCCATAGAGAAAATAATCGAACCATTCGATGGCGCTGCCTGTCAGGCTCGCTATCAGGACCTTCTTGTTTTTCTGCAGAATGGATGCAGTGTTGTCTTGTGGATTGCTCATTACGAAACGTTCTCCCGCCACGGTAAATAGGTCAGGTGTCACTCTGTGTAAGCAGGGTGCAACCTGGTGTGAAAAAGGTTGTGTAATTGTTAAGCAAATTAGGGTTGAAGGTTACAATTGGCAAGTTCATCGCTGGCAAACTGGGCGACATGGCGAGGTTTGGTGTGGTGTAACCGCGACGCTATTTTTTATTTTCCACCTGATTTTGCTGTTTTTTGTTATTTTCATAGTGAGTTGTTCAGGTGCAACCCGCCTGTTTTTAGATGTTTCTTGTTATTTCAAAATGGTTACAAATCGACGCCGCTTTGCGTCCCGCGAGGCGGCGTTTATGATGGCGAATGCATCCTCTCCGATCGGCTGAGAGGGGATTAAGGAGACAGAATGGCAGAACAATTTCCCCCGTTGTCGGCGGCGACGCTGGCGGCGGCTAACCAGGTCGGCGCCTGGCTGGCGCAGGACGATCTGGCGACGCTGCCCGCGCTGCCGCAGGTGGACGTGGTGGTGCTGGCCGGCAACGCCGTGATCCCGACCATCGACGCCGCCTGCCGGCTGGCGGCGGCGCAGGAGGTCCCGCTGCTGATCAGCGGCGGCGTGGGGCATTCTACGGGCTTTCTCTACGAGGCGGTGCGTCAGGACAGCCGCTACCGTACGTTGCCGGTGGAGGGGCGTCCGGAAGCGCATATTCTGGCCGATATTGCTCATGACTACTGGCACATTCCGCGCTCGCGGCTGGTCGTGGAGGACCAGTCGACCAACTGCGGCGAGAACGCCCGTTTTACCCGTACAACGCTGGAGAGCCGGGGGATCCTGCATCGTCGCGGGATCGTCATTCAGGACCCCACCATGCAGCGGCGAACCATGGCTACCTTCGCCCGCGTCTGGCAGGGGGCGACGACGCCGCCACAGTGGCTGAGCTTTCCCGGCTGCTCGCCGGTGCTGGAGCAGACCGATGGCCAGCTGAGGTTCGCGGGCGGCGGGGCGGGGCTGTGGCCGGTCACTCGCTACCTGGCGCTGCTGCTGGGCGAGCTGCCGCGCCTGCAGGATACGCCTGAAGGATACGGTCCGCGCGGGAAAGACTTCATTAGCCACGTCACCTTCCCGCCTGAGGTCCTCGATGCCTGGCGACAGCTGCGGGAGGACGCCCAGCTTGCCGGGGCGCTGCAGGCCCGCACCCTCGGCTAAAAACTGCCCGTTTGCGGCAAATTTGTCGCAAACGGGCAGTTTGTGTTATTGAAATGTAACCTCAATCGGGCATTTTTGGCCCGGTTTTATGAATCAGCTCACAGAACTGCGCCAACGTGCTGCGAAGCCACGGCTTATCCGCCCGATATTTAACAAAAAAATTACTTGTTAAATACAAACGCACTACAGGAGCAGCCATGACAGCACCCGTTCAACACCAAATGTATATTGATGGCCAGTTCGTTTCCGGTCGCGGCGACGGCTGGATCGACGTGCTTAACCCGACGACCGAAGCGCTGCTGTCGCGGATCCCGGACGGGACTGCTGAAGAGGCGCGGCTGGCGATTGACGCGGCTGAGCGCGCCCAGCCCGCCTGGGAAGCACTGCCGGCCATTGAGCGCGCGGGCTGGCTGCGCAAGATTGCCGCGGGTATCCGCCAGCGTGCTGAAGAGATTGCCGGGCTGATCGTGGCTGAAGGCGGCAAGATCCAGCAGCTGGCGGCGGTGGAAGTCGCATTCACCGCGGACTATCTCGACTATATGGCGGAATGGGCGCGCCGTTACGAAGGCGAGATCGTGCAGAGCGATCACCCGGGAGAGAGTATCCTCGTCTTTAAACGCGCGCTGGGGGTGACCACCGGGATCCTGCCGTGGAACTTCCCGTTCTTTCTTATCGCCCGCAAGCTGGCGCCGGCGCTGATCACCGGGAATACCATCGTCATTAAGCCCAGCGAATTTACGCCCAATAATGCCATCGCCTTTGCCGAGATTGTCCATCAGGTAGGGTTGCCGAAAGGGGTCTTTAACCTGGTGCTCGGCCGCGGGGAAACCGTTGGTCAGGAGCTGGCCGGCAATCCGAAGGTGGCGATGGTCAGCATGACCGGTAGCGTGGCGGCAGGAGAGAAAATCATGGCCGCTGCGGCGAAAAATATCACCAAAGTGTGCCTCGAGCTCGGCGGCAAAGCGCCTGCCATTGTGATGGACGATGCGGATCTGGAGCTGGCGGTGAAAGCGGTAGTGGACTCACGGGTGATTAACACCGGACAGGTGTGTAACTGCGTCGAGCGGGTCTATGTTCAGCAGGGCATTTACGACCGCTTCGTCAACCGCCTCGGCGAGGCGATGAAGGCCGTGCAGTTTGGCGACCCGGCGGCGCGCGATGACATCGCGATGGGGCCGCTGATCAACGCCGCGGCGCGGGATCAGGTGGCGGGCAAAGTGGCGAAGGCGGTGGCGCAGGGGGCACGGGTGGCGCTGGGCGGCCAGCCGCTGGAGGGCAAAGGCTATTTTTATCCGCCGACCCTGCTGCTGGATGTGCGTCAGGAGATGGACATTATCCACGAGGAAACCTTCGGGCCGGTGCTGCCGGTGGTCGCGTTTTCGACCCTCGATGAGGCGCTGGCGATGGCCAATGACAGCGACTATGGCCTGACCTCCTCGATCTATACCCGCGATCTGAACGTGGCGATGAAGGCGATTAAGGGACTGAAGTTCGGCGAAACCTATATCAACCGGGAAAACTTTGAGGCGATGCAGGGTTTCCACGCCGGCTGGCGCAAATCGGGGATCGGCGGCGCTGATGGCCGCCACGGGTTGAATGAGTACCTGCAGACCCAGGTGGTCTATCTGCAGGCCTGAGGCACTCAACACAGAACGGCGGACAGCTCAGGCTGCCCGCCGTTCGCTTAGCGGGCAAATTTCTCCAGCACGCGGATCAGCTGGGTGACGAAGCCGTATTCGTTATCGTACCAGGCGACGGTTTTCACCAGCTGTACGCCGCCGGCTTCCACAATCTCCAGCTGAGTGGCATCGTAGATCGAGCCGAAATGGCTGCCGATAATATCCGATGAGACAATCTCTTCTTCGGTGTAGCCGAAAGATTCATTGCCCTCGGCCGCCTGCTTCATCGCCTGATTGATTTCCTCAACGCTGACCTTTTTCTCCAGCACCGACACCAGTTCCGTCACCGAGCCGGTTTTGGTCGGTACGCGCTGGGCATGGCCCTTCAGTTTACCGCTCAGGGCGGGGATCACCAGACCAATGGCTTTTGCTGCGCCAGTGGTGTGCGGGATAACGTTTTCTGCCGCCGCTCTGGAGGCGCGCAGATCTTTGCCGCGCGGCCCGTCCACCAGCGACTGGGTGCCGGTATAAGCATGGATGGTGGTCATGGTGCCCACGGTGATGCCGAAGGCATCCTGGAGTACTTTGGCCATCGGCGCCAGGCAGTTGGTGGTGCAGGAGGCCACGGAGATGATGGTATCTTCCGGGGTCAGGGTGTCATCGTTGACGTTGTAGACGATGGTTTTCATCTCGCCAGCGGGGGCGGAAATCAGCACTTTGCGCGCGCCGGCCTGGAGATGGGCTTGCGATTTCTCTGCCGAGGTGTAGAACCCGGTACACTCCACAATCACCTCGGCGCCTGCCGCCTGCCACGGAATATGCTGCGCCTCTTTTTCGGCATACACCGTAATGGTTTTGCCGTTGACGATCAGCGCATCTTCCGTAAAGTCGACGCTCCACGGGAAGGGGCCGTAGTTTGAATCATGCTTTAACAGGTAGGCCAGCACCTTTGGCGAGGTGAGGTCGTTGATAGCCACCACTTCCAGGCTGCTGTCGACTTCTAATAAACGGCGTAACACCAAACGTCCGATACGACCAAATCCATTAATCCCAAGTTTACTCATGGACATTCTCCGGTTGGTAAAACGACTCGATGTGATAAAACTCCTCCAGGCTTAGTCCTGTCCCCCTGATTGGTCAACTGACAATCTGTGCGGTATGCCAGCGCTTCCGGCCCGGAGAGGGAAAAAGTGAATGTTTTCCCGGCCTTTTTTAGCGCTGACAGCAGGGAATAATTTTTGTTACCGGAGATGAGGTTGCCGCCTGCTGGCGAAGCGGTGAAAAGTGGCTATGCTTAACTATTGAATAGCTTAGTAAAATATTGACGTTAGACGAAGGGAGAGGTTATGGGATTCTGGAGAATCGTTTTCACTATCATTCTGCCGCCGCTGGGCGTATTGCTGGGTAAAGGCTTCGGCTGGGCGTTTATTCTCAACATTATTCTGACCCTGCTGGGCTATATTCCTGGCCTGATCCACGCCTTCTGGGTACAGACCCGCGACTGAGGGCCGAGCAGATAACCACGTCTCCCCCCTGTGACCCGCTCAGGGGGGCATCAGGTTCTCTTTATACAGCAGCGTATTATCCTTCGACCAGTAGTGCCGGGTCTCCTCTTCCAGATCAACGATCCACTTAAACACGCCGGCGCTGGCGAGATCCTTGCAGTACTGTTCAAAGTTGATGGCGCCGGCAAAATGGCGGATGACCGCGGCCGAGGTCAGCCGATGGCTGGGGGCGCTGCGCACGCGTAGCAGGCCGCGGGCGCTTTTTATCGAAATCACCTCGTCGTTTGCCATCACGAAATTCATATTGCCGGTGGAGACAAAATAGATGTAGTAGGAGACCTGATGCCGGCGGAGTTCACTGGCGAAGGTGGTAAAATCGGCATCCGCGCGAACCTGTTCGAAAAAGTGACCCAGCCTTGCCAGCAGTTCCATTTCAATCCTTGTTGTGTTGTTGCTGCGCATGGTTTCGGCGTCTGTCGGCATAAACCATTCACACGTTTACTTATTCGTATTTTAATAATATAGGCGCGTTATATTAATGGTTATTATGTAACTGGAACACCGTTTCAAGTGTTACAAGCTATTGCAAAGGTTCGCAGGGGATCCTCGAGGCAGGCAGAGGGTGTGATAAGACGGGAAGGGGCGAAATTATCGCCGGCGATGATCGTCGCCGGCGGGGCCATGAGCCGCGGCTATTTCTGGATCAGATAGCGAATGGTTGGGCCATCCTGCTGAATATCCAGCACCGTATAGCCATGGTTCCTGGCATCGAGTGGAATGTTATTGATCGACTGCGGACAGTCGCTGACCACTTCCAGGATCTCGCCTTTTTGCAGGGAGGGCATTGCCTCCAGCGTGGCCACGGCCGGATAGGGACAGGGTTCGCCGACCATATCCAGGCGATAATCAGGGATGATGTTTTTCATGCGCTCTCCTTCACGGTCCGGACCGCCGTCGACTGGCGGCGGAAAAAATGTCTTTCCCAGGCGATCACCAGCAGCAGGGCGATCAGCAGCAGCAGATAGGTCGCCAGCAGCCCGCCGAAGGGGCCGAAGGCGTTCAGCAGGTTGATTTTCTGCCAGTGGGTGGCGAGCGGAGCGGCGATATCGTCCCAGCACCAGGCGAGCAGCGTTGAGCCAATGACATTGCCCAGCCCAACCCACCAGTAGTGAACCTGGCCCTCCACCGCCCGGTACATCCAGCCGGTTTCACAGCCGCCGGCCAGCACGATGCCAAAGCCAAACAGCAGCCCGCCAATCGCCGCGTTGGGACCGGCCCACATAATTTTGGGCGCCATCCCCAATTGCACATAGCTGAAGATACCGATGGCGCTCGCCGCCATGCCGAAGATAATCGCCTTTGCCATCACCGTCCGGCCGGTGATCCACATATCGCGAAAGGCGGAGGTAAAGCAGATCTGCGCGCGCTCGATAAGCAGACCGAAGCCGATGCCGAACAGCATCGCCAGGCCGAGCGCCGGGTGGTCTGCGGCGGTGAGCAGGCCCCAGCCGATCATAGCGAAAAAGACCACCATGCCCAGCCGGAAACGGCGACGCGCCTGCTGCGGTTTTTGGGTTAACGGCGAGGCGGCGGACACCTTTTGCATTTTTACCGGGATGCGAAAAAGGGGCAGCAGCGTGAAGCGGGCGCCAAACCAGGAGCCGATGGCGGTGGCGATGGCAAACAGCCAGGCGTGCAGGGAGAACTGCGGAATGCCGGTGAAAAAGGCCGCCAGGTTACAGCCCATCGCCAGCCGCGCGCCGAACCCGGCGATGATGCCGCCTGCCACGGCCTGCACAATGCGGATCCGGCTGCGTGGAAAGCGCAGTTTGACGTTATTGGCCCACAGCGCGGCGGCCAGGCAGCCGCCGAACATGCCGATGATCATCCTACCATCGATGCGGGTCAGCGGCGTCCCTTCGAGATGAATCAGCTGGTAATAGCCCCACTGTTCGCTGTGGACGCCCAGCAACTGCAGCAGCTGACCGCCCCAGCGGGTGAATTCGCCGGTCACCGCCCAGAAGGTGCCGGTGATGCCAAAATAGTAGGTGGAGAGGATGCCCGCGGCGATGACCGCCGGGACAGGGGACCAGAACCGGATAAGCCAGGCCTGTTTGAAGGATTGCCATGTCATAAAAATGCCTCTGAACTCAGAAGGTATTAAAGGTCGATGACCGACCGAAAGGGGCAAATAATACCCGCCTCAGCGCCTGCTTTCTCTGTTTTGGATCAAGCCCCTACGCTTGCGCCAGCATGGCAAGCAGCGCCAGCAGTGCGGGCAGCGCCTGAATATAAAGAATTTTGCGGCTGGCGGTCAGCGCGCCGAAAATCCCGGCGGCCAGCACGCAGGCCAGGAAAAAGATAACCACCTGCACCCCCGGCGCCCCCAGCCACAGCCCCCACGCCAGGCCGGCGGCCAGAAAACCGTTATACAATCCCTGGTTGGCCGCCAGCACCCGGGTCTCCCGGGCGAAATCGGCGCTGAGGTTAAAGGCCCGGCGCCCGGCGGGGGCCTCCCAGAAAAATATCTCCAGCACCAGGATGGCGAGATGAATAATAGCGACCAGCGCAACGAGGAAAGTGGTTAACACAGCGGTCCTTAATCAATAAGAGGAATGTGTCTGCAGTATAGCTGCAAGCGCTAACGAAGCGGGAGCGTCGCTGCTATAGTGCAGATAGGGTCATGTTTTCTGCCGCGACCAGCGTCGGTTTATCCGATTGCCCTTTGGTTTAGCTTAGCGGTGCTAGTATGCCGGGTTCTTTTTTTCGGGTGTGGTGTAGGTTACTGAATGTTAAATAAATTATGGATTTTGTTATCAGGGCTACTGATGGTTGCCATGCCGTCGGCGCAGGCCGGGGAATTAAACCTCTATTCGATGAATACCGGCTCCTATGTTTATCATATGACCGGTAACCACGGACAATATAACGAACATTTCAATAACAACTTTTTCTCGGTGGAGCGCAAGTTTTCTCAGGATTCAAAATACAGCGTGCTGGTCGGAACGATGAAAAACAGCTTTGACGATCGCTGCCTGACCCTCGGCGTGCGCCGCGACTGGCTGAAAAACGATACCGGCTGGGTGCTGAAAGGGGTGTATGCCTATACCGGGGAATTTTTCTTTGATGCCTTCAGCCACTGTGGGGATTCCGGCACCTACCGCACCGCCAAAAAAATGACCGGCGTCGGTTTTTCGCCCTACATCTATCATGGTCTGCAATATAACTTCACCGATTATTTCGGTGTGGAAGGCGGCATTATTGTGCCGGCGATCTTTGTGATGAGTATTCAGTGGAGCTTTCGCTAGACGCTTTATTAGTCGGGAAAAGAGCAGGCCACCTCAGGTGGCCTGATACTGATGACCTGGCGGCAGGAATTAATGGAAGCCGAGACGGATCAGATCTAACGGGCAAAAGCGGCCCTCGCAGCCGTCGATTTCAACGCAGTCCGCCCGGCGAAGCTGCTCGGCGGTTTTCCCTTCACCATGGATAGCTTTAATCACGCCTGTCGTGCCGTTACCGGCGATCATTACCCTGCTGCCGGTAGCAATAGCGTTACGATTACGGTCATAGGTTTTCATGGTCTCCTCCTCAATAAACCAGTGTAAGCAATGATTAAGCGGCTTAATTAATACGCTTTTTTGCCTAAAAAAGTTTTGAGGATAATCAAATTTATTTTAATAACCCTGGAGCGAAAAGGGCCAGAAGCCTCCTCCATTCGCACCGATCGCATCGCCTGCGTGGCGCGCGACACTGACGGCAATATGTCATTCAGGTTACTGTTTTATGACCAGATTATTAACCTTGCCAGCCCGCGGAAAATAGCGAAAGATGGCGCTATTCGGGCATCAACAGTGCCAGTGCGTGTCCTGAGGGAGCCATGAGTCAAGACGTCACCGCGAAGATGTTAAAGCCCGATTTTGATAGTGAAGTTTCCGGTCTGGTGCATGGTTATCTGTTTCATGAACAGCGCCCCCCGCAGCCCATTGCCTCTGGCGAGGTGTGCGCCCGCTATCAGGCGCTCGCCGATGACAAGGCGTTTATCTGGTTACACCTGAATCTCAATCATGCCACCGCCGAGAAATGGTTAACCAGCCACTTTCCGGTGGCGGACTTTTTCTTCGAGGAGATCCGCAGCGGTTCGCACACCACCCGCATCGAGCGACAGGGGGAGAATCTGTTCGCTGTGCTCAACGATGTGCTGTTTCGGCCGCAGGATACCAGCGCGGAAACCGCCACGCTGTGGCTCTACTGTAGCCCTAAGCTGGTGGTGACGGCGCGCTTCAAACCGTTGCGGTTTATCGAATGGATGCTGCCGCGTCTGCAGACGCTCAGGGTGAATACCTCTACCGAGCTGCTGGCTTTTCTGCTGGAGGAGCAGGAGGAGGTGCTGGAGCAGGTCGTCCGCCAGGCCAGCCGCCATGTCGACCTTATCGAAGAGCGTCTCCTGAGCAATCATGTGCAGCGCAACCGGGCCGATCTGGCGCGGCTGCGGCGGATGCTTTTACGCTTTCAGCGGCTGCTGGCGCCGGAGCCGGCAGCGATGTTCCGTCTGCTTAACCGGCCGCCGGCGTGGATGGATCGTGCAGTGGTGCAGGCGTTTCGTCAGTTCACCGAAGAGTTTAGCGTGGTGCTCAATGACCTGTCCGGCCTGATCGAGCGCATTAGTCTGCTGCAGGAGGAGATTGGCGCCCGCCAGCTGGAGCAGAGCAACCGCACCCTCTACACCCTGACGGTGATCACGGTCCTCGCGCTGCCGATTAACATCGTCGCCGGTTTCTTCGGCATGAACGTCGGTGGGATCCCGCTGGCGAGTAACCACCACGGGTTTATCCTGCTGGTGGTGATAGTCGCCATCTTTACCCTCGGCGCCGGCTACCTGGCATTCCGCCGGCGCGATGACCTGTAGATTGCGCGTCGAATCAGCTGAGGCTACGCAGGGCGGCAATCAGTCCTTCGACACCGCGTTCCAGCTTCTCGCGCGGGCAGCCGACGTTGAGGCGCAGAAAGCCGTTGCCCTCAGGACCATAGGTATAACCCGGCATAATCGCCACCTTCTGTTCGGCGATCAGCGCCTGCTGTAGCGCATGGTCGTCGATGTTTAGGGGGCGCAGGTCGATCCACGCCAGGTAGGTGGCCTCCGGCGGCTGCCAGCAGAGTGCGGGGAAGGCATTATTAAGCGTGTCGGCGACATAGCGCATATTCGCCTGCAGATAGTCACGCAAGGCGTCGAGCCAGGGAGCCCCGTCGCGATAGGCGGCGATATGGGCGACCAGCGCTGGCACTGAGGGAGAAGAGAGCCCGTCGCGGGCCTTCAGCGCCTGCAGGTAGCTGTCGCGCGCGTTCGCCTCGGGGATAAAGCCATAGGCCCCGGTAAAGGCCGGAATATTAAAGCTCTTTGAACCGGAGGTGAACAGCGCCCACGGTCCCTGAGCGACCTCGCTCCACGGGATATGGCAGTGTTCGCCCCAGGTCATGTCCATATGAATTTCGTCGCTAATCACCCTGACGCCATGTTTTTGACACAGGGCCGCCATGGTCTCCAGCTCCTCGCGACGCCAGACTTTCCCCGTGGGGTTATGCGGGCTGCACAGCAGCAGCAGGGTATTCTTCGGTTCCGCCAGCACGGCTTCCAGGCGGGCCATATCGCAGTGCCACTGGTTATCCGTCAGGGTCAATGGCACCGGGGCAATCTCCCGGCGGTTAGCGGTGATGGTCTTATAGAACGCATCGTAGGCGGGAGTATGGACGACGACGCCGTCGCCTTCGCTTGACCACTGGCGGATGGTTTCCGCCACCATGTAGATAACCGACGGCCCGTAGACCACCGTTTGCGGATCGATGACGCTGTTAAATCGGCTGGCGTACCAGTGGGCAATCGCCCCGAGAAACGCCTCGTTCTGCCAGCGGCTGTAGCCGAACACACCGTGGGCCAGCCGCTGGCTGACGGCGTCGAGAATGCAGGGCGCAGTGGCGAAATCCATATCGGAGATGGTGAACGGCAGCAGGTCGGCGGCGCCAAACCGGTCGGCGACATAGTCCCACTGTGTGCACCAGGTACCGTGGCGGTCGATGGGGGTGGCAAAATCAAACATCGGAACTTCCTTAGCGAATGTCCCCCTCCGCGCGGAAGGGGGACCAGTAGGGTCAGGCCTGAACAGTATTCATCAATACGGCCATTTCATCTTTTACTGACTGCACCTGCGGGCCAATAACCACCTGCAGGTTATGCTGATTGAGCTGAACCACCCCGATGGCGCGATGGGCTTTCAGCGCGGCGGCGTCCACTTTGCTCATATCGTGTACCGACAGACGCAGACGAGTAATGCAGTTATCCAGCGAAACAATGTTCTCGGCACCGCCGAGCGCCGCCAGAATCGCCGGCACGTTATAGCCGGATTTGCCGATGGTACCGGCGACGGCTTTCTCCACGCTGGCGGCGGTGTCGATATCGCGGCCCGGCGTTTTCAGATTGAAGCGGGTAATGGCGAAGCGGAAGATGGCATAGTAGACCGCGAACCAGATAGCCGCCACCACCGGCACCAGATACCACTTGGTCGCCAGGCCATGCAGGATGCCAAACACCACGAAGTCGATGATATTGCCGTCGGTGTTGCCGATGGTGACCCCGAGCACCGCCATGATGGTAAAGCCGAGACCGGTCAGCAGCGCGTGGATGACATACAGCACCGGCGCGACGAACAGGAACAGGAACTCCAGCGGCTCGGTGGTGCCGCCGACCACGCAGGCGATGACCCCGGAGATCAGCAGGCCTTTAATTTTATGCCGGTTTTCCGGACGGGCGCAGTGGTACATCGCCAGCGCGGCTCCCGGCAGGCCGCCGAGGAAAGCCGGCATTTTACCCTGCGACAGGAAGCGGGTGGCGCTTTCGGAGAAGCCGTGGGTGGTCGGGCAGCTCAGTTGCGCCTGGAAGATGGTCAGCGCGCCGCTGACGCTGTGGCCGCAGACGTCGAGGGTACCGCCGGCTTCAGTGAAGCGGATCAGCGCCACCAGAATGTGGTGCAGGCCAAACGGGAGCAGCAGTCGCTCGCCGGTGCCGAAGATCATCGGGCCAAAATCCCCGGCGCTGTTGATCATCTTCCCGAGGGCGTTGATCCCCATGGCGAAGACTGGCCACACCAGCGGGATTGCCAGCCCGACCAGACCCAGCACCACGGTGGTGATGATCGGCACGAAGCGGGTGCCGCCGAAGAAGGCCAGGGCGTCCGGCAGGCGAATGTTATGGAAGCGTTCATGCAGCAGCCAGACGATAATCCCGGCGATAACCGCGCCGAGGATCCCGGTATCGATCGACGGAATACCGATGATGTTCTGGATATTGTTGGCCTTCAGGATCGCGGCGTCGGTGGTGGGCAGAATGCCTTTCGCCGTCAGCCAGAAGTTGACCGCCAGGTTCATGACCGCGTAGCCGACAAAGCCGGCGAAGGCGGCGACGCCTTTGTTCTCCCGCGCCAGCCCCAGTGGGATGGCGATACAGAACATGACCGGCAGGAAGCTGAAAGCAAAGGAGCCGACTTTGCTCATCCAGATAAAGATGGCCTGCAGCAGCGGCATATCCAGCCACGGCAACAGCGTCAAAACATCGTGACTGCTTAACGAACTGCCAATCCCCAGCATGATCCCACAAAACGAGAGCAACGCTACGGGCAGCATAAAGGTTTTTCCGAGCTGCTGGAAAAACTCCCATAAAGTGATTTTTGGTGCTGTTTTCGCCGTCATAACACGGTTCCTGATTCTCAAGTGGTCGGGAAGAACTAACGCCACGGCAAGATAAAACGTTTTACCACTTTTTAGTGCGATAAAAATCACATAATCAAGCGATAATAAGGTTTATAAAGATCGCACAATGATAAAACGTTTTATCGACAGGCAAGGGAGTCAGCCAGCGCGTTATGGCTATCGCAAAAAAGATCACCATCAATGATGTGGCGCAGGCCGCCGGGGTCTCCGTGAGCACCGTCTCGCTGGTGCTGAGCGGTAAAGGGCGCATCTCCAGCGCCACTGGCGAGCGGGTTAATCAGGCCATCGAACAGCTGGGATTTGTGCGCAACCGCCAGGCCGCCTCGCTGCGTGGCGGGCAGAGCGGGGTGATTGGCCTTATCGTTAGCGATCTGTCAAAGCCGTTTTACGCCGAATTAACCGCCGGCCTCACCGACGCCCTGGAAAGGCAGGGGAAAATGGTGTTCCTCACCCAGGGCGGGCGCAGCGGCGAGAAGATAGACCAGCGGTTTGATACCCTCGCGGCGCAGGGGGTCGACGGGGTGATCATCGCCGGGTCGATCGATCGCGGGAGCGAACTGCGCGAGCGGGCCGCGCAGGCTGGCGTGCCGCTGGTGTTTGCTTCCCGCGCCAGCTACCTTGACGATGTCGACCTGATCCGCCCGGACAACATGCAGGCGGCGCAGCTGGTGACCGAGCATCTTATCCGCCGCGGCCATCAGCGGATCGCCTGGCTTGGTGGGCAGAGTTCTTCGCTGACGCGCGCCGAGCGGGTCGGCGGCTATTGCGCCACCTTGCTGAAATACGGTCTGCCGTTTCACAGCGAATGGGTGCTGGAGTGCGAGTCGAGCCAGAAGCAGGCGGCGGAGGCGATGGCGGGGCTGTTGCGCCAGAATCCGACCATCACCGCGGTGCTGTGCTACAACAACGTGGTGGCGACCGGCGCGTGGTTTGGTTTACTGCGGGCCGGAAGGCAGAGCGGAGAGGATGGCGTCGAGAGCTATTTCGAACAGCGGGTGGCGCTGGCGGCCTTCGCCGACGTGCCGGAGGCGGCACTGGATGACCTGCCGCTCACCTGGGTAACGACCCCGGCGCGCGAGATGGGGAAAACCCTGGCAGAGTCGATGCTGCGACGGCTTGAGGAAGGCACCGGCGAGGCGCGCAACCAGATTATGCCGCCGCGGCTGGTGACACGGAAATGAGGGAGACGGCGCGCGATGGCCGTCTCCTGAGCCGATAAGTTACGGCTGCGGGGCGGCGTCGTCCTGCTGAGGAGCGGCGTCATCTTGCTGCGGAGCGGCGTCATCCTGTTGCGGCTGGCCTTCCTGCGGCGCCGCGTCCGGTTGAGCAGGCGCTTCCAGACCAAACATCGCGGCAAAATCCTCCAGCGGCATTTTCTGCCCGTTCAGCGTCACCTGGCCGTTAGCGTACTGCAGGCTGCTGCTGATGGCGTTATCTTCCATGGTGGTGATGCGGAACATCTGGCCCATCGCCGCCAGGCCTTTGACCTGCTGATCGGCGAGCTTGGCCGCATCGGCTGGCTGGTAACCTTCCAGACCGGCGATCTTAGTCATTAACTCCGTCGCCATATCCACCGGGATCACCACCTTGCCGTCAAGCGACTGCACCACGCGATCCAGGCTGTCCGCCAGGGTCTGCGGTGGGGTGGTCACCTGGGCCGGATCCTTCAGCAGAACCGACAGATTCAGGGTACTTTCCCCTTTGGCATTGCGCCAGCTCAGCGGAGAGAGGGTCACCGACGGATTGCCTTTAAGCAGGATCGGCAGCGCATTGAACAGGGCTTCGGTTAACGCCTGCTGGTACAGTTCCGGGTTTTGCGCCAGCTCCGGTTTTGCCAGCAGCGCCTGAGACTGTGCGCTGTACTGCTGACTGAACTGGTGCCACGCCTGACCGTCGACATTATCCACTTTCAGCGTCAGTTTGCCGCTGCCCATATCCTGCCCCTGCAGCTTGAGGCTGTTGACGGTGTAGTTCACCTGGCTGTTCACGCCTTTACCGTCCTGGGTCAGCGTCGAGCCGCCGTCCAGCGCCATCCCGTCAACCAGCGCCAGCTCTTTGCCTTCGACGCTGATGGCCAGTTTATCGAGGGTCATTTTTTGCTGGCCGATACGTTCGTTGAAGCTGGCCAGCTCGGTGGCGCCGTCGGTGGTCAGATTGACGAAGCGCAGCTGCACCTTCTGATTATATTCGTTGAGCGCATCGATCTGCCCGCTGCCGGCCTGGCCCTTCAGGCTGATGTTTTTGCCGTCGCGGTCGGCGTCGAGCTGGAACTGACCGCCGCTGAAGGTGACTTTCTCATCACCTTTGGCATAGTCGAGGGCATTGAGCACGATCGCCGACTGGCTGTCGCCGCGGTAGGCGATGCGTGTATCGACGGTAAAGGGAGTGTTGCCTTTGGCGATCTCGAACAGCGCCTGGCTGGCGTCATTTTTCACCAGCGTGGTGTGGACCGAGGCCATCGCCGGCGCCAGATTAAAGGTTTTTAATGAGGCCAGCGGGAAGGGGCCATGATCGACCACCTCGTCAAGCACCACGCTCTGTCCGGCGGCCAGCCAGCTGTTGGCCTGTCCGGCGATCGGCTTCACCACCAGCTGCAGATGGCTGCTGAACAGCCCGCGCCGGTAATCCTGATAGCTCAGCTCCAGCCCTGATTCCGGCGCGCTGCTGCGTAGCTGCGCGTTAGCCTGCTGCACCATATCGGCGATCCTGCCTTCCAGCTGTTTGCCGGTGTACCAGGCGCCGCCTGTCCATACCACGCCCAGCGCCACGATGATGCCTGCTGCGACCAGCGATTTTTTCATAGCATTTGTCCATAAATGAAGCCAGGCGGAGAGACCGCCTGGCTGAGTTGTCATCATTCAGTAAGCGCGACCTGAAAGGTCAGTCACTTACTGGAGCTTATTAAACACGCGCGCCACGCGGCCGCGGCCGCTGACCTGCACCGGTGATTCGTTGGCGGCCACGAAAGCTGACTCGCCCGGCTTGAGCGTTAGGCTCTGGTCACCTTTGTGCAGTACGGCCTCGCCGTCGACGCAGAAAATAATCGCCGCGCTTGCCTGAGCCAGATCGCTGGCCTCGGCGGAGAGGTCGTGCAGCGAGAAGGCAAAATCTTCCACCGGGATCGGGAAGTCCAGCTCTGCGCCGTGCTGCTGCGGCTGGGTCAACAGCTCACCCGCCGGTTTGGCTTCGAACTTGACGTTAGCGACCAGCTCAGGAATATCAATGTATTTCGGCGTCAGACCGGCGCGCAGTACGTTATCCGAGTTGGCCATCACCTCCAGCGCCACCCCCTGCAGATAGGCATGCGGCGTTTCGGCGAACAGGAACATGGCTTCGCCAGGGTTCAGCTTCACCACGTTCAGCAGCAGCGGCGAGAAGAGGCCGCTGTCGTCCGGATAGAATTCCGCGATCAGGCGGATAGTCTGCCACGGTTCGCCCTGTTCACGGGCCAGTAGGTCGCGCAGTACCTGCAGCGCCTTGGCTTTTTCCTCACCCTGCATATTGAGCAGGCTGGCAAACAGCTGGCTCAGGTGAGCCGCGTCCGGCTGCTGCAGGAAGGCGCCAATCGCCGGATGCGCGCTTGCCACCGGCTGCAGCAGGGTGACAATCTCGCTGAACTCGCGAAACGCATTCATCGCCAGGAACGGCGTCAGGGCAAAAACCAGCTCCGGCTTGTGGTTTGGATCTTTATAGTTACGCTCGGCGGCGGAGAGCGGGATGCCGGCGGCGTTCTCGCGGGCGAAACCTTCTTCCGAGGCCTGCTTGTTGGGATGTACCTGAATAGAGAGCGGCTGAGCGGCGCACAGCACTTTAAACAGGAACGGCAGCTCACCAAAGCGGGCGGCAACCTTGTCGCCGAGCAGGGCGGTTTTATCCGCGTCAATCACCTCGCGCAGCGAACGCGGCTGGCCGTCGGCCGCCAGGATCTGCGAGCTGCTCTTCGGATGCGCCCCCATCCACAGCTCTGCCATCGGCAGGTTGTCCGGGTTGGCAATGCCATACAGTTCAGTTAAAGCGGTGTGGCTTCCCCATGCGTAGTTCTGTACGGCGTTGATCAGCTTTTGCATTCTCATTCCCTGTATCAATCAAAGTAAAAATTATTGCTCTATTAAACCAGCAAACCGTGGAGAAGCAACTGCTGAAAGAAAAAGTCGTCCCTGTCTCAGTTTTTGTTAAAAAATTGTGTAAGATTGATCGACTCGCTTTTCTACAGGCACATGGAGTCCCTGCCTGAAACATAATCAGCCAAAGCAGTAAGTGAGAGTACAATGTCGAATAAACCGTTTGTTTACCAGGATCCTTTTCCCCTCAAAAAGGATGACACCGAGTATTATCTCCTCAGCAGTGATTACGTCTCCGTCGCCGAATTTGCCGGCCAGGAAGTGCTAAAAGTCGACCCTCAGGCGCTGACCCTTCTGGCGCAGCATGCTTTCCACGACGCTTCCTTTATGCTTCGCCCGGCGCATCAGCAGCAGGTGGCGGATATCCTTAACGACCCGGAAGCCAGCGAAAACGACAAATACGTGGCGCTGCAGTTCCTGCGCAACTCGGATATCGCCGCCAAAGGCATTCTGCCCACCTGCCAGGACACCGGCACCGCGATCATCATGGGTAAAAAAGGCCAGCGCGTGTGGACCGGCGGCGGCGATGAAGCCGCGCTGGCGCAGGGTGTGTACAACACCTATATCCAGGACAACCTGCGCTACTCGCAGAACGCGCCGCTGGATATGTATAAAGAGGTTAACACCGGTACTAACCTGCCGGCGCAGATCGATCTCTATGCTACCGATGGCGATGAGTATAAATTCCTCTGCATCGCCAAGGGCGGCGGTTCGGCGAACAAAACCTATCTGTACCAGGAAACCAAAGCGCTGATCACCCCGGCGAAGCTGAAAAACTATCTGGTTGAGAAGATGCGCACCCTCGGTACGGCCGCTTGTCCGCCGTACCATATCGCCTTTGTGATTGGCGGAACTTCGGCGGAAGCGACGCTGAAGACCGTGAAGCTGGCCTCCACCAAATACTACGATGGCCTGCCGACCGAAGGTAACGAACATGGTCAGGCGTTCCGCGATGTGCAACTGGAGCAAGAGCTGCTGCTGGAAGCGCAGAACCTCGGCCTCGGCGCGCAGTTCGGCGGGAAATACTTCGCCCACGATATCCGGGTGATCCGTCTGCCGCGTCACGGGGCTTCCTGCCCGGTAGGGATGGGCGTCTCCTGTTCCGCCGACCGCAACATCAAAGCCAAAATCAACCGCGACGGCATCTGGATCGAGAAGCTGGAGAGCAATCCGGGGAAATATATCCCTGAGCATCTGCGCCAGGCCGGCGAAGGCGAAGCGGTGAAGGTGAATCTTAACCAGCCGATGAGCGAGATCCTGGCGCTGCTGTCGCAGTACCCGGTGTCCACCCGCCTGTCGCTGAGCGGCACTATTATCGTGGCCCGCGATATCGCCCACGCCAAGCTGAAGGAGCTGATCGACAGCGGTGAAGCACTGCCGCAGTACGTCAAAGATCACCCGATCTACTACGCGGGCCCGGCCAAGACGCCGGACGGTTACGCCTCCGGCTCTCTGGGGCCGACCACCGCAGGCCGCATGGATTCTTACGTCGATCTGCTGCAGTCGCACGGCGCGAGCAAAATCATGCTGGCGAAAGGCAACCGCAGCCAGCAGGTGACCGATGCGTGCCACAAACACGGCGGCTTCTACCTCGGCAGTATCGGCGGCCCTGCGGCGGTGCTGGCCCAGCAGAGCATCCGCAGCCTCGAGTGCGTGGCGTATCCGGAGCTGGGTATGGAGGCTATCTGGAAAATTGAAGTGGAAGATTTCCCGGCGTTTATCCTCGTCGATGATAAAGGCAATGACTTCTTCCAGCAGATCCAGACGTCGCAGTGCGCCCGCTGCGTGAAGTAACCCAGGCCGCCCTTCGGGGCGGCTCTGGCCGATGACAAACCGGTTTTCGTTATTGTGATCGCCTTTCTGCCGGGTGGCAGCTTTCGCCTTACCCGGCCTACGAAAACAGCAATATCGAACAGTTATGCAGTTCTCTGTAGGTCCGCGCAAGCGCAGCGCCGCCGGGCAATCCCGACGATTGCATTTTGTCAGCGGTCTGGGCCGCCCTTCGGGGCGGCTTTTTTATGTCGCTTCGCGGCACGAACCACCAAAACAACTTATAAATCTGGCCAATACTTAGTCTTTTAAGCAGGTGAGCTTTGTCGCTATGACGCACTTTGAATCCAAGGAGAAAGTAATGACAACGCATCGCAGTGAAAAAGACTCGATGGGCGCCATCGACGTCCCGGCCGATAAACTCTGGGGCGCCCAGACCCAGCGCTCGCTGGAGCATTTCCGCATCTCGACCGAAAAAATGCCCGGGGAGCTGATATACGCCCTGGCGCTGACCAAGCGGGCGGCGGCGAAGGTTAATCAGGATCTCGGGTTGCTGACGGCGGAGAAAGCCGGGGCGATCGTCGCTGCCGCTGACGAAGTCCTGGCCGGAAAGCACTCGCAGGAGTTCCCGCTGGCTATCTGGCAGACCGGCTCCGGCACCCAAAGCAATATGAATATGAACGAGGTGCTGGCCAACCGCGCCAGTGAACTGCTGGGCGGTGAACGGGGGATGGCGCGAAAAATTCATCCCAATGACGATGTGAATAAGAGCCAGAGCTCAAATGACGTGTTCCCCACCGCCATGCACGTCGCGGCGCTGATTGCCCTGCGGGAAAAAGTGATCCCGTCGCTGCAGGCGCTGCGGGCGACACTCAACGAAAAAGCGCTGGCCTTCAGGGATATCGTCAAGATCGGCCGCACTCATCTGCAGGACGCCACGCCGCTCACGTTAGGCCAGGAGATCTCCGGCTGGGTGGCGATGCTGGACCATAGCCTGAAGCACATCGAAGCCAGTCAGCCGCATCTTGCCGAGCTGGCGCTGGGCGGGACGGCGGTAGGAACCGGGCTGAATACCCATCCGGAGTATGCCGTGCGGGTGGCGGCCGAGCTGGCGTCGCTCAGCGGACAGCCATTTGTCACCGCGCCGAACAAATTCGAAGCGCTGGCTACTGTGGATGCCCTGGTCCATGCCCACGGCGCGCTGAAAGGCCTGGCGGCGTCGCTGATGAAGATCGCTAACGATGTCCGCTGGCTGGCCTCCGGCCCCCGCTGCGGCATTGGCGAAATCGCCATCCCGGAGAATGAGCCGGGTTCTTCAATCATGCCCGGCAAGGTTAACCCAACCCAGTGCGAAGCGTTGACCATGGTCTGCTGCCAGGTGATGGGCAATGACGTGGCGGTAAATATCGGCGGCGCCTCGGGTAACTTTGAGCTTAACGTCTATCGTCCGATGGTCATTCACAACGTCCTGCAGTCGGTGCGTCTGCTGGCGGACGGTATGGAGAGCTTTAATGAGCACTGTGCGGTGGGTATTGAACCGAATCGCGAGCGGATCAGCCAGCTGCTCAATGAGTCGCTGATGCTGGTAACCGCGCTGAATACCCATATCGGCTACGACAAGGCGGCGGAAATCGCTAAAAAAGCGCACCATGAGGGGCTTACCCTCAAAGCCTCGGCGCTGGCGCTGGGCTACCTGACGGAAGCCGAATTCGACAGCTGGGTGCGCCCGGAAGAGATGGTCGGCAGCCTGGCTACTCGTTAGCCAGCCAGAGGTGCAGGCGCGGGATAAGTAATCTCAGCGACTGCGCCTCCGGTTTGTAGCGGTACTGGACATTGTCGGCGTCATAGTTCAGCAATTCGCCGATATCCGGGACGCTGACCCCCTGGCTACCGGTTATCAGCGCGATCAGCGGGCTGGGGCAGGCATACTGCACCTGTTTCTGCTCGCTGGCGTACCAGACGCGGGCAATCGGCTGCACTTTCACCGGCCGTTTGATTTTCAGCCGCGCCCGCTGCGGCAGGGCGGCGATGTCCTGATACTCCCTCTCAAGCTTGCTCTGCCACTGCTCACGGGTCCACGGCGGCACCGCCCGCGGCGATTGCAGGCTTTTCTCCAGCATCATCAGTACCTGGTCGCGGGTCAGGTTCTTGATCACGTGTTTATTGGCCCAGCCGAAGCGGATGGTGCTCGGGTCGACGAGGGGCGTCAGCGTGCGGTAGGCGCTGAGGGTGATCAAGCCCGGCAGGTGGCGATGCACCCATTCAAAACGGGCAGTGGGGGGCAGGCCAGAATCGACGGTGACGATTTTCTCGAAGGTAGCCTTCAGGGCGTTAATATGCTGAATGCGCGCCAGCAGATCCTGCTGCTCCACGGCGGTGACCTGCAGGCAGATAGCCCCCGGCAGACGAACGGCGGCTTTGCTGCTGCGGGTTTCCGACTGCTGCTGGATAAACAGATGGCTGTAATGGCGTAGGGCGAGGGTCAGCGCCGCCTTGCCGATGTGTTGCACCACCGGAATGTTGGCCAGCGGATCGTGCTCGGCATCCTTACTGACCGCCGGCAGTTCAAATACCCGGGCCGCCAGCAGCCGGCAGCTGCTTAGCGCCTGCTGGAGCGTCTGCAGCTCCAGCTCGATCTGACGAAAGGTATCATTCAGACGTTCAACAAGGTCGTAGCGAGCCATCGATTCACCTTAGTTACAACATGCTATTCGATGTTTGCAGCATACGCAGCGCGCGGCCTCTGCGCAAGTTTTATTCAGGCAGAGGTAAAATCGGGCAACTGATGATAAACCGGCCAGCTAAAGCAGAAGCGGGCGCCGCCGAGAGGGCTGGCCTCGCAGCGCACGTCACCGCCCATCGCCTGGGCAATACTGTGCACAATCGCCAGGCCGAGGCCGCATCCTCCGGTCGCCCGATCGCGGCTGGGGTCAAGACGGACAAAGGGCTCAAACACTCGCTCGCGCTCTTCAGGGGCAATGCCCGGGCCGTCATCCTCGACCTGCAACGAGGCACGCGCTCCCTGCAGGGTCAGGCTGACCGCCACCCGCTGGGTGCTGTAGCGCAGGGCGTTATTCACCAGATTATCCAGTACCCGCTCCATCAGCCGCATATCCAGCGCGCCATAGTTGCCGTGGGTCAGCGTCGCCAGAGCGACCTCGCGCTGCGGGTTGACCATCTGAATATCCTCGACATGATCGCTGATCCAGGCGGGGAAATCAGGGGTGGTCAGACTGAGTTCCGTCTGCGGACGGTCGAGGCGGGCGTAGGTCAGGAGTTCTTCAATCAGTGCCTCGAGCTGGCCGATATCGCGGTTCAGCGCTTGCGATTCCGCCTCAGTGAGGTTTTCGCTCATCTCCAGACGATAGCGCAGGCGGACCAGCGGCGTCCTGAGCTCATGGGCGATACCGTCAATCAGTTGCTTTTTACTGGCAATGAGGGCGTTAATGTTATCGGCCATCTGATTAAAGGCCACGCCGAGCCGTTCAAAGCTGGACATGCTGTCAAAATGAATGCGCTCGCTGAAGTGGCCCTCGCCAAAGCGCTGGGCAGCGGTTTCAATGCGCAACATGTCCTGCCAGTGCGGACGCATCCAGATAAACACCGGAAAGGCCAGCGAGATAGCGATAAACGCCATCAGCGCAATGTCCAGCAGGCGCATTTCATGCAGAAAATAGAGATAGGGCACCGGGCCCACCGACAGCACATAATGGCTGCGGGGAATACGCTGAATGAAGGTGTACTGGTCATCCAGCGCGACAATATCGCCGGCGCGCAGGTGCTGCATCGAGCTTTCCGATAGCTTGAATTTGCTCATCGGCTCGATGTGCAGATCGAACGACAGGTTCAGATCCAGCTCTTTGAGCGTCTTGCTCCAGTCGCGCGGCGGAATTTCCCGCAGCTCGCTGCGCATCAGATACAGCGAGCTTTTCATCAGATCGTCAAGCGACTGTCGTCCGGCGCGTTCAGCGGTAAATTTATAGACCAGGCCGACCAGCATGGTCATGACCAGAAAGCAGACGAAGAGCAAAAGATAGAACTGCACAAACAGCTTTTTCATTAAATCTCACTTAAATCAGAATGTTAATTACCTATCTTTTGCCTTCATGGCGCGGTGTGGTATGTGCCTTTCCGCTAAAGCGGAGATGCAGGAACGAAACCAGACCGCTGTCCAGGGCGTTTGTCACGGCAGAATATACCGCAAAAATCACTTCTGCGTTTCACGCCCTGTTTAATGCGCTATCAAAGCAGGGTTCACCCTCACTGACAACATCCCGCAGGCATAAATAATGACGCAGCCCTTATAAGCGCAGCAGTCCGCCATCCACCACATACTGGCTACCCGTCACATACCCGGCATCATCCGATAATAAAAACAGCGCAACCGCCGCCGCTTCATCCGGCGTTCCCGGGCGTTTTAGCGGCACGGTAGCCCTGATCTGCGCATCATACTGCTCGCGGAAGGGGGCGGGGATCGCGTCAAGCAGAGGGGTATCGATTGCCCCGGGGACCAGCGCGTTAACTCTGATCCCACGGGCGGAGAAGGCCGTTGCCCAGCTGCGAACCAGTGCAAGCTGCGCGCCTTTGCTGGCGGCATAGAGCGCCGCCAGTGGCGTGCCTTCGTAGGCGGCCGTAGAGGCGGTGATGACCACCGAGGCTCCGGTATTCAAAAAACGCGAAAGTGCGGCGATTTGCAGGACGGCAGAACGAACATTGTTGGCCATGATGGTATCGAACTGCGTTTCGGTGGTATTTTCCACCGTTGAAAAGGCGAGCTGGCCGGCGTTCAGCCACAGGCCATCCAGCATGCCAAAGGATTCTACAGACTCGGCGAGGGCATGTGCTGCCTCAGGTTCCGCGCCATCGTTCTGGAGAAACCAGGCGCGCTCGGGCAGCACTGTGCGTAACGATTCCAGTTTTTGCTGATGGCGTCCGGTCAGCATCACTTCGCCCCCTTCATCAATGATGCGCATTGCCCCTGCCAGACCAATACCACTGCTCGCCCCTGTAATCACAATTTTCTTACCTGAGAACCGTCCCATTGTCTCTCCCGTACCGCGTGAGTGTTGAGTTAACTCACACTAGAACAATGAAAATTTATTGTAAAACGACCATCTTTGGGGGGCCCGGCGTGTTGCGACTTGCCATCTTTGTGGCGCCGCTATACCCGATGTATGCAGCGTCTCCGGGGTGACATTCGCCGGGAAGGTCGCACAGGGAGGTGTGTATGTGACGGTGTCACAAATAAAGTTTATTCACCAGACCTGCGCCTTCCAGGGAATCGAACGGGGTATTGCTACTCGCGAAAGTAGGGAATATCCACCGGATAGAGGGTCGTCAGACTCAGCAGCCGACAGCGCACCAGCTTTTCCGTTTCGGCATACCAGTAAGCAAACTCGCCGGTGGTTTGGTGGTAAATCATCTGATCGAGGTTGGCAAACGGGATCACCAGCAGCGGTCCCTGGCGAACGTGGCCGCCTCCCGTTTCAAAATGATGCTGTCCCCAGGGTTGCTGGGTATGTTCATAGCGGTGGAGGATCACCTCGATTTGCCCGCGCTGTGGACAGAGGAGTCGAATATCGGCGTTGTCGAGGGAAAAAGCCCAGCCAGAGAGTGAAGTGAAGAGTGAGAGTGCCAAAAGTACAACGTATTTCATCATGCAAAAGTCCTGTGTTTTCAGGCTTTATGCCACTCTGATAACGGTAAGTCCTTGAGCACAATCATATTGAGGGCTTATGTGATGGGGAACTGTACGGCTAAATTTATTGATTTACGCAATATGACAAATTCGCAGCGGGCAGTCGGCGCGCAGAGGGAAACCCGCGCAGTCGCCCTAAGCAGCCAAAGCTGAGGCGGTTATCGCCGTGGAGTGCGCCATAAAACGGGCCCCTCGCAGGGCCGCGGGGGAAGCTTAGTTGTCCCAGGCGTGAGGGGCGAACAGGTAGCCTTTGTTGCGAACGGTCTTAATCCGATAAGGCTCCGTGGCGTTGTCGAGCAGTTTTTTACGCAGGCGGGAGATGGCCACGTCGACGCTGCGATCCATCCCGTCGTAGGTGACACCGCGTAAATTTTTCAGCAGCGCGTCGCGGTCCATAATTTGCCCGGCATGGGTGGCCAACTCCCACAGCAGATCGAAATCGGCCGTCGACAATGCGACGCTTTCCCCGCCGAGCAGCACCTGACGGTTGACCGGGTCGATGGTCAGCGAACCAAAGGAGATGGTTTTATGTGGCGTGAGTGTTGAGGGGGTTCCGGCGCCCGCCGGAGCGATATGCTGGCGTAGATGCAGACGCAGTCGCGCGAGAAGTACCGCTGGCGGCGTGGTTTTCAGGATATAATCGCTGGCGCCCATCTCCAGGGAGAGGATATGGTTCATATCGCTGTCGAGCGAGGTCAGCAGGACAATGGGCCCTTGCCATTGCCCGCGCAGGTCGCGGCAGAGCGTCATCCCGTCTTTGCCGGGCAGCATAATGTCCAGCAGCACGAGGTCCGGTTTCTCCCGCGCGATCACGTCCTCTGCGCGGTCGCCGCGAGGCTCGACCACCACATCCATATCATGCTTGCCGAGATAGGCGGCGATCAGCGCCCCTACCTCAGGGTCATCCTCAACAAAAACGATTTTATTCATGTCTATTGCACATCAGTAAAAGAAGTAACATACACCGCGCGTATTTTACCCGCCATTACTCTTTTATAAACAGCGCTATTTCCGCTATGCTGCGCTAACTTGTTGATTCATTGTTAAGGCATACGGACATGGGGCTGTTAATCAAAGGGCTGCTGGGTGCGCTGGTGGTGGTGCTGATTGGCGTGCTGGCAAAAACGAAAAATTACGCTCTCGCCGGGCTGATCCCGCTGTTTCCTACCTTTGCGCTCATCGCCCACTATATCGTCGCCAGCGAGCGCGGTATTGAAGCCCTGCGCACCACTATCGTGTTCGGCATGTGGTCGATCGTTCCCTATTTTGTCTATTTGTTATCGCTGTGGTACTTCACCGGGATCATGCGCCTGCCGTTGGCACTGGCAGGCGCAGTGGGATGCTGGGGGCTATGCGCCTGGCTGTTAATTGTTGGCTGGAGCCGCTTCCACTAGCGCAGCGGGCGGCCGCCGTCGACGGCGAATGACCGGCCGGTGACATAGCGGCTGGTAAACAGGTAGTCGATAAGGTCGCTAATCTCTTTTTCGCCTGGGGCAATTTTCATCAGCGATTTATCCAGCGCCTGCTGACGATAGGCTTCGTCATCACTCTCATTAAATATGATCAGCGACGGGGCGATGGCGTTGACCTTGATCTCCGGCGCCAGCTTGCGGGCGAAGGAGCGGGTCATATTGTCCAGCGCGGCTTTGCTGGCGGCGTAGGCGATATGTTTATCGCTGCCGCGCTCCACGACGTAATCGGTAATATGGATGATATCACTGGCGGCATGGCCGTGGCCGCGCAGCAGATCCTCCAGTGCGTGGTTGAGCAGATAGGGGGCATGGACGTGGATCTGCATCATGCGGTTGATCACTGTGCTCAGCGCGACCCCCGGCTTCTCCGCCATCCAGTCGCTGGCGTTGTGGATGATGGCGCGCAGGCCGCTGGTATGCGATTTGACCGCTTCGGCGAAGGTGAGTATGCCGTCATCGCTACTGAAATCGGCCTGCAGACAGAGGGCGCCCGCGTCGCGCAGGCCCTCGATCGCCGGATAGGGCGTGCGATAGCTGACGATGACCGGCTGGTGTTGCAGCAGTAAATGGTGTGCCAGCGCGAGACCGATGCGGCGGCCTCCTCCTGTGATCAGAACCGGGCGGGGCTGTTGTTCAGCCATGGGTATCTCCTATGCGTTCTGCGGCAGGGCGACCGCTTACCCCACCAGCATCCACGTTGCCGGCACAGCGGCAACCAGCAATAAACCAATTAGCGCCAATTCGCGGCGTTTGAGCGAACGATCGTGCTGGTGCGTACGTCGAGCGTACAAAAAGACCAGAAGACCCGGAGCGTAAAGTACCACCGACAACAGTAAATGCACAGGTCCCGACGCGTATAATAACCATAAGCCATAAATGCAGGCGCCGATACCCACCGCTTTGTGCAGCGGGCGGGTGGCGATTTTCAGCAGAAAGGCGCCGACCAGCAGATAGGGGACGAGGATCATCTCTGAGGCGATGGTCAGCAGGGTGCCGTAGTCCGACCCGGTCAACCAGATCAGCACCAGCGATGCCTGAACGCTGATATTGGTCAGCCACAGCGAGGCGGACGGGGCATTATTGCTGTTCTGGCGGGCAAACAGGCGCGGGAAGGCTTTATGCGTGGCGGCCAGGAACGGCACTTCCGCAGCCATGATGGTCCAGCTCAGGTAGGCGCCACACACCGACACGATCAGGCCCGCCGCAATCACAATTTCTCCCCATGAGCCCATCATGTTGACCATCAGTCCCGCCATCGACGGGTTACGCATGCCGGCCAGTTCACTGCGCGGCACCACGCCCAGCGACAGCAGGGTGACCAGCAGATAAACCGCGAGGGCAGAGATGACCGCCAGCAGCGTTGCGCGACCGACATCGCGCTTGTGTCGGGCGCGGGCGGAAACCACGACGGCACCTTCCACGCCGATAAACACCCACAGGGTGATCAGCATGGTGTTTTTAACCTGCTCCCAAACGGGGATACCCAGTGCCAGCCCACGGAAATCGAGGCGAAACGTATCCAGTTGGAAGGCCAGGGCGGCGAGCGCGATAAACGCGCCCAGCGGCAGGAGTTTGGCGAGGGTGGCCACCAGATTAATCCCCGCCGCCGTCTGCACGCCGCGCAGAACCAGAAAATGGACAACCCACAGCAGAACTGAAGCGCCAGCGATAGACTGCCAGGTGTTGCCATCGCCAAACAGGCGCAGCTCAGGGGTATCGGTGAAGAAACTGAGCGCCGAAAAGACGATCACCAGATAGGAGACGTTGGCGATCACCGCACAGAGCCAATATCCCCAGGCGGAACAGAAGCCAATCAGCTCACCGAACCCTTCGCGGGCGTAGGTGAAGATCCCGCCGTCGAGGTCGGGGCGAATTCGGGTTAACAGCAGCATGGCGAAGGCGAGGAACAGGATCCCGACGCCGGTGATGGCCCAGCCGATAAGCAAAGCGGAGGGGCTGGCTACGGCAGCCATATTTTGCGGCAAACTGAATACGCCAGCGCCGAGCATTGAGCTAAGGACCAGGGCGGTCAGGGCGCTCAGGCCCAGTTTCTTTTCCATTGCATTCCCGAGGTGAAAATGGCTGTTCCAGAATATTTATTTTGCGAAATCGCATAAAAATGGAGGATTGCGCTAAGGCGCGGGATTTTACGGAGTGTCCGGGAGCCATGCAATGGCGGGGGATGAAAAAAAATGAAAAGGCGGCATTGCGCCGCCTTTTTAGCCAGTCAGCAGTGATTATTTGTACAAATCGGCGCTGATGGTGATGTTGCCGCCGCGTTCCTGCCACTGGCGGGTAATGTGATAGTACTTCGCCCCTTTCTTCGCCGCGCGTTTCGCCGTCTGATAGGAGATTTCGGTCATGTTGCCGTAGTTGCCGGTGAACTGGATATTATCAAACGGCACCATTTGCGCTGCGGTCACTTTGTTCACTTCTTCGACTTTGGTGCCGTCCGGCAGCGTGACAGTGTAACGCCCGCCTTTAGACGACTGGGTCTCGAAGAAACGACCGACGCCAGTGCCTGACCCTACAGCCGCAGTGGTGGCGACGCCCGGGATTTCCACAGTTTTCGCCGCTTCGCCGCCTTTGGCCAGCGCTGCGCGACCGGCGTCAGAGTCCGCCGGAATGGCGTCAGGGCTCTGCAGTACGCGTTTCTCAGCATCTTTTTTATAGATATAAGCGGTAATGCGCTGGTTGCCACCCTGGTTGGCATCCACCTGGCGCACGATAAAGAACGCATAGGCGCCTTTCGCTTTTGCCGCTTTGGTGATGGCATCGTTCACTTCCGGCTGACTGCGATAGAAGCCCTGAACGGTGACGGTGTCGTAAGGCATTAGCGCAACAGCCTGATCTTTCGGCAGTTCTACCACACCATTGATGATGCGATTTTTCGGCGTATCCGCTTGCGGTGCGTTGTCTTTATAGAGGTCAGCCGTGACGCGCCAGTTGCCGCCATTGCCGTAGTCCGACGTGTCGACAACATAGAATGAGGCCGCGCCGTCTTTGTCGGCTTTGCGCGATACCGCCTGTACCGCGTCGCCAATGGCATTAAACCGGCCGGTGACGACAACGCGATCGTAGGGCTTCAGCGCAGCCGCCTGCTCCGGGGTCAACTCGGTCGCTGCATGGGCAGACAACGTGGCGGTTGTCAGGAGAGCAGACGCCAGGAGGGTGTTTTTAAGCTTCATAAAAATAATCCTTTGCCTTGCGCAAACCATATACTGGTGTTGTTGTTGACTGAAAACGTTTGATTATTGCATTTAATCGTTGTGACTGTCTGCGTCATTTTTTGCTTGCCGCCCGAATCGTATACTACGGAAAGATAACATTTTTCGATATGTTGAAAAAACAGCCGCTTGAGCAGCAAAAACGATAATCGATACCACTTTTATTAGTTAACGTAATGTTAATACAATGATCTCAATGGCGATAAATGGCGTTTTATACCACTGGATAAGCGGATTATCAGGCCTGAGTGAGAAATTCAGGTAAATATTGCTGCCCGGAACCATCTGTGCTGACAATAAGCAATAAAATCAAAATTTCTGTTTTATCGCTGTAGATCACAATCGCTATTTTCAGTAGGTTATAAAAAGTTTGTTACTGTTTCATTTTGCAGACAGCGGAAGATGGCGAGGAAGATTTCGCCGTCTTGTCGTTGTTGGTCAGAAAAGTAAACCATCATCAAAAACCGATGGAAGGGAAAACTATGCGTATTGGTGTACCACAAGAGAGGCTAGCCCAGGAGACCCGGGCCGCCGCCACGCCGAAGACCGTTGAGCAATTGCTTAAACTCGGCTTTAGCGTCGCGGTAGAAAGCGGTGCCGGGAAACTGGCCAGCTTTGACGATGCAGCCTTTACCCAGGCAGGGGCTGAGATCGTCACGGGCAACGAGGTGTGGCAGTCTGACGTCATCCTCAAGGTCAATGCCCCAAATGACGACGAAATTGCGCTGCTGAATCCGGGAACTACGCTGATAAGTTTTATCTGGCCTGCGCAAAACCCGCAGCTGATGGAAAAACTGGCGGCCCGTAATATCAACGTGATGGCGATGGATTCGGTGCCGCGTATTTCTCGCGCCCAGTCGCTGGATGCGCTCAGCTCAATGGCGAATATCGCCGGCTATCGCGCAATCGTTGAGGCGGCTCATGAATTCGGCCGTTTCTTTACCGGGCAGATTACGGCGGCAGGCAAAGTTCCGCCCGCGAAGGTGATGGTCATCGGCGCCGGGGTGGCCGGTCTGGCTGCGATTGGCGCCGCCAACAGCCTGGGCGCTATCGTCCGCGCCTTCGATACCCGTCCGGAAGTGAAGGAGCAGGTGCAGAGTATGGGCGCCGAGTTCCTCGAGCTGGACTTTAAAGAGGAAGCCGGCAGCGGCGACGGCTACGCCAAGGTGATGTCTGAGGCCTTTATTAAGGCCGAAATGGCGCTCTTCGCCGCCCAGGCGAAAGATGTCGATATCATCGTCACCACGGCGTTAATTCCGGGTAAACCGGCGCCGAAGCTGATCACCCGCGAGATGGTCGACTCCATGAAGTCGGGCAGCGTGGTGGTCGACCTCGCTTCGCAAAATGGCGGCAACTGTGAGTACACCGTGCCCGGCGAAGTGGTCACCACCGCCAACGGCGTGAAAATTATCGGTTACACCGACCTGCCGGGCCGTCTGCCGACCCAGTCCTCCCAGCTCTATGGCACCAACCTGGTCAACCTGCTGAAGCTGCTGTGCAAAGAGAAAGATGGCAACATTGTTATCGATTTCGATGACGTGGTGGTGCGCGGCGTGACCGTGGTGCGTGAAGGCGAAATCACCTGGCCGGCGCCGCCGATTCAGGTCTCCGCTCAGCCGCAGGCTGCGGCGAAAAAAGTCGAAGCGCCGAAAGAAGCGGCAAAACCGGTGTCCCCATGGCGTAAATATGCCCTGATAGCGCTGGCGATTATCCTCTTCGGCTGGCTGGCCAACGTCGCGCCAAAAGAGTTCCTTGGCCATTTCACCGTCTTCGCGCTGGCCTGCGTAGTGGGTTACTACGTGGTATGGAACGTCTCCCATGCGCTGCATACGCCGCTGATGTCGGTGACGAACGCAATTTCGGGCATTATTGTTGTTGGTGCGTTGTTGCAGATAGGCCACGGGGGCTGGGTCAGCTTCCTGAGCTTTATCGCGGTACTGATCGCCAGCATTAATATTTTCGGTGGTTTTACCGTGACTCAGCGCATGCTGAAAATGTTTCGCAAAGGATAAGGGGTAGCACATGTCTGGTGGATTAGTTACAGCTGCATACATTGTTGCCGCAATCCTGTTTATTTTCAGCCTGGCGGGTCTTTCGAAACACGAAACGTCGCAGCAGGGCAACTATTTCGGCATCGCCGGGATGGCCATCGCCCTGATCGCCACTATTCTGGGGCCGGACGCCGGCAACGTCGGTTGGATCATCCTCGCGATGGTGATCGGCGGAGCGATCGGTATTCGTCTGGCGAAGAAGGTCGAGATGACCGAGATGCCGGAGCTGGTGGCTATCCTGCACAGCTTCGTGGGCCTGGCGGCGGTGCTGGTTGGTTTTAACAGCTACCTGCAGCATGAAACCGGGATGGAGCAGATTTTGGTCAATATCCATTTGACCGAAGTATTCCTCGGCATCTTCATCGGTGCAGTCACCTTCACCGGTTCGGTGGTGGCCTTCGGTAAACTGCGCGGCAAAATTTCCTCGAAGCCGCTGATGCTGCCCAATCGCCATAAGCTGAACCTGGCGGCGCTGGTGGTCTCCTTCGTACTGATGGTGATTTTTGTTCGCGCCGACAGCACCGGCACCCAGGTCCTGTGCCTGCTGGTGATGACCGCGATCGCGCTGGCCTTCGGCTGGCACCTGGTGGCTTCTATCGGCGGCGCGGACATGCCGGTGGTGGTTTCCATGCTGAACTCCTACTCGGGTTGGGCGGCAGCGGCAGCGGGCTTTATGCTGAGCAATGACCTGCTGATCGTCACCGGCGCGCTGGTGGGTTCTTCCGGTGCCATCCTCTCTTACATTATGTGTAAGGCGATGAACCGCTCCTTTATCAGCGTGATTGCCGGCGGTTTCGGCACCGATGGTTCTTCCAGCGGCGGCGATGAAGAAGTGGGCGAGCATCGCGAGATTAGCGCGGAAGAGACGGCGGAGATGCTGAAAAACTCCCAGTCGGTGATCATCACCCCCGGCTATGGTATGGCGGTGGCTCAGGCGCAGTATCCGGTGGCAGAAATTACCGAGAAGCTGCGGGCGCGGGGTATCAAAGTACGCTTTGGTATTCACCCGGTAGCCGGGCGTCTGCCGGGGCATATGAACGTGCTGCTGGCGGAAGCCAAAGTGCCTTACGACATCGTGCTGGAGATGGATGAGATCAACGACGATTTCAGCGATACCGACACCGTGCTGGTGATTGGCGCCAACGACACTGTCAACCCGGCGGCGCAGGACGATCCGAAGAGTCCTATCGCGGGTATGCCAGTGCTGGAAGTCTGGAAAGCGCAGAACGTGGTGGTCTTTAAGCGTTCGATGAACACTGGCTACGCCGGCGTACAGAACCCGCTGTTCTTCAAAGAGAACACCCATATGCTGTTTGGGGATGCGAAAGCCAGCGTCGATGCGATCCTGAAAGCGCTGTAATGTAGCACGCTTGTTTTACAACGTTTGTTTATAAGCCGTCTCCTGTGAGACGGCTTTTTTATATACGGCGCAGTGCCTGGAATTGTTCATAAAATAAGCGGCAAGAGGTGATATAATGTCCCGGTTATTACATCAGACAGAGGATATTATGGATACCGAGTTAACCCCAACGCAGATGGCCATCGAATTCTTACGCCGCGACACTACCGTCATGACCCCAGCGCAGTATCTGAAAAAGCTGAAACTGCTGGAGCTGGAGTTTGCTGACCTGATGGCGCTCTCATCGCTGGAGCTGAAAGAAGAGATCGATCTGGCCTGGCGTCTGGGTATCCACTAAGCCATTCTCGCTGGACAGTGACAGGGGCCGCCAGCGGCCCTTTTTTTGTGCCTGACTGGCAGCAAGCAAAAAAATCCCCCGCGAGGCGGGGGAAGGTGAGCGGTACGAGAAGAGGGTTAATCGTCGTCGTCGTCGTCCAGTTCCACCGGCGTCTGGTAGGCCTCCGGTTTGAGTACCAGCAGGTCGCAGCGCAGATGGTCGACCACCTGTTCCGCCGTATTGCCGAGGAACGCTGCTGACAGGCCGGTACGTCCGACCGTTCCCAGCACCACGATCCCCGCCTGCAGATGCTCGGCGAGATCCGGGATCACCTCCTCAGGCAGTCCTTTTTCCACGTGGGTGAATTTCTCATCGATGCCAAACTTCTGCCGCAGCGCTTTCATCGCCAGCAGGTGCTGACCGCGAATGGCGTCGTTGTAGACGCTGGGATCAAAATCCGGTAGCTCAATCGCGATATTGATGGGGGTCACCGGATAGGCGCCGATGAGATGTACTTCGGTATGGTTGACTTCTTTCGCCAGCGACAGCGTCTCCCGAACCAGCTTTTCGTTCAGGGTATTGTGATAATTCTCTTCGCTGGCAAGGTTGACCGCGACCAGCGCTTTACCACCTTCCGGCCACGGTTGGTCTTTCACCATCCACACCGGGCACGGGCACTTACGCAGCAGATGCCAGTCGGTCGGGGTGAAGATCACCGCCTCCAGTTTGTCGTGCTGGTGGGCCATCTTCAACAGCAAATCGTGTTTCTCGCTAATGACTTCCTGAATAATGGCTTCGAAGGGGCGGTTGTGCCACACCACTTTCACGTCAATCGGCACACCCGATTCAATATAGAATTTCGCCTGCTCGCGGATCCAGGCCGTACGTTGGGCAATAACGCCCTGGCGCATCGCCGTGCGTTCGTCCGGCGACAGCAGGGTGGTCATTTCATAAGAAAAATCATAGATCGGCAAAAAGGCTTTGATGCGTCCACCAATCCGTTGGTGCAGGTACACCGCGCGCCTAAGTGCCGGCTGGTCGTCCTGGTTAGGATCGATTACTACCAGCATGCTCTGATACTTCGCCATACAGGGTCTCCTTACAACTGCAGCTACCGTCAGTTACTAAAAAGATAACCTATATGGATGAATTGAAACAGGGGAGGAGCCTGGTCAGATCAACAAATCTTAAAAAATTGCCGATCGTGACCAGGTGGTGCGCAGAGATTAAGCGACGTTACGCGCCTGACCGGCCAGCTGGGCCAGCAGATCGCTGTTTTCAATGGTGATGTATTTGCCTTTCACCGCCAGCATGCCGCTTTTCTGGAAACGCCCCAGCAGACGGCTGATGGTTTCGACAGTGAGGCCGAGATAGTTGCCAATGTCGCCGCGGGTCATGGTCAGGCGGAACTCACGCGGTGAGAAACCGCGCTGGGCGAAACGACGAGAGAGGTTATAGATAAACGCAGCCAGACGCTCTTCGGCATTCTTTTTGGAAAGCAGCAGGATCATATCCTGGTCGCCTTTAATCTCACCGCTCATCAGGCGCATCATCTGCTGACGCAGATTGGGCATTTTTCCGGAAAGATCGTCAAGGGTTTCGAAGGGGATCTCGCAAACCATCGAGGTTTCCAGCGCCTGTGCAAAGCTCGGGTGCAGACCGGTGCCGATAGCGTCGAAGCCCACCAGATCGCCCGCCAGATGGAAGCCGGTGATCTGCTCATCACCCTGCTCGGTGATGGTGTAGCTTTTGATGGTCCCGGAGCGAATAGCATACAACGACTTCAGCTCATCACCGGCTTTGAACAAGGTTTGACCTTTCTGGATAGGCTTTTTCCGCTCGATAATATTATCCAGCTGATCAAGCTCATGCTCGTTCAGAGTAAAGGGGATGCAGAGCTGGCTGATACTGCAATCCTGACAATGGATAGCACAACCGCCAGACTGAATGCGTCGAATAATTCGCTTCTCAGGGATCATATGTCTGCTCAGGCCTTAATTGATATTGGTCAATTTTAACATCTTTTTGATCAGCAGGTAAGTCTTCAGACCCGGAAACACGTAATATCAGCAGGGTAAATCAAAACGGATAAATATCTATTTGATTAACAATAGATTATTTCGCTATGTTTGATTGTAAAATTACCTGAAGATTCCAGAAAAGGCATTTTCAGTCAAAGTAAAAGATACCCTTCATGGCGCAATAACCACTCTTTTCGCTGCACGCCGCCGGCATAGCCGGTCAGGGTGCCGTTACGCCCGATGACCCGATGGCAGGGCACCACGATACTCACCGGATTGGCGCCATTGGCGGCCCCCACGGCGCGAGCGGCGCCGGGGCGTCCGAGCGCCTCGGCTAGCTGGCCATAGTGCATCACCTGGCCACAGGGGATATCGCGTAACGCCTGCCAGACCTGACGCTGGAAAGGGGTGCCGGCGGTGGCGGTAGGCAGGGTATCGATAATCGCCAGATCGCCGGCGAAATAGTCGTTCAGCTTACTGCTGAGACCGCCTGGATTGCGGCAGTCGACGCGCTGATAACCTTCCCGGCGATAGTGAACGTCGAGCAGGGTTTCCATCCGATCGCGGTGCTCGTCCCACTCAACGGCGCGCAAATTAAACTGTTCGTCGCAAAGTACCCACAGCGGCCCCAGCGGGGTATCCATTTTATCCTGCAGCAAGGTCAACATCGTTTCTGTCATCCACCATCGTACATGAGGGGCACACGATACCACGCGCTGACGACAGTCAACTATACTCCCAAAAGATAAAGCCGCATCACGGGCTGGCGCTCTGCGTAAGCCACAATGATTTATTTTTGGATCGATCCCGGCGGGTTATCGGGCATGGTTTTTGCTACTTTTTAACTGACGATGCCGGTGCTTCACGCGCCCGGTAGGGTGCCGACGCCTCAGCGCGGCGCGGTTAATCACTCAGAGGTGGAGCTATGCAATTTATACTGACTGGCGTACTGGTATTGATCATCAGCGGCTTAGCGATCCACGGTCTGACCCTGGTGTTTGAAAGGGTGTATAAAGCGCTTTTCTACAAATTCGCCAGTGCGGATCATGCTGCCAGCAAAGTGAAAACGAAGGGGGCGCGTTAACGTTATGCGGCCGTCCCTGGCCTGCAAGCGGGTTAAGGAAGACGCGGATAGATGCCCGGGCCGATCGGCAGTCCCACCAGATACCAGCCCACCAGCAACAGCAGCCAGACGGCAAGAAAAATCAGCGGGTAAGGGAGCACCAGCGAGTAGTAGGTGCCGAGGCGGGCATCCGGCCGGTAGCGCTGTAGGAAGCCGAGAAACAGCGGCACAAACGGCGACACCGGCGCCAGCGGCAGCACCGATGAATCGGCGATGCGAAAGAGGATCTGCGCAAATGCCGGGTGAAAGCCCAGCAGCATAAACATCGGCACGAAGATCGGCGCCAGAATCGACCAGATGGCCGAGCCGCTGGCGATAAACATACACAGAAAAGCCGACAACAGTGCGAGTCCGACAAACGCCGGGACGCCGTTCATCCCTGCGCTCTCCAGCAGGTCCGTCAGACCGACGGCCATAAACTTGCCCATGTTGCTCCAGTTGAACATCGCCACGAACTGCGCCAGCGGGAAGACCATCACGATAAACCCGGCCATCTCTTTCATCGGCTCAATCATCAGCTGCGGCAGGTCGGCCTGGCGGCGAATTTTGCCGGTGGCGATGCCGTATGCCAGCGACACGACAAAGAAGAAAAAGATAATCAGCGGCACAATGCCTTTGATAAACGGCGAGGGCATGACCGTATGTTGAACCGGGTCGCGAAGTATACCGTTCTCGGGGACCACCATCAGGGCGATGACCGCCACGAATACCAGCGTTGCCACGCCGGCGATGCGCAGGCCGAAACGCTCCTCGGGCGTCAGCGTCTGCAGCTTTTCATCACGACTGCCTTGCCACTGACCCAGCCGCGGTTCAACCAGCTTATCGGTGATCAATCCGCCGACGAGCGTCAGAACGATCACCGAGGTCGCCATAAAGTACCAGTTGTCGATCACGCTGACGTGCAAAGTGGCATCGATGGATTTTGCCGCCTCGGTGCTGATCCCCGAGAGCAGTACGTCGGTGGTGACAATCAGTAAATTGGCGGTAAAGCCGCAGCCCACACCAGCAATCGCCGCCAACAGGCCGGCGACAGGATGCCGACCGACGGCGAGGAACATCAGTGCGCCCAGCGGCGGCATAATTACCAGCGCCGCGTCAGAAGAGATATGGCTGAAGAAGGCGATAAACAGCACCATATAGCTGGCATATCGGGCGCTGACGTGAGAGGCCATCTTCACCATCAGCGCGGGTAACAGGCCCACCCGCTCGGCGAAGCCGGCGCCCAGCACCAGGGCGAGGATCGCCCCCAGCGGCGCGAAACCGCTGAAGTTTTTAATGACGTTGGGCAAAAACCAGTGCAACCCTTCCACGCTGAGCAGATTTTTGACCACCACCCGTGAACCATCCGTAGGGTTCTGCACCCCGACGTTGAAGGCGGAAAGTATCGCCGTGGCCGCGATCAGCGCCACAATAAGATAGATAAACAGCAAAAACGGGTGCGGGACTTTGTTACCGATCTTCTCTACCCAGCCATAGCGCTTTCCGCCGGGGGAAGACGACGGTATGGATGACATACTCATGGGCGTTCCTCTGTTGTCGTTGTTGTGTTGGGCAGGCCTGCTCCCGTACTGCCGGCGGTTATTATGGTCGGTGCGTGCCGCGATGCCGGTCAGCGTTGGCCAGGAGTAGCCTGTCTTAAGTGGTTATCGTAAAACGGACGGACTTACCTCCGCCGGGATCGGGCAACGATAGGGGCGTTCGGCCAGTACCTGCCTGAGTTCTTGCTGGCTGGCCGCCAGCAGGGCGCTATCGCTGAATAAACGGATCGCGGTCGCCGCGAGCACTTTCCCCGCCAGCAACATCCCTTTATGGGCGATGGTGGTTCTGCCCTGGCTCACCAGTTGCCAGCTGTGCAGCGGGGTTCCCACCGCGAAGCACGGGCTGAAGCACTGGGCCACCGGCGCTTTCCAGCTGACATCGCCGACGTCGGTGGAGCCGGCGAGGACGTTATCCGTGGCCGCCCACGGCGCCACCTCATCAATCAGTAGCGTGTCGCGGTGGCGACTCGCGAACGTTTTCCCTTCCTCCCCACTGGTGCCGGCAATATTGTTCAGGCTGTTGTTAATATCGTTGGCGCTGAGGGTGGCGCGGATCGCGGCGGCAAAGGCGCGCTCCTCGTCGCTCCAGTCGGGGGTACCGTAATGACAGACCGCCTGATACATCGCCGCCTCAAGCGTGCGGTTGGGGAGATAGCTGGAGCAGGCTTTTTCAAAGCGGCAGCTGACCTGAGTCTCGGTCATCAGCGCGGCCCCCTGAGCAATCTTCTCGATGCGGGCGAAGATCTGCTCCGCGTCGGCCATCTCCGGCGCGCGGATCAGATACAGCACTTCCGCCTGAGCCTGCACCACGTTGGGCGAGACACCGCCGGTATCGGTAATGGCATAATGGACCCGCGCCTTCTCGATGATATGTTCATTGAGGAAGTTGCTGCCGGTGGTCATCAGGGTGACGGCATCCAGCGCGCTCCGGCCCAGGTGCGGCGAATTCGCAGCGTGGGCGGCGGTGCCGGTAAAACGCCATGCCGCCTGAATATTGGCGAGGGTGCGGGTGCTGAACATCCCGGCCCAGGCTTCCGGATGCCAGGTCAGCGCCGCATCGACATCATCAAACAACCCTTCGCGCACCATAAAGGTTTTTCCCGATCCGCCTTCCTCGCCGGGACAACCATAGAAGCGCAGCGTGCCCGCGCCGCCGTGCTGCTGCAGCCAGGCTTTGGCGGCAACCGCCGCGGCGAATGCCGCCGTACCGAGCAGATTGTGCCCACAGCCGTGGCCGTTGGCTCCCGGCGTCAACGACATTGGCTCCGCGCAATGGGCCTGCTGGCTGAGACCCGCCAGCGCGTCATATTCGCCCAGCAGGGCAATGACCGGTTGGCCTTCGCCGACGCTGGCGATAAAGGCGTTAGGGATCCCACCCGCATCGCGAGTGAGCTGGAAACCTTCCGCTTCCAGGGCGTCCGCCAGGCGTTGGGCGGACCAGAACTCCTCAAAGCGGGTCTCCGGGTGATCCCAGATGTCATCGGCGATGGCACAGTATGCCTCGCGTCGCGTCTCAATCACTTCATCCACAAACGCAAAAATGGATCCCATCACACCCCCCGCTGCCAGGGAAAGTTAAGCGCGATGCGCGCCAGGGTTTCTACCGCTATCACCATGACGCTCTCGTCGAAGTCAAATCTCTCGTTGTGGTGACCGGCGCTCAGTTCGGTGCCGAAGATCATGTACGAGGCGAGGCCGCCGCGCGCCTGGACCCGGGCCATCATCAGGGTGGCGTCTTCCGAGCCCGCCGGGGCGGCGATGCGATCCACCGCCTGTTGCACGCCGGGCACCCGGGCGGCCTGTTCGCGCAGATAGTCCACCCACGCCGGCGACGGTGCGCTGGCGGTCGCTGCGCCCATCATGCGCAGTTCATAGCGGGCTTCGTACATCGCCGCCGCCCCGGCGACGACATGCTGCGCCCGCTCGAACACGTACTGGTTAATGGCTTCGCTTTCGCCGCGGGTTTCCACTTTTAACAGCGCGGAAGAGGGCACCACGTTGCGCCCGGTACCGGCCTGCATCACCCCGACGTTGACCCGCGAGGCGCCGGCGCTGTGCGGCGGGATGGCATGCAGGCCAAGAGCGGCCTGGGCGGCGGCCAGCAGCGCGTTGCGCCCATCCTCAGGCTTGCCGCCGGCATGGGCGGCCACGCCGCTAAACTGCACGTCGAATTTAGTGGTGGCCATAAAGTTGTCGCCGCCGCACACCACGGTGCCCACCGGCACGCCGGTCCCGATATGGATCGCCGTAAAGTAGTCCACGTCATCCACCACGCCGGCGGCCACCATCGCCCGGGCGCCGCGGGTGCCCTCTTCAGCGGGCTGGAAAATCAGTTTGATCACCCCGTTGAGCTGCGCGGCATACTGCTTCAGGACATGCGCCAGGCCCAGTCCGATGGCGGTATGGCCGTCATGGCCGCAGGCGTGCATCATGCCGGCGTTGCAGGAGGCGAAATGGTCGCGATGGGGGCGGTGGCTGTCGTCGTGCTGTTCGTTGAGGTCAAGGGCATCCATATCGACGCGGAAAGCCAGTGTTGGGCCGGGCCGCCCGGTGTCGAGTGTGGCGACCACGCCGGCGAAACCGCCTTCAAACGCCGGTAACCAGCGTTCCGGCGCCCCCTGTTCGCGGGCGCGTTCGAAAGCCTGGGCCAGGGCCTCCTCGTCCGGCAGACCCATCCGGCTATCGGCATCGATGACGTCGCGCCCCAGCGCCAGCTGATAGCCGAGACCGTCGAGGATCTCCGCCACCTTGCTGGCGGTGCGGAATTCCAGCCAGCCGGATTCCGCGTGCAGGTGAAAATCACGACGCCATTCAGTCATGGCCGGCGCCAGCTGGTGGAGGTATTCATCAAGTTGCGGCATAGCTCATCCTGTCATAAGTAAAAAATGTGACGGTGTTCACGATGTGATAGCTTTTGTTTATCACTTGCGTTTTACAGGCCGTATCCCACTTAACCTGCCACAGACTGATGGATTACAGTAGATGTGATTTTCTTCTGTCTGATAAACAATGGTTATCACCTAAAGCATGGCATTTCAGATTAAATTTCATCATATCCGCGCCTTCGTCGAAGTGGCCCGGGAAGGGAGTATTCGCGGCGCCAGCCGGGCGCTGGCGGTCTCGCAGCCGGCCCTGACCAAAGCGATTAAAGAGCTGGAGGAGGGGCTTTCCGCCCAGCTGTTCGTGCGCCGCAGTCAGGGGGTGGCGCTGACCGAAAACGGCGAAAGCTTTTACCAACATGCGAGCTTGATCCTTGAAGAGCTGCGGGCGGCGCAGGACGAACTGCTGCAGCGCCAGGGCGAGCAGGCCGGGCAAATTAATATTGGCCTTGGTGCCAGCGTCGCCCGGTCGCTGATGCCGTCGGTGATCTGCCGCTTTCATCAGCAGCATCCGCAGGTGAAGGTGCGGATCATGGAGGGCCAACTATTGGCGATGATCAATGAGCTGCGCCAGGGAGAGCTGGATTTCACCATCAATACCTATTACCCCGGGCCGTACGACCATGAGTTCAGCTTTGAGAAACTGTTTGAGAAACCGTTCGCGGTGTTCGCCCGCGCGGGACATCCGGCGGCGCAGGCCACCTCGCTGGGGGAGTTGATGGATCACCACTGGACCATGCCGACGCCGCGCGGCAGCTACTTTAAACAGCTGCAGGACCGGCTTAATCAGGCCGGGCTGGCGCCTAAGGTGGATATTGTTTGCGAAACCTTCTCGTCGTGCATTAGCCTGGTGGTGAAAAGTGATTTTCTCAGCATCCTGCCGGTGGAGCTCGGCAACGATCCGCTGATGGCGGACAAGCTGGTGATGATCCCTGTCCGCGACGTCTTGCCGACGGCCGCCTATTTTCTGATCCAGCGGCGCGACACCCGGCAGACGCCATTAACGGCGTCGTTAATCACGCTGTTTCGCCGCCAGAGCCGACAATTGTTTCCTTAATCGCCCGTCGCGCTCACTTTGCCAGCGAACGCGGCTAAACGCGTTGAGGGGCGCGCGCGGGGCGGCTATAGTAGCTGGCGACAGCCGCTGGAGGAGAGCCCATGAACCTTGATGACAAATCCCTGTTTCTTGACGCCATGGAAGATGTCCAGCCTCTGAAACGTAACAATGACGTGCACTGGCATCCCGGGCGCAACAGCCGGGCCCCGCAGCGCGTCGATACCCTGCAACTGGATAATTTTCTCACCACCGGCTATCTCGATATCGTGCCGCTCGCCACGCCGCTGGAGTTTAAGCGTGAAGGGCTGCAGAGCGGCGTGCTGGATAAGCTGCGCCGAGGGAAATACAGCCAGCAGGCGAGCCTCTCCCTGCTGCGCCAGCCGGTGGAGCAATGTCGGCAGATGCTCTTCGCTTTTATGGTGCAGGCGCAGAAAGAGGGGTTACGCAATGTGCTGATCGTTCACGGCAAAGGCCGCGACGACCAGTCCCACGCCAATATTATCCGCAGCTATCTGGCGCGCTGGCTGGAAGAGCTGCCGGAGGTGCAGGCCTTCTGCACCGCGCTTCCACATCATGGCGGTAGCGGCGCCTGCTATGTCGCGCTGCGTAAATCGGCCGAGGCGAAGCAGGAGACCTGGGAGCAGCACGCCAAGCGCAGTCGTTAGCGCAGAAGCAGCGTCAGCTCGCGGGCGGCTTTTTGCAGCTCCGGCAGCACGCGATCGATCATCTCGCGGGCCGACATCTGGCCCGCATGCACCCCGACGTTCAGCGCCGCCTGGACCTGCCCCTGAGCGTTAAACAGCGGTACCGCGAGGGAGCGCAGGCCCATCTCCAGTTCCTGATCGTTGAGGGCATACCCCTGCTGGTGAATCCGTTTCAGTTCGGTGCGTAGCTTCGCCACCGAATCCACCGTCTGCGGGGTGTAGCGGATCATGGTCACCCGAGCCAGCATATCGTTGAGCTTCTCCTCCGGCTGATGGCTGAGCAGCACCCGGCCCATCGAGGTCGCCCAGGCCGGAAGGCGGCTGCCAATATCCAGGTCGATGGTCATAATCCGCGAGCTGGAGGCGCGGGCGATATACAGAATATCGTCCCCGTCGAGGGTGGCGATGGAGCAGGACTCATTGAGCATTTCGCTCAGATGTCGCAGCACCGGCTGCGCCGAACGCGCCAGTGGCGTCGAGGCCAGCCAGGCGTGGCCCAGCGCCAGGATCCGCGGTCGCAGCTGGAAATTCTTACCGTCTTCGGCATACACGAACCCCAGCTTGCTCAGGGTATACAGGCAGCGGCGCACCGCCGCGCGCGGAATGCCGGTCTTCTGGCTGATCTGCGAGATAGACAACAGGGGCCGCTGCGGTGTGAACGCCTGAATCACCTCCAGACCCCGCGCCAGGGAGGCCATAAAGTTAGGATCGCCTTTAAACGGATCGCCGTCGCCGGTCAGTAAATCGTCTGGATGCTTGTCCATTTCTGTTCCCCATATTTGCCATCGATCACATTCTTTCGCTAAAGATAACCGATGTTCGATTATCGCACCATATTTCGATTATCGCCCTTGACCGACATCGTTAAGCGGGTCACATTTTGTGCGAACAACGAATAAAAGTGCGATTACCGCACATCACTGGAGCGACCTGATGATTGATAAAAGCGTATCGACGCTGAGCGAGGCCATCGCCGGGATCCACGACGGGGCGACTATTATGATCGGCGGCTTTGGTCCCGCCGGCCAGCCGACCTTTCTGATTGACGCCCTGATTGACCAGGGTGCCCGCGACCTGACCATCATTAATAACAATGCCGGCAACGGGGAAGTGGGTCTCGCGGCGCTGCTCAAGGCCGGGCGAGTACGCAAGATGATCTGCTCCTTCCCGCGCCAGGTGGATTCCCAGATTTTCGATGACCTCTATCGCCGCGGCAAAGTGGAGCTGGAGCTGGTGCCGCAGGGTAACCTCGCGGCGCGGATCCAGGCGGCTGGCGCCGGGCTGGGGGCAGTGTTTACCCCCACCGGCTACGGCACACCGCTGGCGGAAGGCAAGGAGACGCGGGAAATCGACGGTCGTCACTATGTGCTGGAGTATCCGATCAAAGCCGATTTCGCGCTGATTAAGGCCCATCAGGGCGACCGCTGGGGCAACCTAGTCTATCGCAAGGCGGCGCGCAACTTTGGCCCGATCATGGCGACGGCGGCGAAAACCACCATCGTTGAAGTCTCGCAGCTGGTGCCGCTGGGCGACCTCGACCCGGAAACTATCATCACCCCCGGCATTTTCGTCCAGCGTGTCTTCTCGCTGGAAAACCTGACTGCCGCACAACGCGCCTGAGGAGCCCGAGATGCAAAAACTGACCCGTGACGAAATGGCCCAGCGCGTGGCCCGAGATATTCCCGAAGGCGCTTACGTCAACCTCGGTATCGGCCTGCCGACCCGCATTGCCAATTACCTTCCCGCCGACAAAGAGGTGTTCCTGCACAGCGAAAACGGCCTGTTGGGGATGGGGCCGAAACCGCAGCCCGGGGAAGAAGATCCCGAGCTGATCAATGCCGGCAAAGAGTATGTCACCCTCCTGCAGGGGGGCTGCTATTTCCACCACGGCGACTCCTTCGCCATGATGCGCGGCGGCCATCTCGATATCTGCGTGCTGGGGGCCTATCAGGTTTCCGCCAGCGGCGACCTTGCCAACTGGAGCACCGGTGCGCCGGATGCGATCCCGGCCGTTGGCGGGGCGATGGATCTGGCCATCGGCGCCCGCCAGGTTTTCGTGATGATGGACCACCTGACCCGTGACGGCGAGTGCAAGCTGGTGGAGCAGTGCAGCTACCCGCTGACCGGCGTCGGCTGCGTCAGCCGGATCTATACCGACCTGGCGGTGATCGACATCACCGACCGCGGCCCGGTGGTACGTGAAATCTTTAACGGTCTCTCTTTTGAAGAGCTGCAGCGCATCACTCCGGTGGCGCTGACCTTTGAACAACTGGCGGAAAGCGCGTAAGGAACCTATGATGAATCAGGCATTTATCTGTGATGCGGTGCGTACACCCTTTGGCCGTTTTGGTGGTACCCTGGCGACGATGCGCGCCGACGACCTCGCGGCGTTGCCATTAAAAGCCCTGCTGGCGCGTAACCCGGGACTGGATCCCTCGCGCATTGACGATGTGATCTTTGGCTGCGCCAACCAGGCAGGGGAAGATAACCGCAACGTGGCGCGGATGGCGCTGCTGCTGGCCGGGCTGCCGGAGAGCGTGCCCGGGAGCACCATCAACCGCCTGTGCGGTTCCAGCCTCGATGCGATCGGCGTCGCGTCGCGAGCCATTAAAAGCGGCGAGACGCAGCTGATGATCGCTGGCGGCGTGGAGAGCATGTCCCGCGCGCCGTTTGTGATGGGTAAAGCGGAGAGCGCCTTTAGCCGCAGCATGCAGATGGAGGATACCACCATCGGCTGGCGCTTTATTAACCCGCAAATGAAAGCCCTGTACGGCGTGCATTCCATGCCGGAGACGGCGGAAAACGTCGCCGATGAGTTTGCCATTTCCCGTGCCGATCAGGACGCGTTCGCCTTACGCAGTCAACTGCGTACCGCCGCGGCGCAGGAGGCGGGGCGTTTCGCCGATGAGCTGATTGCCGTCCAGGTGCCGCAGCGCAAAGGCGAGCCGCTGCTGTTTAGCCGCGATGAGCACCCGCGCAGTACCTCGCTGGAGGCGCTGGCTAAACTGCGCGGCGTGGTGCGCGCCGACGGCAGCGTCACCGCCGGTAACGCCTCCGGTGTTAACGACGGCGCCTGTGCGCTGCTGCTGGCCAGCGAGACGGCGCTGGCGGCTCACGATCTTCAACCGCTGGCCCGGGTGGTCGGCGTGGCGACGGCGGGTGTTGCGCCGCGGATCATGGGCTTTGGCCCGGCGCCCGCGGTGCGTAAGGTGCTGGCGCAGACCGGCCTGACATTAGCCCAGATGGATGTCATCGAGCTGAATGAAGCCTTCGCCGCTCAGGCACTGGCGGTGACCCGTGATTTGGGCTTACCGGATGATGCCGCCCACGTTAACCCTAACGGCGGGGCGATCGCGCTGGGCCACCCGCTCGGCGCCTCCGGCGGCCGGCTGGCGATGACCGCGGCTTATCAGCTGAAACGGACCGGCGGCCGCTACGCCCTGTGCACCATGTGCATCGGCGTCGGACAGGGGATTGCCCTGATTATTGAACGTGTTTAAGGAGCCAGAATGAGTTTGTTGACCCCAATGCTGCGCAGCAGTCCGCTGACCGACTGGTTCAGCGACGCGCAGCGGGTGCAGGGCATGCTGGATTTTGAAGCGGCGCTGGCGCAGGCGCAGGCCGCCTGCGGGATGGTGCCGCCGGAAGCGGTCGGGCCGATTGTCGCGGCCTGCCGCCACGAGACCATCGATTTTGCCGCGCTGGGCGAGGCGGCGGTGGGGGCCGGTAACCTGGCGATCCCGCTGGTGAAACAGCTGACGGCGCAGGTAAAAGCGCGAGATCCTGAGGCTGCGCGCTACGTTCACTGGGGCGCTACCAGCCAGGACGCCATCGACACCGGACTGGTGCTCCAGCTGCGCGGGGCGCTGGAAGCCGCTGAGACCTTGCTTGAGCAACTGTTGGCTGCCCTGGCTCTCCAGGCGGATCGTTATCGCGATACTGTCATGCCGGGTCGGACCTGGATGCAGCATGCGCTGCCGGTGACCTTTGGCCTGAAGCTGGCGGGCACCCTCGACGCGCTCCTTCGCTGGCAGCAGCGGCTGCGCGAGATGCGTCCGCGGCTGTTGGTGCTGCAATTTGGCGGCGCCGCGGGCACTCTGGACGCGCTAAAAGAGAAAGCGCCAGCGGTTGGCCAGGCGCTGGCGCAGCTCCTCGGTCTGTCGCTGCCGGATACCCCGTGGCACAGCCAGCGCGATCGGCTGCTGGAGGCGGGCGCCTGGTTTGCCGGTGTCTGCGGCACGCTGGGGAAATTCGCTAACGACTTCTCCCTGCTGATGCAGACCGAAGTGGCTGAGGTCGGCGAGCCGGTGGCGGAAGGCCGCGGCGGCTCATCGACGATGCCGCATAAGCGCAATCCGGTGGCCTGCGCGGCGATCCTGACCGCCGCCCAGCGTACGCCGGGACTGATGGCGACCCTCTACGCCAGCCAACTTCAGCAGCACGAGCGGGCGCTGGGCGGCTGGCAGGCGGAGTGGGAGACGCTGCCGGAGCTGATTACCCTGGTGGGTGGGGCGCTGGCGCAAAGCGAAGCGCTGGTGCGCGATATGCAGGTCTTCCCGCAGAAAATGCGCGCCGATCTCGATATCACCCACGGGCTGATCATGGCCGAGGCGGTGACCCTGGCGCTGGCGGAATTCACCGGCAAAGCCGAGGCGCATCATCATATCGAGGCGCTGTGCCGTCAGGCGCTGGACCGTCACTCTCCGCTGGTCGATCTGCTCGCGACCGATCCGCAGGTCAGTCAGTATCTCTCTCGTGAACGCTTAACCACGCTGCTGGACCCGGCAACGGCGACCGGCAGCGCCGAACGCTTTGTGCGCCAGGTGCTGGCGCGTTATCAGGAGCAACGTGATGAATCTTGATTATCAACTCGACGGGCCGGATGGCGCGCCGGTTATCGTCCTCTCCAACTCGTTGGGCACCACCCGGGCGATGTGGCAGCCGCAGATCGAGGCGTTAACCGCCCATTTTCGGGTGCTGCGCTATGACACCCACGGCCATGGCAACACGACGAAAAATGGCAAAGTCACCCTCGCCCAGCTGGGTGAGGATGTGATTACGCTGCTCGATCACCTGAATATCGACCGCGCCTGGTTCTGCGGGATCTCAATGGGCGGTCTGACCGGCCTGTGGCTGGGACGCTTTGCGCCAGAGCGTTTTTATGGTCTGGCTGTCGCCAACACCGCGGCGCGTATTGGCGATCAGGCCAGTTGGCTGTCGCGGGCGCGGGCGGTACGCCAGGAGGGAATGACGGTGGTGGCCGCCGGGGCGGCGGATCGCTGGTTCACTCATGTGTTTCGCCAGAAGGCGCCGGATGTGGTGGAGGCGCTATGCCACCAGTTAACCCATACCGACGCCGAAGGCTATGCCGCCTGCTGTGAGGCGCTGGCCGCGGCCGACCTGCGGGGCGAAGTAGGGCAGATCCCGTTGCCGACGTTAATTATCGCCGGTGAAAGTGACCCTGTCACTACGGTCAGAGACGCCAGTTTCCTGCAGCAGCAGATCCCCGCTTCCCAGGTGGTGGTGCTGGCGGCATCGCATCTGTCAAACATTGAGGCGCCGAAAAGCTTTACTTCGGCGCTGCTGAGCTTTTTCCAGGGGGAACGCCATGGAGGATAAACAGCGCTATCAGGACGGGATGGCGGTACGGCGCAAAGTATTGGGCGACGCCCACGTCGACCGTACCCTGCAGCATCTGACGCCGTTGAATGACGAGTTTCAGGACTTTATCACCCGCTACGCCTGGGGCGAGACCTGGACGCGTCCGGGGCTCGATCATCATACCCGCAGCATGATCACTATTGCCATGCTGATCGCTCTCAATCGCGAGGCGGAGCTGAAGATGCATCTGCGGGCGTCGTTTAACAATGGGGTGACCCGTGATGAGCTGAAAGAGTTGATCATGCACTCTGCGCTGTACTGTGGGCTGCCGGCGGCGAATGCCACGATGCATTTGGCGCAGCAGGTGTTTGATGACATCGACGCCGCGCAGGGTTGAGTCGTCGTCCGAGTCGGATTGCCCGGCGGCACTGCGCTTGCCGGGCCTGGGAAGCGAAGATCGCCTGTAGACCCCGTAGGCCGGGTAAGGCGCAGCCGCCACCCGGCGAAATAACGGCACTACCGGAAATGTCCCTGTTCGCACTATGTTTGGCAGGGCCACAACGTTTGGCAGGGCTACAACTTCTATGTTAATTCCGGGCAGATTGCGCTCCCGGTTGATCTTCTGCGCTATGTCTCTTATGGCGCAGGGAGCGCACAGGGGGCGGCCAGTCGCCGCCGCCCCCTGTACCCCCGGGCTCCGGCCAGCAAAATCGCCACTTCGTGGTACCTTCGACTTATCCCTGCAGGCTGCGGGTCGGGCCGAGGCAGCGTCCCTGCAAAACACGGCCCTCAGCCCGCATCCATGCGGGCTGCCCCGGCCTGCCGGGAACGTCTCAGCGATTTTGAGGCCGCCAGCACCGGCAGTTTCAGCGGCCCCTGATCCAGTGGTGATTTGGAACTGTAGGCCGGGTCAGGCGCAGCCGCCACCCGGCACTAAAGCGGCTCCGTGCCCGCTGTCTTTGCCCGGCGGCGCTGCGCTTGCGCGGGTCTACGGTGATGGTTAGCCTTCTGATATATAAATGGTTATGTAGGCCGGGTAAGCGAAGCGCCACCCGGCAATATGTTGAGCACGGAGCCTGATATATTGCCCGGCGGCGCTGCGCTTGCGCGGGCCTACGGTGATGGTTAGCCTTCTGATATATAAATGGTTAAGTAGGCCGGGTAAGCGAAGCGCCACCCGGCAGAAACCCGCGTAAAGCGGTAAAACGCGTGTGTGGTTGGGGCAGCCGCAGGGGGGCTGCGGCTTGTTTATAGCGGCGGCGGTTCGAAGCAGAGGCTGCGCTCCAGGCACTCGTCGCAGCTCGGCGATCGGCAGACAATCTCCCCCTGCGACTGCAGGCAGCGCTGGCGGTAAAAGAACTTTTTCCAGCGCATATGGTGGACGTTCTGCACCACCAGCTGCGGAAAGCAGTCGCTCATCAGCCGGCCCAGTTCCGCCCGCGAATCGAGTCCCAGATCCTCCCACAGATGGTTAAACGCCAGCGCCACCTCGGCGACGATCTGCGCCATCGGTTCGGCCTCCGGCGCTATCCACTCCGCCAGCCACAGACCCAGCTGCCGACGCTCTTCGTCGCGGGTGGCATTCAGCTCGGTCATCAGCCGACGGCGGCTCAGCGTCGCGCTGTCCAGCGGCGTCGCCACCTCGCCCAGCCGCTGCTGCAGCGACCGCCATGCCGCGGGAGTCAGCCCCATCCGCAGCGGAAAGCAGCCTTTTCCGGCGTGATACAGTCGCCACAGGCGAGTTAACCAGTCGACCGGCGCCATCAGGCGACTCCCTGACGCAGGCGCGATGCCGCCAGGCTCTGGCGCCGCTGCTGCCACCAGGCAGGCAGCACCTCGGCGACCGAACGCCACGCGCCGTCCACCTGCGGCTCAATGCCCTGCAATTCCAGCTGCTGCCATGGTGTATGGCCGATACGCACGCAGAACACCGCTTTCACGTCGGCGAGCAGCGCCAGCAGCGCCGCCAGTCTGGCCTCGTTCTCCTGTGGCTCACACTCCTCTTCGCCGCGGCAATATTTCGGCGTAAAGCGCTCGCCCACCAGCACCATACCGGCGGCCGACAGGCTGTAGATCGAGAAGCGGTCGGCATGGCCAAAATGACAGTCAATGACCTCGCCGTGGCGGGAGGCCACGGCCACCAGACAGGCGTCATCCGCGTCCGACTCCCCCTGCGTAGCGAGGCTGGCATGAAGTTCGGCGCGCTGGTGGAGGATGGGCAGCCAGTCGGGGAGGCTGTCCGGGTCCGGCAGCCGGGTGAACTGCTGGCTGCGATCTTCGCCCAGCATGCCGATGGCGTCGGCACGGCACTGGTGGCAGTGGGTCATCTGCGGCATCTCCTCCCCGCACTGGCTGCGGATCGCGGCGAGCATCCCGGCGTCCGGCTCCGGCTGGCCGTTGAGACCAAAGACCGTGCCGTGCTCCGGTCTGGCAATCAGCGGCATAATATTGTGAATAAACGCGCCACTTTCCCGCAAACGACGGCTGACCTCAGCCATGCCGCCGTCGTTGATCCCCGGGATCAGCACCGAGTTTATCTTGACCAGCACCCCCGCGGCGGTCAGCCTGCGGACCCCTTCAAGCTGGCGGGCAATCAGGATCTCCCCGGCTTCCCGGCCGCGGTAGCGTTCGCCGTCGAGCCACAGCCAGGCATAGATTTGCCCGGCGATCTCGGCATTCAGGGTATTGATAGTCACCGTGACGTGATCCACGCCGACCTCCAGCAGGCGATCGACCGCGTCGGGCAGCATCAGCCCGTTGGTCGACAGGCATAATTTGAGGTCCGGAAGCTGGTCGCGGACCAGCTCCAGGGTGCGGAAGGTGCGGGTCATATTGGCCAGCGGATCGCCGGGCCCGGCTATGCCGACCACCGACAGCTGTGGGATGGCCTGGGCCACCTGGCGCACTTTCAACACCGCCTGCTCGGGGGTCAGCAGCGTCGATGACACCCCGGGACGGGATTCATTACTGCAGTCGAATTTACGGTTGCAGTAGTTGCACTGCAGATTGCAGGCCGGGGCGACCGGGAGATGCATTCGGGCGAAACGGTGATGCCCGCTGCGGGAGTAGCAGGGGTGCGCGGCGACCTTGTCGGCCACCCGCGGCGCTAACGCGCTGGCGTCCGCCGACTGACAGGCGTTACCGCCGGAAAAAGAAGAGCAGGAAGTCATGGTCGTACCTTCATGGTTGGGCGATACCTTCCTGCTGCAAACGACGTACCAGTGTCGAATTTTTTATCTAGCTGAAAAATAAAGCATTATCCCGCATCCCTGCGGCACAACATTGTCGCGTTCCTGCCGTACTGACGACAATGTCCTGAACCTGACACCGCGGCCTACAGACGCGGCAGGGTGATATCCATGATCTGGATCCGGTAAGCGACCTGGCGCGGCGTCATCCCCAGCAGCCGTGCCGCCTTGGCCTGCACCCAGCCGGCTTTTTCCAGCGCGGCGATCAGTCGCTGGCGTTCATCCAGGCTGTTGTCCAGCCAGCTGTCTTCCGCTGGCCCGCTGGCAGGCAGGGCTTTGGCGGGACGATCCTGGTGAGTGAAGAGGATCACGTCGCGATCGATCAGGCCACTCTCCGACATCACCGCCGAGCGTTCGAGGCAGTTCTCCAGTTCGCGAACGTTACCCGGCCAGCTGTACTCCATCAGCAGGCGGATCGCGCCCTCGCTGATCCGCAGCGTGCGCCCCTGATGCTGGCCGATTTTGCGCACCAGGAAGTGCGCCAGCTCGGCGATGTCCTCCTGACGCTCGCGCAGCGGGGGCAGGGCGATGGGCATCACGTTCAGGCGATAGTAGAGATCCTCGCGGAAATGGCCCAGCCGGACCTCCTCCTCCAGGTGACGGTTGGTGGCGGCGATGATGCGGACATTCACCCGCAGGGTCTCATCGCCGCCGACCCGCTCCATCTCCCCCTCCTGGAGGATACGCAGCAGCTTGGCCTGGAACGAGGCGCTGCTTTCACCAATCTCATCGAGGAACAGGGTGCCGCCATCCGCCAGCTCAAAACGTCCTTTACGCTGACGCACCGCCCCGGTAAAGGCGCCTTTCTCATGGCCGAACAGTTCGCTTTCCAGCAGGGTGTCCGGCAGCGCCGCGCAGTTAAATTTGACGAAGGCGGCGCCAGCCCGTGGCGAATGGTGATGGATGGCGTTGGCGATCAGCTCTTTCCCGGTGCCGCTTTCGCCGCGCACCAGCACGGTGGTGTCCCAGCGCGAAACCTGACGGATCACCTCCACGATCTGGCGCATCGCCGGGCTCTTGCCGACCATATTATCAAGGCCCACCCCGCGCGACGACGAGCAGGCCGGCGGCCGTTCCACCTTCGGCGGCTGGCGGCTCGACAGGGCGGGTGAGGCCGGAAGGATCATCAGCCGGATGGTCTGGGCGACGAGGTTGGCGACGGTTTCGAGAAAACGGGTGCAGGCCGGCAGCCGCTCTTCCTGGCGCGCCATCGGCTGGGCCGCCAGCACCCCTATTGGCCGGGCGTTGGGCCCCATCAACGGTACGGCGATAAACGGCAGATCGTAATCGTAGAGGCTCAGGCGGTCGAGAAAACGCTGATCGTCGGCGACCCGGGGCAGCACCAGCGACTGCCCCTGGGCCAGCACGGTCCCCACCAGTCCCTCGCCGGGGCGATAGCGGATCTGCGTGCTGCCGGGGAGGGGCTGCTGGCCGGTTTGCTGCAGCGCTTCGATACTGAGGATCTCCTGCTCGCTGTCGTACAGACAGATCATCCCGTGCTGCATAAAGGCATCGTTGTGCAATACGCTGAGCACCTCCTGCAACGTTTTGCTGGCCTCGGTGGCCCGGCTCAGCACCACGCTTATCCGCTGCATGGCGGTGAACTGCTGAGAGAGGTCGAAGCGTCTGACGGTGGTGTCCGGGTCGGATTCAGGGATCATGCTTCACCTCCGGTCAGGGTGTTAAACAGCGGAAAACGCAGGGTCAGGCAGGTGCCGCCCTGCGGTCGGGAAGCCAGCTCAATGGCCCCGCGATGATGCGCCACCAGGGTCTGGATCAGCCGCAGCTCCATGCCTTTGCCCGGCGAGTTCAGCGCGTCGGGGGAGTGGGCGTAGCGCACCTGCAGCAGCGGCACGTTGTCAGTCAGATACAGCGACAGCCAGCCGTCGTTCTCCTCGGCATAGAGCTGCATCGCCAGCGGCACGGAGGGGAGTTCGGCGGCGAGGGCCAGGGTGCGGTCGAGCCACAGGCTTAAGCACGCCAGCAGCGGGGTGCGCTGGCCAAAGCCGATCAGATGCGGTGAGGCCATGTCAACCTGCAGCCCGTCGGGATCGAAGCGGGTACGGTAGAGGGCGCACAGATCGTCGAAAAAGGGCTGCAGCGGCCAGACGGCGGGGTTTTCGAGATCCAGCGACGGGCGACAGCGCTGGAGCCGCGCCATCGCCTCTTCCCCTTCACGCCAGGCGGCCTCCAGCGCCACGTTCCCGCTTCCCTCGCCGTTCAGCCGACGGGCTGCCGCCAGCATGTTAATCGGGCAGTTCAGCTGGATCAGCGCGGCGTCCAGCGACTCGCGGATCGCCGCCAGCAGCTTGCCGGCGGTCATTTGCTGCTTCAGCCGGTCAAGGCGCCCTTGCTCCTGCTGCTGACGCTGCTGGGTGCAGTCGGCGATCACCACCAGGGTCCGCGCCAGCGCGCTGTCGATAAAGTAGCGGCTGGCCTCTTCACTGACGCCGGGTAACGGCCAGCAGGTCACCGACAGCCAGCGCGCGGCCCCGCGGAGCGCTACTGGCAGGATCGCCTCCACGCCGGGCGTCATTCGGCCAGGGGAGACCTGCAGCTCGGTGAGCAGCTCCCGGCCGCCGCAGTCAGCGCAGAAGGTTTTGTAGGCGAGGTTGTCCATCACCACCCGATCCTGCTCGTCCACCACCACCACGGCGGCGGGGATATTATTCAGCACCGCCTCCATCAGGGTCATATGGTTGCGCAGCCGCTGCTCGAGGGTGTAGCTGACGCTAATATCCCGCTGCATCGCCAGATAATGCTCCAGTTCCCCCTGCGGGCTGAGCACCGGGGTGATGTCAATCTCCACCAGGTACAGGCCGCCGTCCCGACGCTGATTAATCAGCTGACCGCGCCAGGGCTGACGCTGGAGCAGGGTATGCCACATCTCCTGATAGATCTCGCGCGGCGTCTGGCTGCTGGCCAGCAGGCGCGGGTTCTGGTTTAACAATTGCGCCAGCGAATAGCCGGTCTGGCGGCAAAACGCCGGGTTGGCGTAAATGATCCTGGCGCTGGCATCGGTGAGGGAGATGGCCACCGAGGCCTGTTCCACCATGGTAAAAAACAGCCCCGGATGTTGTTGAATCAGCGCGCCGGCGATGGCCTCCGGCGCGGCGTTATCGAGCATCATATTCAGGGTCATCGCAAACTCCTGTGTCGCAGTTATGACAAATTGTCCGACACCGTGCGCGGAACGCGGCGGGGTAAGCCGAACCCGGATAACCATGCAAAGTGTGCGCCCTTATCGGAACGACCACGCGAAACATTGATCCGACAGGGGGAAAATTCACGGATTTTTACCTTTCGCCCCGCCGGGGGCGCCTTTGGCGCGCGGCATTGTGAGGCGAAGCGATCCTGATGGGGCAGGGATGGGCCGTCGCGGTGCAGGGCAACCTGGCACAGCCTTCGCAATACCTCTGTCGTCATTCCTTTTTTCAACACCATTCCGACAGGAGCGTACTATGGCGAACATTGGCATTTTCTTTGGTACCGATACCGGTAAAACCCGCAAGATCGCGAAACTGATCCACAAGCAGCTGGGGGAGGCCGCCGCCGCCCCGGTCAATATCAACCGCGCCACGCTGGCGGACCTGCTGGCCTACCCGGCCCTGCTGCTGGGGACGCCGACGCTGGGCGACGGCCAGCTGCCGGGCCTTGAGGCCGGGGGCGAGAGCGAGTCGTGGGCCGAGTTTATCCGCAACCTCGGCGACGTCAGCCTGCAGGGAAAAACGGTGGCGCTGTTTGGTCTCGGCGATCAGCGTGGCTATCCGGATAACTTCGCCAGCGGGCTGCGGCCGCTGTACGACGCCCTGCGCGCCCGCGGGGCGTCGATGATCGGCAGCTGGCCGAACGAGGGATATGAGTTCAGCGCCTCATCGGCGCTGGAGGGGGATCGCTTTGTCGGGCTGGTGCTGGACCAGGATAACCAGTTCGACGAGACCGACGCGCGTCTGGCGACCTGGCTTGAGGAGATTAAACCGCATCTGCTGTAGGCGATGGCGGGTAGCCTGTCGGCTACCCGCACAGCCCCGGCTGGCGCGCTAACATCTCGGCCAGCCACTGGCGCTGGTGGCGTCGCTGGCTCTGTTGACTGAGGTAATCGTGGGCGCTTTCCAGCGCCTGCTCAGGCGTCATCGGCGCGGCAGGGCGAATGGCCTCACACCAGATCAGATGCCAGCCGAGCTCACTGGCCACCGGCGCGCTCAGCGCATTTTCCTCCAGCGCAAACAGCGCCTCCTCCAGCTGCGGATAGAGCAACCCCCGGCCGATCCAGCCCAGCAGTCCGCCGTCCAGCGCGCTCGGGCAGTGGGAGTGTCGCTGGGCCAGCGACGCAAACGCCTCACGAGAGGCTTCGATTTGCCCATGAAGCTCCCGTATGCGCGAGTAAATCGCCTGGTCGTCGCCATCGACGGTGAGCAGCAGATGGCGGGTCAGGCGCTGTTCCGGGCGCATAAACTGCGCCTGATGCTGCAGATACCAGGCCTGCACCGTGGCGGGATCCGGCCGCGGCGCCTGGCTGGCAATCCCGGCGAAGGCGGTTTCCAGCCGGGCGTGGTGCAGGACGATCGCCGCCCGTTCCGCTGGCGTAAATCCTCCCTCATCCAGCCAGGTGCCCAGCGAAGTGGCGAGGCCCTCCAGCAGCGCGGCGGGGATCGCCTCCGGCGCAATTTGGGCGACGATGAGCTGCTCCATCTGGGCCTGGCGCTGCCAGGCCGCCTCGAAGGCCTGCCGGTCGACCGCGTCGATGGCCGCCGGCTCGCAGTTCCAGCGGCTCTGCGCCAGCCGCTGCCGGCCAAATCGTTGCCATGGCTCCATTATTCTTCCTCCTCTGCCAGCGCCAGCGCGCTTACCGGGACCTGGAACCAGCGGCCGCCGAAGTCGACGATATAGCCGTCGCCATGCTCGCCCCGGTCGGTGGCTTCGATGCGCCCCAACTGCCCGACGCTGACCACCATCTCGCCCTGCATCGCCAGCGCCGTCTGACAGATTACGCTATCGCCATACTGCAGATTGCCGGCCAGCCAGGGTCGATCGCCGGCAATCAGCTCCTGTTCGCGGCAGCCGACCACCCGGTCGCAGTCCGGGAAGTGGATCTGGTAGATGATCTGGTCCTGCAAGAATACCCCCCAGTCGCGGACATAGCCGATGCTGCCCCGGCGCACCAGCAGGGCGCCGGACGGCAGGCCCGCATAGGTGCCATCGTTACGGATGGCGCGCACGACGCGGACCGCTTCGCTAAAGGTAAATTGGGGTCTCATGGCGTGTTCTCCTCGAACTGTTGCTGATAACTCTCCGCCAGCAGTCGGCGCGCCAGCAGCCAGTGCGCTCGCGGGTTCTCCTCCAGCTGGTTGAGCAGAGGCACTTCCGCCTTCAGCTTGCGGTGAAAGGTGGCCAGCACCGGCAGGCTGCAGTGGGCCAGGCGCTCGGGCTGGTAGGGAACGGCGAAAAACTGAAAGAACGCATCGGCGGAGCGCAGGTCGCCCACGCCGGGGATCTGATAAAACCACTCCATACTCACCCCCTGGCCTGCAGCGTTTCGGCGCCGCAAAGCGCGTGGTAGATTGCCGCCAGCTCATCATCCCGCGGGCTGCGTTTGCCGTTTTCGGCAAAGCGACGGAGCGCTGGCAGCAGCTGGTCAATTTGCGCTGACGTCAGGTGATAGCCCATTCGATCGAAGACGCCGTTAACCGCCTGGCGACCGGAGTGTTTGCCCAGCACCAGCCGATAGCCGCGGCCCAGCAGGGCGGGGTCGATCGCCTGATAGCTCTCGCTGTCGCGCAGCAGTGCCGCAACATGCACGCCGGATTCGTGGGTAAAAACCAGCTCGCCCACCAGCGGCTGCTGGGGATCCACCGGGCGGCGGGTGGCAAGGGCCACCTGCTCGCACAGCGCCGGCAGGGCGGTGAAACGCACGCCGGTCTCGACGCCCAGGCAGCGCTCCAGCCCGAGCGCCACGGTTTCCAGCGCCGCATTGCCCGCGCGTTCGCCCAGGCCCAGCACGGTGGTGTTGACGCTGGTGGCCCCGGCGCGCACCGCCGCCAGGGTGTTGGCGGTGGCCAGACCCAGATCGTTATGGGCGTGCATTTCGAGTTCGCCGGGCCAGACGCGGCGCAGGGCGGTGATCTGCGCCGCGGTGGTGAACGGGTCGAGGATACCGACGGTATCGGCATAGCGCAGACGGGTGGCTCCCGCCTCCCGGGCCAGGCGGGCAATGTCCTGCAGCGTCGCGTCGCTGGCTCGCGAGGCGTCCTCACAGCCAATGCAGACCTTCAGGCCAAGGGTGTGGGCGAGGTGGATCAGGGCCGCCAGCCGCTCCAGCAACAGCGGTAAGCCTTCGCGCAGTTTGTACTGTCGCAGCTTGTCGGAGGCGGGGATGGAGATATCCACCCAGTTCATGCCCAGGTCGGCGCTCTGGCGAATTTCTCCCGCCTGCATCCGGCACCAGGTCATCAGCGTGGCGCCCGGGAGCTGTCGGCGCACCTGCCGGATGCGGGCGCACTCCTCCTCGCCCATCGCCGGGGTGCCGACCTCCATGGCCTCGATCCCCGCCGCGTACAGCGCCTCGGCGATGGCGATCTTTTCGCTGGCCTGAAAGGCCACGCCGGGGCTCTGTTCACCATCGCGCAGGGTGGTGTCGTTAATCAGTACGCGTCCCATCATTGTCTCCCCCGCCTTAGCCGTAGACCGGCGTGAAGGCGCCATCCTGCAGGTGCGGCTGACCCTGTCGCCAGTAGGGCGACAGAGCGCGCAGCCGGTCGATAACCGACGGCAGGGTGGCGATGACATAGTCGATCTCTTTTTCCCGGGTATAGCGTGAGAGGGAGAAGCGGATGGTGCCGTGGGCCGCGGTGTAGGGGATATTCATCGCCCGCATGACGTGCGACGGCTCCAGCGAGCCGGAGGTGCAGGCGCTGCCGCTGGAGGCGGCGATCCCGGCCTGATTCATCAGCAGCAGGATTGCCTCACCCTCGATACACTCGAAGGCCAGATTGAGGGTACCGGGCACCCGCGGCTGGCTGCCGCCCATCACCGTCACCGCCGGGATAGTGGCCTGGAGATGCTGTTCAAGACGATCGCGCAGCTGGCTAATCTGCGCCATGCCCGGCAGATGAACCTGCGCCAGCTCGCTGGCAGCGCCCATTCCGACAATGCCGCTGATATTTTCCGTACCGGCCCGCCGGCCATGCGCCTGGTGGCCGCCGCGCAGCAGCGGGCGAAAACGCGTTCCCCGTCGTAGCCAGAGGCAGCCCACTCCTTTGGGGCCGTGGAATTTATGCGCCGAGCAGGAGAGCATATCGATCCGCGTCTGGCTGAGCGCCATCGGGATTTTGCCCACCACCTGCACCGCGTCGCAGTGAAACAGCGCGCCCTGCTCATGAGCCAGCTCCGCCAGTTCGGGCACCGGGAACATGACGCCGGTTTCGTTATTGGCCCACATGATGCTGACCAGCGCCACGCGTGGGCTAAGCGCCGCCCGAAACTGCACCATATCCAGGGCGCCCTGCTGATCCACGGCGATACGGTGGATCAGGTATCCCTGGCGCTCCAGCTGCTCACACACCGCCAGAGTGGCGGGATGTTCGACCGCGCTGGTGATGATCTCGCGCCGCTCCGGCATCAGGGCCACGGCCGAGGCGATGGCGGTGGTGGTGGCCTCGGTGGCGCAGGAGGTAAAGATGATCTCGCTGGGGTAGTCGGCCCCGAGCAGGGTGGCCACCTGCTGGTGCGCCCGTTCAAGGGCCGCCTGCGCCGGCAGACCAAAATCGTGTATCGACGAAGGGTTGCCGTAAAAGTCGGTTAAAAAGGGCATCATCGCGTCGAGAACCATCGGGTCGAGACGGGTGGTGGCGTTGTTATCAAGATAAACAGGTTTCATCGTATCCCCCTTGGGTTAGTTAACCGCGGCCGGGGCCGCCACCACGTCCATGTAACTTCCGGTGCGCTCCATCAGCTTTTGCTGCAGCCAGGCGAGGGTCATGTCGGTCATCATGCAGCCGCTGCAGCTGCCGGAGAGGCTGACGGTCACCTGACGCGGGGTGACGTTGAGCAACGTCATGTCGCCGCCGTCGGCCTGAATGTGCGGGCGCAGTTCGTTGATGGTATCGACCACGCTTTGCCAGTGCGCATCGTGGGCCGTCTCCACCGGCAGGGGGGCCGGAGGCTGTTGGGCGAGGATCGCCGCCAGCGCCAGCTCAATTTTTTCATGGCAGGCGGTGCAGCCGCCGCCGGCTTTGGTGTAGTTGATCACTTCCTCGAGGGTGGTCAGGCCGTTGTTCACCACGGCCCGGCGAATATGTCCTTCGTCGACGCCGAAGCATTTACAGATCAGTTTGCCCTCCTCATGCTCCTCCTCAAGGCTTTCGCCGCGAAAATGGGCGATGGCCGCGCGCAGTGCTTCCTGGCCCATCACCGAGCAGTGCATTTTTTCCGGCGGCAGACCGTCGAGGTAGTCGGCGATCTGCTGGTTGGTGATCTGCCCGGCTTCGGTCAGGGTGTGGCCGATAATCAGCTCCGTCAGCGCGGAAGAGGAGGCGATGGCGCTGCCGCAGCCGAAGGTCTGGAAGCCCGCCTCCTCGATGATCTCGGTCTGCGGATCAACCCGCAGCATCAGGCGCAGCGCATCGCCGCAGCTTAATGAACCCACATCGCCCACCGCGTTGGCGTTGTCGACCACGCGCGCGTTGCGGGGATGAAAAAAATGGTCTTTCACTTTCTCGGAGTAGTTCCACATGCTGTCAGCTCCAGGGATGATGACGAAAACGCCGGGGCGCGGTACACCGCAGACTGGCGGTGGTACTGACCCCCAAGCAATTGCGATACCAACGCATAAAAACCTTATTTGTTAATGACCTGGCGGGTTAAGCGCCCCCGACAGGGCCGACACTGTTGTGGCGTTTTGTGGGCTTTGTCACATAAACGACAGGATCAGGGGAGCGGGTCGGGCTCCTCCCGCCACGCCGGCTCCTCCAGCAGGCGGTTAAAGCGCTGCGGATCGCGTTGCCGCGCGCTGCGGCGCTGCGCTTTTTCATACCAGGAGAGTTGGATCTCCTGCAGCAAGCCGAGGATGGTGGTCTGGTCGGGGACGCGTTCGGCGCGGACGCCCACCTGCAGCAGCTGGCGAAAAACCGCCTCGCCAATCGCCACGCAGAACAGGGTGACGCAATCCTCAAGGGCATGGATGCGCTCGGCTATCTTCTCGGTCTGGTGACCGCTGGCGACCGGGAACTCCACCACCCGCAGCAGGGTGACCCGGTCGGCTTTGACGCCGTAGACCACCAGCCGCGGCGTGGCGCCGAAATGCTGATCGACGTGGCGGTAATCGGAGCTGGCGAAGGCGACTTTCATCGACCACTCGTCGGCGTGGACCATATCAAACTGACGGTTAATGGGCGGCATAAGCGTCTCCTGAAGCCGGCTGGGGATCGGCGCCCTGACGAAGCGGCGAGCGGTAGAGGGCGGTGTGGTGATGGCGGTCGCGCAGCAGATTGGCCAGCTCAAACAGCGTATCTCGCATGCCGGCGTACCCCTGGCGGACCCGACGAAACTCACCGAGCCGGTCGAAGAGGGGAAAACCGACGCGGATCAGCGGCAGGGCAAACTGCTCCGCCAGATCGCGGGCGTGAGAGTTAGCCACCAGCAGATCGGCGGGTTGGTGGCTCAGCAGCTGCTGCAGATCCTCAAGATCCCCCGGCACGACTTGCTCGACCGGCAGCTGGCGCAGGCTGGGGTGGCTGGTGGGGGCGACCAGCGGGCCGGGCTGCATCCCCTGGCTGCGGGCGAAATCACACCACGCCGCCAGCAGGTCGCCCTCCGCCGCCATCGCCATACGCTGGCCCTGAAGCCACATATGGCAGTCGATCATCGCATCCTGCAGCTGGCCGCGCTGGCGCTCAATCCAGGCCGGTACGCGGCGTCCGGACATCTTCGCCAGCTGATGGATAAAGGTATCGCAGTGGTCGAGGGTCATCAGGTGCGGCAGGGCGATCACGTCGCCGCGGCTGCGCTGGGTCAGGAGCGATGCCGCCCGCTGGAGCGACACGCCAATGGCGAAACTGCCCAGACTCTGGCCCATCTGTGCAATCTGGCGCAGCGAGGCGCCGCCCTGGGTCAGGGGCGTAAAATCCCCCTGACCGAGGTGGCCATCCATTGACTGCGAGAGGTCCGGCAGGATCACCGGCTGCAGGCCAAAGGCCTCCACGCAGCGGCTCAGCCATTCGATATCCCCTGGCGAACAGAGGTGGCTGACCAGCAGGTTGACCCGCCGGGGCCGCTGCCCTGGACGCGGCGTCGGCGCGACCCACTGCTCGATCACGCTCTCGATCACCGCGCTGTAGCCGTTTTCCATAGAGCCAAAAAAATCCGGGGTATTGACGGTGAGGATCGCCACGCCGTTATGGCGCGGATGCGCCTCGCGAAACTGGCGCACCACCCGGGCGATATCGCTGCCCTGCGCTTCCGCCAGACCGGTGCTGAGCAGCACGATAGCCTGCGGGCTGTGGCGCTGGCAGAGGGTGTCGAGCGCGGTGAAGATATTGCCGTCGGCCCCCATGATCGTGGCGGTCGGGTCCATGGCCGTCGACTGCAGCGGCACCGGGTCATGGAAATGCTGAATAAAGAAAACTTTGGCGAAGGCGCTGCAGCCCTGGGCGCCGTGGACCAGCGGGATGGCCTGGGCCAGCCCGAGGCTGGCGAGGATTGCCCCGAGCGGTTGCCCGGTTTTAATTGGGCTCACCGCCAGCGGTTTTTCACTGCGGATAATATCTGCCATGGTGTTCTCCTAGCACCACGGGGCGCGGGCATGCGTTTGCGGCCAGACGGGGCTGGCGAGGGTCAGACAGAGCTGGCGGGCGAGGGTGATGATGCCCTGGTAGCCGGCGTAGGCGTGCTCGCGCTCCTGATTGATATCGAGAAACGGCAGCCGGGCTTTCCAGGCGGTGTACATATTGCGTCCGCCGGCGATCATCAGGTCGGCCTGATAGCGGTACACCACGTCGAGCAGGGTGCGGGCATTGCCCTCCTCAAGCATCACCGCCTCGTCGCCCATCAGCTCACGGATCCGCTGTTTGTCCTCCTCGGTGGATTTCCGCGTGCCGGTGGCGACCACGGTCATGCCGAGATCCTGCAGAGCCGATACCACCGACCAGGATTTCACGCCGCCGGTATAGAGCAGCACTTTGCGCCCGCGGAGCTGCTCGCGCCACGGCGCCAGGGCTTGCTCCGCCGCCTGCTCTTCGCGGGCGATCAGCGCGTCGGTGCGGCGGCGCAGGTCGTCATCCCCCAGCAGCGTCGCCAGCTGGCGCAAGGCGTCGGAAGTAGCGCGGATCCCGTAGAAGCTGCCTTCAAACCACGGCGTGCCGTAGCGCAGCTCCAGCCCCCGGGCGACGTTGATCAGCGCGCGCGAGCAGACCAGCATATTGGCCTGCGCCCGGTGCAGGGTCTGGATCTCGGCAAAGCGGCCGTCGCCGGAGAGGCTGCCGAGGACGCGGATCCCCAGCTCATCCAGCAGCGGCTGGACCTGCCAGAACTCGCCGGCGATATTGAATTCGCCAATCAGGCCGATATCGTGGCGCTGGGCCGGGGCAAAGGGCGTGTTGTCCGGCCACGGGGCGGGTTCGCGCTGGCCAATCACCTGCCTGAGCATCACGTCGCCCGCCATTCGGTTGCCAAGGTTTTTACTGCCGTAGAAACCGGCGGCGTCAATGGCGATGACCGGGACGCCGGTGGCGGTTTGCGCGGCCTGGCAGACGGCCTCCAGGTCATCCCCCTCCATCGCCGGTACGCAGGTGTTGTAGATAAAGACCGCCGCCGGATGATAGCGGTCGACGATGTGACGCACGGCGTGGAACAGGCGGCGTTCACCGCGGCCCATAATCACATCCTGTTCGTTAAGATCGGTGGTAAAGCCGAGCCGGTTGAGGGCCGGGCCGGCGCTGACGCTGCCGCGGTTATCCCACGAGCTGCCCGCGCAGCCGATGGGGCCGTGCACCAGGTGCGCGACGTCGGCGATGGGCAGGAGCGTTATCTGCGCGCCGTCGAAGGCGCAGCCGCCGGCGGTAGCGCCGGGCTTAGGGGCGCTGCAGCCGGATTTTTGCTTCTGGTTGTGCTCGCAGGCGGGTTCGTCCAGCAGCGCCAGAATTTCCTTTCCCTTCATAGTGACCTCGTTGACGGTGGGAGACCGGAGAGGTGATGCAATTCGCGCTCCAGGGGGAGGGGGATTGATTTTTAAGGAAAAAGGGTTGTGGGTTTTGCGACAAAGGCAACAATCGGACAGGGGGAAGGCAAATGTTGCCTCGTGCCGCTATTCAGAGCCAGGCCAGGCATTCGTTCATGGTGGGAAAGGTCGATAAGGTGGAATATTCCGTTCACCGACCTTCCTCTCTATTTCATCGCACCCTCTGCGGGTGAACGGCATGGGGGGCGTTTCGCCCGCCCCCCATGACCCCCCGCATGGCGCTGAAAATTGCCGCTGCGCGGTTCGCTCCACTCCGGCTTCATCTGGCGGAACGGGCGGACTCGACATCCTTGTCTCGACCGCCCTCTGGCCGCCGTCCTGGCGGCCAGTCCTGGATGCGCGCCTGCGTTCTCGCCAATTTTCCTGATGCGCCCAACCCCCGGCTGTTACTTTTGTCCCTGTCCTGCGGCGCTTGCCTTGCTGAAAGAAAGGATGCCCCTGCGGGGGCAAAAAAAGCCCGCGGGGTCGGCGGGGAGCAAGCTCAACATTTCCTGATGCGCCCAACCCCCCGCTGTTACTTTTGTCCCTGTCCTGCGGCGCTTGCCTTGCTGAAAGAAAGGATGCCCCTGCGGGGGCAAAAAAAAGCCCGCGGGGTCGGCGGGCAACAAGTAAAACGCAACGATTAAAAAACACGTTCCTCCAGAGGGTTATCCCGGTTGAGGCGCTTCGCCAGCCACGGCGGCAGCCGGCCGGCCAGCATCGCGCTCACCGCCTCGCACTGCGCCTGAATCGTCGTGCCCGGCGGCGCTTTCATCGGATGGATCTGATGGCGGATCAACCTCGCGGCGGCAGGCCCGCCAATCTCCTGACAAAACAGCAGATGGCAATCCTCCAGCAGCCTGGCGCGCATCTCGCTGGCGTCCGACGCCGCAGAAGAAGAGGCATAGCGGCGCAGATCCGCCAGCCAGCCGCCCTGGTCATCGAAGGCATAGATAAAAAACAGCCGGTTCTGGCCAAAATGACCATTGATGGCCAGACCATCCTGCGAGCAAAAAGCGACCCGCAGCTGCGGCGTTCGCTGAGGGTGGCGGGCGATGCGCAAATGGCCGGGCAGCACCCCCTGCAGGCAGGCGATGACCCGCGCCCAGCGGGCCGGGGACATCACCGCCGTCGCCGAAGGAAAGCTGGCGGCCAGCTGAGGCTGCGTCAGGGTGGTTAACCGTGCCGGGGTCAACGTTTCGCCGCACTCCTGCGCCAGCCAGTCGACGACTTGCACCGGCTGCAGCTCCGGCAGCGTCTGGAACAGCGCCAGCAGACGCCAGAAAAGGGTATCGTTGTCGGACATTTCCAGCTCCTTATAGCAGCGTGCTGCGGGTGGCGCGCAGGCTTATCGGGAAGACGGGGCGCCCCGGCTGCGGATTGACGTAGTAGCGACGTCCCCCTTCAAGGGCAATCGCGCCGCCCCAGCGCTCCGTCTCGTCATGTTCGACCTGGAGCACCCGGGCCTCCAGATCCTGTTTGGCGATATAGGCATACAGCGCCTCGCCGCGCTCACGGAAAATCACGATGGGCATACTCCCTCCTGGCCCCGCCTGCGGCGGGGCGCCTGATGGTTAACGAACGAGGTCGAAGCTGTAATCGGTTTTGCCCAACTGGCTGGTGTCGTGGTCCAGTTTTTCCAGCACGGCGTTCACCAGCGTCGTGACGATGTTCATTGCGCCTTCATAGCCCCATGTAGTCTGGCGGTGCAGGTGATGGCGGTCGAACAGCGGAAAGCCAAGACGGATCAGCGGTACTTCGAAGGCTTTGCCCTTCGCCAGGGTATCGCGCTGGATAAACTTGCCGTAGGAGTTACCGATCATAAAGTCCGGCTGACGGGTGAACATCAGCGACCGGAAGTGCCACAGGTCGCAGTTGATGAACACTTCGCTTTCCTGACCGTACGGCGAGGCATCAAGCATTTTCTTCATCGCTTTTTGCCAGCGTTTATTGGCGTTATGGCTGAGGATCACCGTCGGCTCGCAGCCCAGCTCCAGCAGGAAGCGCGTCAGCCCCATCACGAAATCCGGATCGCCGTAGAGACCGAATTTTTTGCCATGCAGCCAGGTGTGGGAGTCCAGCATCATGTCGACCAGCCGGCCGCGCTCCAGGGTCAGGGCATCGGCAATCGGTTTGCCGGTCAGCTGACTGACGGTCATTAGCAGCGCATCGGTGGCGGCCAGGCCCAGCGGAACGGCCACCTCGGTGGCGGGCTGGTTCCACATCTCCTGAACCACCTTTTTGCTTTTCACCAGTTGCCACGGCTGCAGCAGCAGGGTGTCAATGGCGTCCGGCGCGGTTTTGATCTCCTGCTGGCTGGTGCCGCCGGCATACATCCGGTAATGGCCGTCGGCGGGGGTGTCGAGTACCTCTGAAGGGTCGGAGAGCAGGCTGCACGGGACATCCATCTGCGCCATCATCCGCTTCAGCACGCGGAAGTTGCCGAGATAGGTCTCAAATCCGGTCACCAGATTGAGCTTTTGCTGTTTGCCCGGCTGCCCGGCGTAGTCAGCGGTAAAGGTCTTCGCGAACCCTTCAAACATATTGTCCCAGCCGGTGACATGGCTGCCGATAAAGCTGGGGGTATGGGCGTAAGGAATGGCGATGCTGTCGTCAACAAATCCCTCTTTTTTGGCGTTGGCGATAAACGCCTGCAGATCGTCACCGATCACCTCGGCCATACAGGTGGTGGAGACGGCGATAATCTCGGGTTTATACAGCGCGCTGGCATTCTGCAGGCCCAGATTCATGTTGTTGTTGCCGCCGAACACCGCCGCGTCCTCGGTCATGGAGTCGGAGACGCAGGCGACCGGCTCTTTAAAATGGCGGTTAAAGTAGGTGCGAAAATAGGCGACGCAGCCCTGGGAGCCGTGCACGTAGGGCAGGGTGCCGGCGAACCCCAGCGCGCAGAGTACGGCGCCGAGCGGCTGGCAGGCTTTGGCCGGGTCGACGGTCAGCGCCTCGCGCTGGAAGTTCAGCGCTTCATACTCGGCGGTGGTGGTCCAGGCAAAAACCTCCTGCACACGCTGCGCGTCGTGCGCCTCTTCAAGGGTCTTTTTATTCTGGAACAGGGTCTGGTATTCATCCTGTTCAAACAGCGGATAACAGCTGTGAATTTTATCGATCGTTTGGCTCATGGTGTTCTCCTCCCGCGCCACAAATCGGTGGACTGACGGGACAGTGAAGGGGCAATCACGCAGACTTCAGCCACGGGGCAGTCAGTTCGTTCCACGCCGGATTGTTCAGGGTCATATCCATATCGCGGGCAAAGATGGCGAAGCCGTCATAGCCGTGATAGGGGCCGGAATAGTCCCAGGAGTGCATCTGGCGGAACGGCACCCCCATTTTCTGGAAGATATATTTCTCTTTGATCCCGGAGCCGATGAGGTCAGGTTTCAGCGCTTTGACGAAGGCCTCCAGCTCATAGCTGCTGGCATCGTCAAACAGCAGGGTGCCCTCTTTCAGGTCCGGCAGGGTGCGGTCGTAATCATCGTTATGGGCAAACTCGTAGCCGGCGGCGATGATCTCCATCCCGAGATCCTCATAGGCGCCGATGACGTGGCGCGGCCGCAGCCCCCCCATATACAGCAGCACTTTGCGCCCCTCCAGCCGCGGGCGATATTTGGCGATGATGGCCGCCATCTGCCCCTCATATTTGGCGATCACCGCTTCCGCATTGGCGCGAATGGTGTCATCAAATTGATCGGCGATCTTGCGCAGCGATTCGGCGATTTTGGTCGGGCCGAAGAAGTTATATTCCATCCACGGGATCTGATGTTTCTCCTCCATATGGCGGGCGATATAGTTCATCGAGCGGTAGCAGTGGACGAGGTTGAGCTTAACGAATGGGGTGTTCTCCATCTCCACCAGGGTGCCGTCGCCGGACCACTGCGCCACTACGCGCAGCCCCATCTCTTCCAGCAGAATGCGCGAGGCCCAGGCGTCGCCGCCGATGTTGTAATCGCCAATGATGGCAACATCGTACGGGGTGCTGGCAAACGGCTGCCCTTCGCGATTGTTCAGCACCCAGTCGCGCACCACGTCGTTGGCGATATGGTGGCCCAGCGATTGCGATACGCCGCGAAAGCCTTCGCAGCGCACCGGGATCACCGGTTTATCCAGCGCCTTGCTGCTGGCGTTGGCCACGGCGCTGATGTCATCGCCGATCAGGCCCACCGGGCACTCCGACTGGATGGTGATCCCTTTGGTCAGCGGGAACAGTAGCTCCATCTCTTCGATCAGTTTGGTCAGCTTTTTATCGCCGCCGAAAACAATATCGCGCTCCTGAAAATCAGAGGTGAAGTTCAGGGTGCCGAAGCTGTCGACGCCGCTGACGCCGGTATAGTAGTTGCGCCGTCCGGCGCGCGAGTACTGGCCGCAGCCGATGGGGCCGTGCGAGATATGGGCCATGTCTTTGATTGGCCCAAACACCACCCCTTTCGAGCCCGCATAGGCGCAGCCACGCACGGTCATCACTCCGGGCTGCGATTTACGGTTCGAGATAATGCACTTGCCGACGCTCTCCATCTGCGGATCGCTGATCATCATGTGCTTTCTGCGCTCTTTGCGCGCGGTTTCGGGAAACACCTCCAGGACTTCCTGGATGAGCGCAAGGTTACGTTCGCCTGTTGCGTTGGTCATGGTGAGGATCCTGTGCTCAGGCCGCGTTTTCTTCAGCGGCGGTTTTACCAATGATGCTGGTGTCTTCTTCTTCCATGATGCCGAACTCCATCAGCAGCGATTCCAGCTCGTCCATGGTGCACGGCGTTGGCACCACTTTTTTGGTGTTATTGACGATCTTCTGCGCCAGTTGACGATATTCATTCGCCTGCTGACAGGTCGGGTCGTACTCGATCACCGTCATCCGGCGGATCTCCGCGCGCTGCACAATGTTGTCGCGGGGAACGAAGTGGATCATCTGCGTGCCAAGCTTCTCCGCCAGGGCGATGATCAGTTCGTCTTCCCGGTCGGTTTTGCGCGAGTTACAGATCAGGCCGCCGAGGCGCACCTTGCCGGATTTGGCGTACTTCACGATCCCCTTGGAGATATTGTTGGCGGCATACATCGCCATCATCTCGCCGGAGCAGACGATGTAGATCTCCTGGGCTTTGTTTTCGCGGATCGGCATGGCGAAGCCGCCGCAGACCACGTCGCCGAGGACGTCATAGAAGACGAAATCCAAATCTTCCTCATAGGCGCCTTCTTCTTCGAGGAAGTTGATGGCGGTGATCACCCCGCGTCCGGCGCAGCCGACGCCTGGCTCCGGGCCGCCGGATTCGGCGCAACGGACATCGCCATAGCCGATTTGCAGCACGTCTTCGAGCTCCAGATCCTCGACCGAGCCCACTTCCGCCGCCATCTCCATGATGGTGTTCTGGGCTTTAGCGTGGAGGATCAGACGGGTGGAGTCCGCTTTCGGATCGCAGCCGACGATCATCACTTTCTTACCCATCTCGGCGAGGGCCGCGACGAGATTCTGGGTGGTGGTGGATTTACCGATACCGCCTTTACCGTAGATAGCGCATTGACGCATGGTCATGGTGACTTCTCCTGTTGTTGAGTGTTTGCCAGCAGAGAAGTGCAGGGAACGTACCAGCTGCGAATTTTTTCTCAGTTATTTGATAAATAATGGTTTTTTGTAAAGCAGCCGCGCCGGGAGGCTGAGCAAACGGCACAATAACGCCACCAAATGTGCGAAACAGAACAATTTCCCGCCACGGGCCCGGCGCGGCGCTTTGTCACCTGTTCAACAGCTTGTCGCGCACAGTGTCTTATTCCTCGCAATCCCGCCGGACGGGCCTGCGCGTTTCTTCCCTTAACCTGTTGAATTGATAAGCGACGGGTGGCAATCCGCGAGCTGGCACAGGCTGTGCTTGGAGAGGTGACAGGGTTTGCCGCGGGCTGCCGCGGTAAAGAGAACGCTCACCTTTGAGGATTGAACGATGTCCGGAAACATGAAAACAATGGATGGCAACACGGCGGCGGCCTGGATCTCCTACGCCTTTACCGACGTGGCGGCTATCTACCCCATCACCCCCTCCACGCCGATGGCGGAAAATGTCGATGAATGGGCTGCCAAGGGAAAAAAGAACCTGTTTGGCCAGCCGGTGCGCCTGATGGAAATGCAATCCGAAGCCGGTGCCGCCGGGGCGGTCCACGGCGCGCTGCAGGCGGGAGCGCTCACCACCACCTACACCGCGTCGCAGGGGCTGCTGCTGATGATCCCCAATTTGTACAAAATTGCCGGTGAACTGCTACCAGGCGTTTTTCACGTCAGCGCGCGGGCGCTGGCGACCAATTCGCTGAATATTTTTGGCGACCATCAGGACGTGATGGCGGTGCGCCAGACCGGCTGCGCCATGCTGGTGGAGAATAACGTTCAGCAGGTGATGGACCTGTCGGCAGTGGCGCACCTGACGGCGATCGCCGGGCGGATCCCGTTTATCAATTTCTTCGACGGCTTTCGCACCTCGCACGAAATACAGAAGATTGAGGTGCTGGCGTATGAGCAACTGGCGACGCTGCTGGACCGCTCGGCGCTGGAGCGCTTTCGTCGGCAGGCGCTGCACCCGGATCATCCGGTGATCCGCGGCACCGCGCAAAATCCGGATATCTACTTCCAGGAGCGGGAGGCCGGTAACCGCTTCTACCTCGCACTGCCCGATCTGGTGGAAAGCTATATGGCGAAGATCACCGCGCTGACCGGGCGGGAATATCACCTGTTTAATTACCACGGCGCGCCGGATGCCGAGCGGGTAATTATCGCCATGGGCTCAGTGTGCGACACCGTCCAGGAGGTGGTGGAGACGCTGAATGCGGCGGGGGAGAAGGTGGGGCTGCTCAGCGTCCATCTCTATCGGCCCTTCTCGCTGGCGCACTTTTTCGCGCAACTGCCCGCCAGCGTGCAGCGTATTGCCGTCCTTGACCGCACCAAGGAGCCGGGGGCGCAGGCGGAACCGCTGTGCCTCGACGTCAAGAACGCCTTCTATCAACGCGACGATGCGCCGCTGATTGTCGGCGGCCGCTACGCGCTCGGCGGTAAGGACGTGCTGCCCAACGATATCGCCGCGGTGTTTGACAACCTCAGACAGCCGCTGCCGAAGGACGGCTTTACCCTGGGTATTGTCGATGATGTCACTTTTACCTCGCTGCCCGCCCGGCAGGAACCGCTGGCGGTCTCCCATGCCGGGATCACCGCCTGTAAATTCTGGGGCATGGGCTCGGATGGCACCGTCGGGGCGAACAAAAGCGCCATCAAGATCATCGGCGATAACACGCCACTCTACGCCCAGGCCTACTTTTCCTACGACTCGAAAAAGTCCGGGGGGATCACCGTTTCGCACCTGCGCTTTGGCGATCGGCCGATCACCTCGCCCTACCTGATCCACCGGGCCGATTTTATCGCCTGCTCTCAGCAATCCTATGTCGACCGCTACGACCTGCTGGAGGGGCTGAAGCCGGGAGGCACCTTTCTGCTCAACTGCAGCTGGTCCGAGGCAGAGCTGGAGCAGCACCTGCCGGTCAGCGTCCGGCGCTATCTGGCGCAGGAAAAGATCGACTTTTATACCCTTAATGCGGTGGACATTGCCCGCGAGCTGGGCCTCGGTGGGCGCTTTAACATGCTGATGCAGGCGGCGTTCTTTAAGCTGACGGCGATTATCGATCCGCAAACGGCGGCAGACTATCTCAAGCAGGCGGTGGAGAAAAGCTATGGCAGCAAAGGGGCGAGCGTCATAGAGATGAACCAGCGGGCTATCGAGCTGGGGATGGCGGCGCTGCACCGGGTGACGGTACCCGCCCACTGGGCGACCCTCGAGGCGCCGGCACCGCAGGCGAGCACCCTGATGCCGGACTTCATCCGCGATATCCTGCAGCCCATGAACCGCCAGCGTGGCGACCTGTTGCCGGTGAGCGCCTTCGCCGGGATGGAAGACGGCACCTTTCCCTCCGGCACCGCCGCCTGGGAGAAGCGCGGCATCGCGCTGGAGGTGCCGGTCTGGCAGCCTGACGGCTGTACCCAGTGTAACCAGTGCGCCTTTGTCTGCCCGCATGCGGCGATCCGCCCGGCGTTACTGAGCCCTGAAGAGCAGGACACGGCGCCCGCCGGGCTGCTGAGTAAACCCGCCCAGGGGGCCAAAGACTATCACTATCATCTGGCCATCTCGCCGCTGGACTGCTCCGGCTGCGGCAACTGCGTGGAGAGCTGCCCGTCGCGCGGCAAGGCGCTGCAGATGGTCTCCCTCGACAGCCAGCGTGCGATGGCTCCGGTCTGGGATTACGCCCTGGGACTGGCGCCAAAAGATAACCCGTTTCGCAAAACGACGGTCAAAGGCAGCCAGTTCGAAACGCCGCTGCTGGAGTTTTCCGGCGCCTGCGCGGGCTGTGGAGAAACGCCCTATGCCCGGCTTATTACCCAGCTGTTTGGCGACCGGATGCTGATCGCCAACGCCACCGGCTGCTCTTCGATCTGGGGCGCCAGCGCGCCTTCGATGCCCTATACCACCAACCATCGCGGCCACGGGCCGGCGTGGGCAAACTCGCTGTTTGAGGATAACGCCGAGTTCGGTCTCGGCATGATGCTTGGCGGCCAGGCGATCCGCCAACAGATCGCCGAGGAGCTGACCGCCGCGCTGGCGCTGCCGGTCAGCGACGCGCTTCACGCCGCGATGCAGCAGTGGCTGGCGCAGCAGGATGAGGGGGAGGGGACCCGCGAGCGCGCGGACCGCCTCAGTGCGTTGCTGGCGGAGGAAAAAGAGGGCGTCCCGCTGCTGGAGCAGCTCTGGCAGAACCGCGACTATTTCGTACGGCGTTCGCAGTGGATCTTCGGCGGCGACGGCTGGGCCTACGATATCGGCTTCGGCGGCCTCGATCATGTGCTGGCCAGTGGGGAAGACGTCAACATTCTGGTGTTTGATACCGAGGTCTACTCCAACACGGGCGGCCAGTCGTCCAAGTCGACCCCGGTGGCGGCGATCGCCAAATTTGCCGCTCAGGGGAAACGCACGCGTAAAAAAGATCTCGGCATGATGGCGATGAGCTACGGCAATGTTTACGTCGCCCAGATCGCCATGGGCGCCGATAAAGATCAGACCCTGCGGGCCATCGCCGAGGCCGAGGCCTGGCCGGGACCGTCGCTGGTGATTGCCTATGCCGCCTGTATCAACCACGGCCTGAAAGCCGGGATGCGCTGCAGTCAGCGCGAGGCGAAGCGGGCGGTGGAGGCGGGATACTGGCACCTGTGGCGCTATCATCCGCAGCGGGAAGCCGAGGGCAAAACGCCGTTTATACTGGACTCCGAAGAGCCGGAAGAGAGTTTCCGCGACTTTTTACTCGGCGAGGTGCGCTACGCCGCGCTGCATAAAACCACGCCGGATCTGGCGGACGCGTTGTTCCGGAAAACGGAGGACGATGCCCGGGCCCGTTTCAGACAGTATCAGCGGCTGGCGGGAGAGGAGTAGGCTGTCGGTTAGCGATTCACGGCTGCTGCATCACGTTCAGCAGCGTATCCAGCAGGCCGGGAAAACGGGCGTCCAGATCTTCCCGGCGCAGCGAAATCATGTTCTCCCGTCCCTGAGGCCGTTGCCAGATCACACCGCTGTCGCGCAGGACGCGCCAGTGGTGGGTCATGGTGGACTTGGCCACCTCTTCCTGGCGCAGAGCGTTGCAGCTCAGCTCGCTGCCGTCGGCCAGCGTGCGGATGATCTCCAGTCGCAGTGGGTTACCGAGCGCGGAAAGGACATTTTCCAGGCGAATTTGTTCTCGTTCGGGGTGATTGGCGATCATAATAATCCTGTGTCGGCGGTGGCGCGGCGCATGGTAGCCGCAGCCCATATCGGCGGCTGGCGGCTACTATACCCAAACTCCGGTTCTGATACCACGCGCGCCGCCGCAACCTGACCAATCGTAATAATAGCAAAAATAGTTCGAATATACTCGTACAGTTGTACTATGATAGGCGGCAGTTAAATGAACTGCGGATCATTCCGACCGCAGACTGACAGTCAAAATGACTAAGGACGCATCATGCCCCGACCCATCCCCCTCGAACGTTATCGCAACATCGGTATCTCCGCGCATATCGATGCCGGTAAAACCACCACCACCGAGCGCATCCTGTTTTATACCGGGATGAGCCATAAGCTGGGTGAAGTACACGATGGCGCGGCAACCACCGACTGGATGGCCCAGGAGCAGGAGCGCGGGATCACCATTACCTCGGCGGCGGTAAGCTGCTTCTGGCCGGGTATGGACCGCAGCTTCGAGCCGCACCGGATCAATATCATCGACACCCCGGGGCACGTGGATTTCACCATTGAGGTGGAACGTTCCATGCGCGTGCTCGACGGCGCGGTGATGGTGTATGACTCCGTCGGCGGGGTGCAGCCCCAGTCGGAAACCGTCTGGCGCCAGGCGAATAAATACCACGTTCCGCGGCTGGCCTTCGTCAACAAGATGGACCGCCCCGGCGCGGACTTCTTCCGCGTGGTGCAGATGATGATCGACCGCCTGAAGGCTAACCCGGTGCCGATTGTGATCCCCATTGGCGCCGAAGAGCATTTCACCGGCGTTGTCGATCTGGTGAAAATGCGCGCCATCCTGTGGGATGACGCCACCCAGGGCATGACCTTCAGCTATGGGCCTGTCCCTGATGATCTGCTGGCGACAGCCCGCGAGTGGCGGGAGAAAATGGTCTCGGCGGCGGCGGAAGCCAGCGACGCGCTGATGGATAAATACCTGGAAACCGGCGAGCTGGACGAGGCGGAGATCGTTGCCGGTCTGCGCCAGCGCACGGTGAAGGGGGAAATCCAGGCGGTGCTCTGCGGTAGCGCCTTTAAAAACAAAGGCGTGCAGCGCATGCTCGATGCGGTGGTGGAGCTGATGCCGTCGCCGCTGGATATTCCGGCGATACAGGGCGTTGATGAGAAAGGCCAGCCGGCGGAACGCCATCCGAGCGACGATGAGCCGCTGTCGGCGCTGGCGTTCAAACTGATGACCGACCCCTACGTCGGCCAGCTGACCTTTATCCGCGTCTACTCCGGGACGCTGAAAAAAGGCGATGCGGTGTGGAACCCGGTGAAGGGCAAGAAAGAGCGCATCGGGCGTATCGTGCTGATGCACGCCAACGACCGCCACGAAGTTGACGAACTGCACGCCGGGGATATCGCGGCCTGCGTCGGTCTGAAGGATGTGACCACCGGTGATACGCTGTGCGATCCGGATGCGATCATTACCCTCGAACGGATGGAATTTCCGGAGCCGGTGATTTCGCTGGCCATCGAGCCGAAGACCAAAGCGGATCAGGAGAAAATGGGCATCGCGCTGCAGCGGCTGGCGGCGGAAGATCCGTCGTTCCGTCTGCATACCGATGAAGAGTCCGGCCAGACGATTATCTCCGGTATGGGCGAGCTGCATCTGGAGATCATTGTCGACCGGATGAAGCGCGAGTTTGGCGTTGAGGCCAACATTGGTCGTCCGCAGGTCACCTACCGCGAAACCCTGCGCAAGAAAGTGACGGACGTGGAAGGCAAATTTGTGCGCCAGTCCGGCGGCAAAGGGCAGTACGGGCACGTCGTGCTGACCCTGGAGCCGCTGGAGCCGGGCAGCGGTTTCGTCTTCGAGGACGCCACCAAAGGCGGCGTGGTGCCGCGCGAGTACATCCCTTCCGTGGAGAAAGGGCTGCGCGAAGCGATGGGCACCGGCGTGCTGGCGGGTTATCCGGTGGTTGACGTGAAAGCGACCTTGACCTTTGGGTCGTACCACGACGTGGACTCCTCGGAGATGGCGTTCCGCATGGCGGCGATATTTGGCTTCCGGGAAGGCGCGCGCAAAGCGGATCCGGTGATCCTTGAGCCGGTGATGCACGTCGAGGTGGAGACGCCGGAAGAGTACGCCGGGAATATTATGGGCGATCTCTCTTCCCGTCGCGGGATGGTGCAGGGGATGGAAGAGCGCTTCGGCAGCCAGATCATCCGCGCCGACGTGCCGCTGGCGGAGATGTTTGGTTATTCCACCACGCTGCGTTCGATGTCTCAGGGACGGGCAACCTACAGCATGGAGTTCCACCATTACGCGGAAGCGCCGCGCAATGTGGCGGATGAAATCATCGCCAGCCGCGCGAAAAGTTAAGCAACGTTCCCGGGTGCGACGCGAGGCGTCTTACCCGGGCTACTCTGGTACCAGCGCCCAGGCCCGGTAAGGCGAAGCCGCCACCGGGCAAAAAGGTAAGCACGAACTGGGGACGCAATGCCCGGCGGCGCTGCGCTTGCGCGGGCCTACGGTCAGGCGTCCTCCCCGGTCATCGTTTGTAGCCCGGGTAAGGCGTTAGCCGCAACCCGGGAATGTCAGCCAATCAGACAATATCCTGTGCGTACTGCCACAGCGCCTTCAGCTGCGCCAGCTTCTCTTTATCATCCGCATACTGCTGATACAGCATCTGCAGCTCATCGGCATAGGCCTGCAAAAACTCAGGCGTAAACACCTGACGACGGTGCTCTAACCAGCGCTGCTGCTCATGTTCATCGAGCGTGCCGGGGAAGTTGCGCGCCCGGTAGTTAAACAGCAGGCGTTCGATACGCTTGTCGGCGAAGGTAATATCCAGCGCCGGCAGATTGCGCGGTTCGGTTTCCAGCACGATTTTCATCGCCGCGCGGTCGGCATCGCTAAAGAACCCATTGTAAAGCTGGGCGTCGACGTTTTCGGACGGCACGAACGGTTCGGCTTCGGCATAGACCGCCACCACTTTCTCGCGCACCTGCGGATTCGCCCGCAGCAGCTGGGCATTCTCCAGACAGCGTTGAATAGAGATCCCCAGCCGGTCGGCATCCTGCGGGCGCAGAGTATTGGCCTGAGCCAGCACCGGACATTTATTGAGATGCACCAGCTTAATCGGCGCCGCCTGCAGATCGCCAAGCTCGGCGCGAGGGGTGTAAAGCCGCTCGCGCAGGGCATCGGCATCGAGCTCCAGCAGCGGCGCCATATCGCCCGCCAGATCGACCATAATCACCGCATTGCGGTTTTCCGGATGCCAGGCCAGGGGCGCCACCAGGCTGGTGTTGCCGCGCGCGGCGCCAAACATGCCGGAGACATGCACCAGCGGTTTCATCTGCGGCACGTCGATGAGCGTCGCCAGCTTGCGCTTATTGCGGTGGCTGTAAAGATAATCAAACAGCCGCGGCTGCTGGGTTTTCACCAGCTTTGCCATGGCGATGGTGGCGTACACATCGGCCATCGCATCATGAGCGTTCTGGTGTTCAATACCGTTGGCGACGGTCAGATGTTCAAGCCGGAAGCTGGGCAAACCCTCGTCATTCTCCGGCCAGGTGATCCCTTCCGGGCGCAGGGCATAGCAAGCGCGCATCACGTCGAGCAGATCCCAGCGCGAGTTATCGTGCTGCCAGCTCCAGGCATAAGGGTCATAGAAGTTGCGATAAAAGATATTCCGCGTCACTTCGTCATCAAAGCGCACGTTGTTATAGCCGACGATACAGGTTTGCGGCACTGTGAACAGATCGTGGATGCGGCGGGCAAACGCGGCCTCGTTATCCCCTTTGACCAGCGCTTCCTGCGGGGTGATCCCGGTGATCATCACCGCCTGCGGCTGCGGCAGGTAATCGTCAGCAGGCTTGCAGTAAAACACCTCGGGCTCGCCCAGCACGTTCAGCTCCGCGTCGGTGCGGATGGCGGCGAACTGCGCCGGCCGGTCGAGGGAAGGGCTGGTGCCGAAGGTTTCATAATCGTGGAATAAAAATCCGGGCTGGTTGACGCTATCTTGCATAGTCTGTTCATTATCCGTGGTGGCGTGCGACGGGTATGGTAAACGATTTGCCCGGGCATCAGAAGGGTAACGGCAAGCAACATCCTCTGCTGTGTCATATTTTCTTGCAATTAAACCCTGATATGAAACGCGAAGTTCCGTAAAAAGGACGGCGGATCTGTAAATCTAGAGGATATGCCGTTGAAAGGCCGTTTGTTTATTGCTGTATCTTTGCTCGCTTCGAGCGTTTCCTGCGCATTTGCCGTCGACTTCCCTGCTACGGTCGCGCCACCGGCTATTCAGGCTGGCTCCTGGGTGCTGATGGATTACACCACCGGTCAGGTCCTGACCGCGGGTAACGAACATCAGCAGCGCAATCCTGCCAGTCTGACCAAACTGATGACCGGCTACGTGGTCGATCGCGCCATCGACAGCCATCGTATCACCTTTGACGACATCGTCACCGTAGGTAAAGACGCCTGGGCGAAGGGCAACCCGGTGTTCGACGGGTCATCCCTGATGTTCTTAAAGCCTGGGGATCGCGTCAGCGTCCGCGACCTCAGCCGTGGGCTGATTGTCGACTCCGGTAACGACGCCTGCGTCGCGCTGGCCGACTATGTCGCCGGCGGCCAGCCGCAGTTTGTCGCCCTGATGAATCAGTATGTCGAAAAACTGCACCTGCGGGACACCCATTTCGAAACCGTCCACGGCCTCGACGCCCCGGGCCAGCACAGTTCGGCCTATGACCTCGCGGTGCTGTCGCGGGCGATTATTCATGGCGAACCTGACGTCTACCATATGTACAGCCAGAAAAGCCTAACGTGGAACGGGATCACCCAGCAAAACCGGAACGGTCTGCTGTGGGATAAAACCATGAACGTCGATGGTCTGAAAACGGGCCACACTTCGGGCGCCGGGTTCAACCTGATCGCCTCGGCGGTGGATGGCCAGCGCCGGCTGATCGCCGTGGTGATGGGGGCGGACAGTCCGAAGGGCCGCGAGCAGCAGGCCGCGAAACTGCTGCACTGGGGGCAGCAGAACTTTGACACCGTGCAGGTGCTGCAGAAAGGCCAGAAGGTCGGCACCGAACGCATCTGGTACGGCGATAAAGAGCAGATTAAGCTCGGCACCGATCAGGATTTCTGGTTAGCGCTGCCGAAGGCGGAAGTGTCGCGGATTAAAGCGAAATATGTGCTGGATAAGAAGGATCTTGAGGCGCCAATCGCCGCCAACCAGCGGGTTGGTGAGATTTCGCTGTATGACGGCGACAAGGTGGTGGGGCACTATCCGCTGGTCACCCTGGAAAGCATCAATAAAGGCGGGGTGTTCTCGCGAATGAGCGATTACCTGCACCACGAGCTGTAACCACGCCAACCGCCTCTTTGCAGGCGGTTTTTTTTCGCCTGTCGCTCATGCTGGCGAGGTGTCTGTTTTTTCAGCAGTGGTGATGGCGACTCTGTGAATTCGCGCACATACTGAGGGGGGATCTCCTGCTAAATTAACTGTATATTCATACAGTCATTTATCCACGAAGGAGGCAAGATGAACTACAGCGTCACCACCCTCGGCAAGAAAACCATTGCCGGTTTCCATCTGGTCGGGCCCTGGGATCAAACGGTCAAGCAGGGGTTTGAGCAACTGATGATGTGGGTTGAGAACCATCAGGTGCCCGCCCGCGAATGGGTTGCCGTGTACTACGATAACCCGGAGGAAGTGCCGGCGGAAAAACTGCGCTGCGCGACGGCGGTCACCGTGGATGAGGATTATGTCATTCCCGCCAACAGCGAAGGGGTGATACTGGCGGCGATTGCCGACGGGGATTACGCCTGCGCCCGCGCGCGGGTGGTGGATTACGATTTCGCCACCCCGTGGATGCAGTTTTTCGACAGCCTGCTGCAGAGCACGACGTATCGCGTGGCCCCCAGGCCCTGTTTTGAGATCTATCTCAACGACGGCAACCATGATGGCTACTGGGATATCGACATGTATGTCCCCGTTGAGCGCGTAGCGTCGTAGCGGTTTACCCCTGTTCCGGACAAGGATTTTTACATTCCCGGCACGCTCCGGGCGAAAAAGCAGTTACAATTGGCCTTTTCGTTTTGCCGGAGAGGGTTGTGCGCGCTGATAAATCACTCAAGCCATTTGAGATCCGCTTGTATCGCCATTATCGGGTGGTGCATGGTGTGCGGATTGCGCTGGCCTTTGTGCTCACCTTTTTGCTGGTGCGGCTGTTGAACGTGCCTGAGGGGACCTGGCCTCTCATCACCCTGGTGGTGGTGATGGGGCCGATCTCCTTCTGGGGCAACGTCGTGCCGCGGGCGTTTCAGCGCATCGGCGGCACGATCCTCGGTTCGGTGCTGGGGCTGGTGGCGCTGAAGCTTGAGCTCATCTCTCTGCCGCTGATGGTCCTCTGGTGCGCGGCGGCGATGTTCCTCTGCGGCTGGCTGGCGCTGGGCAAGAAACCCTATCAGGCCCTGCTGATCGGCATTACCCTGTCGGTGGTGGTAGGGGCGCCGCCCGGCGATATGCATACCGCGCTGTGGCGAAGCGGCGACGTGATCTTCGGCTCGCTGCTGGCGATGCTGTTTACCGGTATCTGGCCGCAGCGGGCGTTCATCCACTGGCGCATCCAGATGGCCAGCTATGTCACCAACTTTAACCGCCTCTACCAGGCCGGCTTCTCACCAAATTTAGTGGATCGGCCGCGGCTGGAAAAGCATCTCCAGCAGGCGCTGAACGACGTCGTCAAAATGCGCGGGCTGATCACCCCCGCCAGCAAAGAGACGCACATCCAGAAGGCGATCTTCGAGGCTATCCAGACCGTCAGCCGCAACCTCGTCTGCATGCTGGAGCTGCAGATCAATGCCTGGTGGGCCACCCGTCCGGGTCATTTTGTGATGCTCAATGCGCATACCCTGCGGGAGACGCAGCAGATGACCCAGCAGACGCTGTTGGCCATCGCCCACGCCTTGTATGAAGGGAACCCTCAGCCTGTGCGCGCCAACAATGAAAAGCTGAATGAGATCGTCCTCGAACTGCGCCAGCTGATGAAAGAGCAGGGTGACGACAGCCTGGCGGAAACCCCAATTCATGGCTATGTTTGGCTCTCGATTGAACTGGCGCGTCAGCTGGAGCTGCTGTCGCATCTGATCTGCCGCGCGTTGCGCAAATAAGCACCAGATGCACCGGGTAACTGCATGGGTTGTTTCGATTCAGCAGCGTTTAGGGTTATGATAAACGCAAAGGAAAAAACATTGTCATCAGCGACTGCTAGCAGTTATGTTAGCCCTATAACGCAGTCGCTTTACGAATCCGAATCTCAATTATTAGGGGTGTAAAAATGGAAACAACTAAGCCTTCTTTCCAGGACGTACTGGAGTTTGTTCGTCTGTACCGTCGTAAGAACAAACTGCAGCGTGAAATTCAGGACGTTGAGAAAAAGATCCGTGATAACCAGAAGCGCGTTCTGCTGCTGGACAACCTCAGCGACTACATCAAACCGGGCATGAGCGTGGAAGCTATCCAGGGCATCATCGCCAGCATGAAGAGCGATTACGAAGATCGCGTTGATGATTACATCATCAAAAATGCCGAGCTGTCCAAAGAGCGCCGCGACATCTCCAAAAAACTGAAAGTGATGGGCGAAGCCAAAGTCGAAGGCTAATCCCTGCCGGTCCGGCGGCGATCGACGTCGCCGGGCTGTTCTGCTCTACCTCCCCATTCGTCTCTTTTTCTGCAAAACTTTGTCCCGGCAACTGACTCTCCTCACCGACTCTTTGCTATACTGCCCCGCGAAAACGTATTGATATCGGAAGGGTTTCTCTCATCCTGGCCGGGCATCTGACGCAGCGGCGTCAGGGCGATATCTCAACACCTCTCACCTCTCCGACGATCGATTCGCCAGAAGACAAACTCAGGTGCTGACCGGGCGCGACCGAACTCTTCCGCTGCTTTCGCCGACAGGAGTCAACCTCACGTGATTAAGTCATTCTTTGCTGCACTCTCGTTTATCAGCCGCCTGCCGGTCCCGGCGCGGTTATCTCAGGGCCTGGAGATCGAACAGTACCAGCGCAGTATCGTCACCTTTCCGCTGGTCGGTTTACTGCTCGGCGCCATCGCCGGCGCAGTGGCGCTCCTCCTGCAGCCGTGGTGCGGCGTCCCGCTGGCGGCGCTGTTCGGCGTGCTGGCGCTGGCGCTGCTCACCGGCGGATTTCACCTTGACGGGCTGGCTGATACCTGCGACGGCATCTTCTCCGCCCGCACCCGCGATCGGATGCTGGAGATCATGCGCGACAGCCGGCTGGGCACCCACGGCGGGCTGGCGCTGATCTTCGTGCTGGTGGCGAAAGTGCTGGTGGTCGGCGAGCTGCTGCTGCGCGATACCCACCCCATCGCCGCGCTGGCGGCGGCCTGCGCCGTCGGTCGCGGAATGGCGGTGCTGCTGATGTATCGTCATCGCTACGCGCGGGAAAAGGGGCTGGGCAATCTGTTTATTGGCAAAGTTAGCCTGCAGCAGACGCTGGTGACGATGGCGATGGGGGTAGCGCTGGCCACCGTCCTGCTGGGGCTGCAGGGCCTGCGCGCCGCGCTGATCACCCTGGTGCTGATCTGGGGTCTGGGATGGGCGCTGAAGCGAACCCTCGGCGGGCAGACCGGGGATACTCTCGGGGCGGCGATTGAGCTGGGTGAATTACTCTTTTTACTGGCGCTGCTGTAAGGCCTGGCGCCAACGATGAGGAACAGAATGGAAACACTTTCTGCGTTACTGGCTGCCATTCCGCAGCCCGATGTGGCGGGCATGGCGCGCGCTCAGCAGCATATTGATGGCCTGTTAAAGCCGCCCGGTAGCCTTGGACGTCTGGAGACGCTGGCCGTGCAACTGGCTGGTCTGCCGGGGCTGCAGGGGCAGCTGGCGCTGGCGGAGAAGGCGATAGTGGTCATGTGCGCCGACCATGGCGTCTGGCATGAAGGCGTGACGCCTTCGCCGCAGGTGGTGACGGCCATTCATGCCGGCAATATGGTGCGGGGCAACACCGGCGTCTGCGTGCTGGCGGCGCAGGCCGGGGCCAGGGTGCAGGTGGTGGATGTCGGCATCGATGCCGACCCGCTGCCGGGCCTGATTAACCTCAAGGTGGCCCGCGGTAGCGGGAATATCGCCCGGACGGCGGCGATGAGTCGCCAGCAGGCGGAGCAGGTGCTGCTGGCCAGCATGCATCTCACCCGCCAGCTCGCCGCCGACGGGGTGAAAGTTTTTGGCGTCGGCGAACTGGGAATGGCCAATACCACCCCGGCCGCAGCGGTGATCAGTGTCCTGACGGGCAGCGATCCTGACGCAGTGGTGGGCTGTGGGGCCAATCTGCCGCTGGCGCAGCGGGGCCATAAGGTGGCGGTGGTGCGCCAGGTGATAGCCCTTAACCAGCCGAACCCGGAGGAGGGGCTGGATGTCCTGGCGAAGGTGGGCGGTTACGATCTGGTGGGCATGACCGGGGTGATCCTCGGGGCGGCCTCCTGTGGCCTGCCGGTGGTGCTGGATGGCTTCCTCTCCTATGCCTCTGCCCTGGCGGCGTGTCGCATGGCCCCGACGGCGCATCCTTATCTTATCCCTTCGCACTTGTCGGCGGAGAAAGGGGCGCAGATCGCCCTGGACGCGCTGGGTCTGCGGCCGTATCTCGATATGGACATGCGCCTGGGAGAGGGCAGCGGCGCCGCGCTGGCGATGCACCTGCTGGATGCCGCCAGCGTGATGTACAACCAGATGGGAACGCTGGCGCAGAGCAACATTGTGCTGCCCGATACCGCGCCGTCGTCCTGATGGTAGAGCGCATCGTCTCCACGATGGGGGGACGATGCGCTGCGTTTACAGCGCCTGCTGCCAGACCGCCTGGGGCAGGAGGTAAACCTGCGCCGGGGCGCGCATGCCGTCGGTGACAATATGGCGGATGCCGCTGGCCATCACCGCCAGGGTGACGTCAAAAGCGTTCAGGCTGTCGCCGAAGCCCGCTGTCAGGTTGAGCATCGAACCATTGGCCAGCAGATAGAGGGTTTTGTCGGCCATGCGGTAGGCGTTGATATACGGCATCACCTCTTCCTGAGGGTACTGGCGCAGGTACTCGCCGTCGATCTCTTCCGCCACGTGGCCGACGTTAAGGATAAATACGCCCGCTTTCGCGCGGTCCAGCGCCTGGCGATTAACCACGTTTTTCCCGCCTGTCGCCGTGGCCACCACGTCCGCTGAGGCGATAGCCTCCTGCAAATCCACCACGTGCCAGCCGTCGTAGGCCGCCTGCAGACGACGGGCAGGATCGATCTCCGCCACCATCACCTGGCCGCCAAAGGCTTTTGCCGCCGCCGCGACGCCCTGGCCGACCAGGCCGTAGCCGATCACCAGCACTTTTTTCTCATGCAGGGTGAGATGAGTGGTCTGGAAGAAGGTGTGCCAGGCGGTGAGACCGACCATATGGCGGTTGTGCAGCCCCTCTTTGACCGGCAGATCGTCCCAGTTAAAGATCGGATAGCCTGGCTGAATATCGCCCAGCCGATTGACGCCCGAGCCAGTGGCTTCCAGACCCGCCACGATGTTACCGAACTCGCCGCGCTGGTGGAGCAGGGTGGTGATATCGGCGCCCATCTCGCACAGGTGAGTGGGCTGCCAGGCAATCGCTTTTTCCCATGACTGCTGCCAGTCGGCATCGCTCATATTGCGCCACGCGCAGGCCTCGGCGCCGCGCTCCACCAGCCAGGCCACCACGTCGTCCTGCACGGTGGTGGGGTTACAGGTGGTTAAAAAGACCTGAGCGCCCTTGTCGAGGATCCCCTGCACCAGCGGGATCATTTTCATGTCGAGGTGCATACAGCAGGCCAGGCGCACGCCGCTGAGGTCGGGCAGGGCGGCGACCTGACGCAGGGTACGCGGCATATTCTGGCTGGCCCATGCCACTTCTTTCGCTAAAGAGATTTTATTATTCACTGGGTTATGACCTTCAGTTCGCAAAAGGGGTATCCCCCTGACAGAAAAGGGATTCTATCAGTCCACGCGAGAATTCACAGCCCTGTGCCCTCTGGACGAGATTGCCCACGCTATCCCCCTGTGAAATACAGGGTTGTTAATGTAAGGTTAAAAAAAGAAAATATAAGTAATTCCTATGACCTAAGCGATAAAGCGATGTTGAGTGTCATTTCTGCGGGGCTGTTTTCACGGCTGCGGATTTTCCTTGGGCGCCTGAAGCCGCACGCGCTACCGGTGGCCCGCCGGCATATCGTGCTGGGATCCATTGGCGCCGGCACCGGGCTGGCGGTAACCAGCATGTTCAGCCACTGGCTGCTCGGCGAAGTCAATTTGTGGTTTATTGCCCCCATGGGCGCGTCGGCGGTGCTGTTATTTGGCGTGCCGAGCAGCCCGCTGGCGCAGCCGTGGTCGATTGTCGGCGGTAATGTGCTGTCGGCGCTGATCGGCGTCACGGTGGGCATGCTGGTTCCCCATCCGGCGCTGGCCTGCGGGCTGGCGGCCGCGCTGGCGATCGCCGGGATGTATTTTCTGCGCTGTCTGCATCCCCCCGGCGGCGCGGTGGCTCTGACGGCGATCCTCGGCGGCGCCGGGGTGCACAGCGAAGGCTATCACTTTGTGCTGACGCCGGTGCTGCTCAACTCGCTGATGCTGGCGCTGCTGGCCATCGTGTTTAATAACCTGGTTGGCCGCCGCTACCCCCATCCGCTGGCGGCGGAGGAGGTCAAGCCCCGGGCGGTGCCGCTGGGCATCTCGGTCACCCGGGAGGATATTCACGCCGCGCTGCTGGAAGGCCAGTTCCTCGATATTGATGAAGATGATGTCCAGGAACTGCTGGAGAATATTGAGCAGCAGGCGCGCCAGCGCATCGCGACGGCAGCCCGCCGCTAAAGGGCGCTCTTCGGGCGGCGGGTTACAGATCGCCGGTAAGATACTGCGCGACCCCGCGGCCAAAGCTCCAGTCACCTTTCTGATTACTGATAATCGACACCATCACATCATCGCCGCTCAGACCGCAGTGCTCCGCCAGCTCCTCCTGCAATAGAGCGAAGAAGCGCTGCTTCTGCGCCTCGCTGCGCGGGCTGGTATAGACCCGCACCACCACCAGATCCCGCGTGCGGGTCAGTCCGAGGCCGGTATCGTCAATCACCATATGGTGGGCTTTGTTTTCGTGAACAATCTGGTAGCGGTCGCGTTCCGGTACCTCGAAGGCGCGCAGCACGGCGCGATGGGCGGCATCCAGCAGGGTTCTGATCTCCTGTTCCGTACGGCCTTCAATCAGGTCAAATGTCAGTAATGGCATGCAGGTGTTCCTTATCGTTAGGGAATAATGACGAACTGAACAGGATGCTAGCCGATGCCGTCGCGGGCAAAAACCGCTATAGTTGAATACATTGTTTTTACTGGTGAACAATCACATGAGCGAGAGTCGTCCGGAGAGTTACTGGGCTCATCTGTACTGGCTGACGGTGCTGGAAGAGCAAAAAAGCTATACCCGGGCCGCGGAAAAGCTGGGGATCAGCAAGTCGGCCATCAGCCAGAAAATCAGCGAGCTGGAGCGGGTGACCGGGAAAACCCTGGTCCATCGCACCACCCGCAGCGTCAGCCTCAGCGACGACGGACTGCGGCTGGTGGCGGAGCTCAACGAGCCGTTTGGTCAGCTGCGGGAAATTTTCACCGGCGCCTGCGATGAGGGCGGGCCGCTGCGGGGAACGCTGCGCCTGACCGCGCCGGTGGCCTTTTCCCGCCAGCAGCTGGTCCCGGTGATTGCGCCGTTTTTGCATCAGCATCCCCAGCTGCATTTGCAGCTTGAGGTGACCGACCGGCTGGTCTCTCTGGCCAGCGAAGGGTTCGACCTCGCCATCCGCCACTGTCGGCGCGAGGCGCTCCCGGACACCCACGTCGCCTGGCCGCTGTGTCACACCGCGACGCTGATCGTCGCGTCCGCTGACTATATTCGCCGCCATGGCCGCCCGGAGACCCCCGACGATCTGCGCCACCACCAGTGCCTGACCTATCCCCGTGGGCCACAGCGTCCGCAGTGGACGTTCGCCTCCCGCCAGACGCCCGATGAACGGGTGACCATCAACGTGCAGGGGCCCTTCGCCACGAATAACAGCGAGTCGCTACGCGATGCCGTGCTGGCGGGGCTTGGGGTGGCGCTGCTGCCGGATTTCAGCGCCCGGGAGGCCATTGGCCGCGGGCTGGTGCAGGAGCTGCTGCCGGCGTGGCAGCCGGTGGAGGTGTTCGCCGATCGGCTGTATGTCATCCGGCCATATACTCCGCGCGTGTCGCGCGCGGTGGAAACCTTCAGCCGCTACCTGAAAGCGACCTTCAGCGAGCCGCGTCCAGCTCTCGCGCCAGCGCCTCGCTAAAACGGGGAAGCAGATGGCGCTCGCCGGGAAGGCGCTGCGCGAGGGTGACGGTTTTGTCGGCGCAATAGACCCGCTCGCTGCCGAGCTGCGCTTCAAAGGCGTTCGCCGCCTGATGCGCCGCGGTAAGGTCAGCGTCAATAAGGATCACCGCATGGGCCAGCACCACGTGGCCGCGGCCTGCCGCCAGCGGCCGCCAGTACTGGGCGGTGCCAACAATCTTGCGCGCCTCCTCGCCCTCCCCGCAGGCGAGGTTATACCTGCCATCGCAAAAGGAACCGTTTACCGCCCGGGCGTGGCTGGCAACGCCGAAGCGCGCCAGGGTACGCTGCAGCACCGTGCACAGCGAGAGGTAGATGGGTTCGGCGGCCTCGCCGAGCGACTGCTGCACCGGCCAGGCGAGACTCAGGTTGATAATGCCCGGCCCCTGAGGCACCAGACCGCCCCCGGAGCGGCGAAGCCATACCGGCCAGCCGCGCGCGGCAAAATGCGCGCTGACCGCCGGCAGGTCCGCAAACTGACGATAGCTCCCGGGCACCACAAATCCCTGCGGCGCCTGCCAGAGTTGGGCGACGGCCTCCCCGGCGCTGGCTTTGGCAAACAGCGGCTGTTCCGCCTGGGTGGGGTCCTCGCAAAACTGCAGCGCCAGCGAGGAGGGGGTAAAACGGCGAGGCCAGCAGTCGGCCAGGGACAACAGAGACATGCATTCTCCTTACCGGAGGGCGCGGGTCACGCCCCCCGCAGGTGGGTCAGTGGACGGTCTGTTTTTTCATCAGCAGGGCGGTGAGCGCCGACAGCAGGCATCCCGCGGTCAGATAGAGGGCCACGCTGTGCCATGAACCGCCGGAGAAGGTGACCAGCGCCGCGGCGATAAACGGCGTAAAGCCGCCGCCGACCACGCTCGCCACCTGGTAGCCGACGCCGGCGCCGCTATAGCGATAGCTGGCGCCGAACAGCTCGGTAAACATCGGCTGCTGGACGCAGACCACCATATCATGGGCGATATTGGCCAGCATCAGGGCGAAGAACAGGATCCAGAAGACGGACTGACTCTCCATCGCCATAAAGAAAGGAAACCCGCTCAGGGTACCGATCAGCGCCCCGGTGATATAGATCCGCCGACGGCCATAGCGGTCAGCCAGCCAGGCGAAGCAGGGGATAGTCAGGCAGCTAAGCCCGCCCACCAGCAGGCCGATGTTGAGAAACAGTTCGCGCGGCAGACCGAGGTTTTGCGTGGAGTAACTGAGGGCGAAGGCGGTGACGATATACATCGTCAGCAGCTCGCACAGCCGCAGCGCAATAATCAATAAAAACGCCCCCGGATGGCGGAGCAGCGCTTCCACCACCGGTAATCGCTTCTTCTCTGGCTGAAGGTTGGCCTGGCTCTGCTGTGCTTCAAATTCCTGCGATTCCGCCATGCCGTTACGGATCCATAGCGCAATAAGGACCAGCACCACGCTGAACAGGAACGGTAAGCGCCAGCCCCAGCTGAGGAACTGCTCGTCAGTGGTCAGGCTGCTGATCAGCGAGACCAGCCCGGTCGAGAGCAGCAGGCCGACGCCGTAGCCCACCTGCACCCCACTGCTGTAAAAGGCTTTTTTTCCCTTCGGGGCGTTCTCCACCGAAAGCAGTGCCGCGCCGCCCCATTCCCCGCCGACGGCAAACCCCTGAACCGCCCGCAGGAACACCAGCAGCGCCGGCGCCCACCAGCCGATCTGGCTGAACGAGGGGAGCAGGCCGATGCAGGCGGTGGCGATACCCATCATCCAGACGGTCATCATCAGCATCCGTTTGCGCCCGAGGCGGTCGCCAAAGTGGCCAAAGATAATCCCGCCGAGCGGGCGAAAAAGAAACCCGACACCGAAAGTGGCAAAGGCGGCAAGTGTCCCCATCGCCGGGCCGATCTGCGGGAAAAATTCGCGGTTGAACACCAGCGCGGCGGTAATGCCGTAGAGAAGAAAATCGTACCAGTCGACCACCGCGCCGGCAAAACTGCCCCATGCCGCCCGCCGGGCGCGAAGCAATGAATCTGGCGCCTCGACGGGCTGCACGCTTATTGTTGAATCCATACCCTGTCCTGTCAGTCACGTAATTTGTCGTTATTGGAATGAGACGCTTTTACTATTGCGTCTGCTCTGAGACTACCGCGCAGCGGCCCTGGAGGAAAGTAGTTTGCCTGCTAAGCGGGGAGATGGTGCAAAAAAGAAGCGACGAGAAAGGCGGGCTAAATCACACCCTGTACTAAACATTCTGGCAATTTGCCAGCCAGCTTATACTTTTAATTAAATCAACGGATAACAAAGAGGGACACCTTTTAAGAATTGACGTAAATGGTTTACACTTAACATGTCTCCTTCTCTGGAATGGTGAGTTAAATGCGTCTACTTCTTGCAGTGTTATTTTGTTCTGTCATGTTGCCTTCTGCTTATGCTGAAAAACTGCCTGCGCCGACAGGAAAACCTGTACTGACCATTTCCGGAAAAATCGGGAATACGAACGTCGGTGACAAGGCCGTTTTTGACCTCGCGGCGCTGGAAAAACTGGGGATGAAGACGGTGGAAACCACCACACCCTGGTACACCGGTAAGGTTCGTTTTGAGGGCATTCCCCTTAATAAACTCATGGATTTAGTCGGTGCTAAGGGCAAATCCGCCCGCGTGTTGGCGCTTAACGACTACACCACCATTATTCCGATTGATGATTTTTATAAATTCCCGGTCATTATGGCGTTAAAAATGAACGGCGAATATATGCGTGTTCGCGATAAAGGTCCATTATTTATCGTCTACCCTTACGACAGCAGCGCTGAATTACAAAACCAGATCTATTATTCCCGATCGGCCTGGCAAGTTTCTAAGATTATTATAGAGTAAGGGTTGGATCTTGAATCGAATACTCACGGCTATTATTTTGTCGTTATTTATTGTTACCGGATATATTACTTATCTGGTGCATGAGCGACAGAGTGAGTTGCAAAAATTTACCCGCTATACAGACTCGTGGTCAATGTCGCAGATGGTGTCGGAATATATGCGACTGGAGTCTCGTCTGGCGGGAATGGCGATCGGGGCCGAAGGGGCGGACCACGATGAGGTGCGCCTGCGCCTGGAGATCATGATGAGCCAGATCGAACTCCTGCAGCAGGGCGATCTGGGTAAATTTATTAATAAAAGCGAACAGCGGAAGACGGTGGTCGCGACGCTGATTCGTAATCTTCATCTGCTTGATAAACAAGTTGATACCATGACGCCGGAGCAGGTCAAACAGATCCTGCCGGTGTTGAGTGAACTGGATGGCCCCCTGACCTCAATGGCCGCCGCCACCCTGACGCAAGATATTAATATTGTTAATATCACGCATGATAAAATCCAGCATCTTTATTATATCTATTCGGTGATCTCCATTCTGCTGATCGCCATGTGTATTACTCTCGGTCTGCTGATGCTCCGGCAGAATAATAACCTGCGTCGCGCCCATGTGCGCATGAAGACGCTGGCCAACGATCTGCAGGCCTCGAAAGAGAAGCTGCAGGTGCAGAACCGCCGACTGCAGTACGATGCCTACCATGATTCGCTGACCGGTATGCCGAATCGTCTCTCTTTCTGGCAGCGGCTGCAGGAGATTGTCAACCAGGTGCGTCCCTATCAGGGTTGCGCGGTGGTGATGCTGTTCGACCTCGACAGCTTTAAGGATGTGAACGATACCCTCGGCCATGATGCTGGCGATAAGCTGCTGCAGGATCTGGCCAGCCGTCTCTCTTTTTTCCGCAAAACCTCCGAGACGCTGTATCGCCTTGGCGGCGATGAGTTCGCGATGCTCTCTTACGATCTGACAGAAGAGATGGCTCTCGAGCGCGCCAATGTTATCCGGGAGAAGATCAGCCAGCCCTATCAGATCTACGATGCGCAGATTAATATCGACGCCTGCATCGGGATCGTTATCTCTGACGGCGAAAGCCGGACCGATTATCTGTACAAGTGTGCCGACCTTGCGCTGTACGAGGCAAAAAAAGAGGGTAGCGGTCATGTGCAAATTTTCCGGCCGGGCATGCTGCAGCGCCTGCAGGAGAATAAATCGTTCGAAGATGACCTGCTGCAGGCGCTGGCCCATGACGAATTTAAAGTCTACTACCAGCCGATCGCCGACACCGTCACGCGTGAAATCTACGGCTATGAAGCGCTGGTTCGCTGGTTCCATCCCGTGCGCGGCGCTGTGCCGCCGACGGTGTTTATTCCCGTCGCGGAGAAAATCGGCCTGATCAATACCCTCGGCGAGTGGGTGCTGAAAACCGCCTGCGCCGAAGCGGCCAGTTGGGCGACGCCGCTAAAAGTCTCGGTCAACGTTTCGCCGATTCAACTGATGAACACGTCGTTGACCGATACCATTATCGGCGTGCTGCAGCAGACCGGCCTCGATCCGCGACGCCTGGATCTGGAGATCACCGAGTCGGACGTGTTCAATGAGAATACCCGTTCGCTGGAAATTCTCAGCCAGCTGCGCGAGCAGGGCATTCAGATTTCCATTGATGACTTTGGTACCGGCTATTCTTCTCTGTCGCGTTTAAGCTACTTCCCGTTCGATAAAATCAAAATTGACCGCTCGTTTGTTATCAATATTCCGGAGCAAAAAGACGATTTGGATATCGTTCGCCTGATTATCAGTATGGGAAAGAGTCTGCATATGCGTATTGTGGCGGAAGGCGTGGAAACCGAAGAGCAGTTGACCTCGCTGCAGGCGCTGGGGTGCGACCTGGTCCAGGGGTATTTAATCGGCAAGCCGAGTCCGCTGCGCTAACAAATTTTTAACGCGTTTATTTTTATTCTCCCGGGCGATTTCAGGATCCTGAAATCGCCTTTTTTATTTTACCGCGTCGCTAATCCCTGAGAGGTATAAAAAGGAGTAGACGGTAAAATCAGCAATAAAATAATATCCTTAGCGTTTAAAAGGGGTATATGATATGCATCATATAGGCTATTTCTGACCGTCGGATTTGAGACGGTAAAGTGAGGCACAATCATGCAGCGAATCATTATTCCCACCCATTACGTTCACACCCGCAGCACGCCGCTGTGGACCAAAGAGACCGCCCCGGCCTCTATCTGGCGTCGCCATCTGGATGCTGGCACCCGGCAGGGCGTCTATCCTCGTCTCTCGGTGATGCAGGGGGCGATCCGCTATCTCGGCTATGCCGATGAAACCAGCCCTGATCCTGTTGAAACCCTGACCATTGAAGCCGGGCAGTTTGGCGTTTTTCCGCCGGAGAAATGGCACTGTATTGAGGCGCTCAGCGAGGACACGGTTTTTAATGTCGACTTTTACGTTGATCCGAAAATTCTCATCGAGGGATAACCAGAGATGAACAGTGAAAATAAAGGCTATGCCTTGGCGGTAGAGAACGGCCAGCTTCACGAAAAACGTGAAAAAATATATCTCAAACCGATGGCGCTTTATATTCCGCAGCACGCGGTGGAGGCGGTAAATAGTCTACTGAATGATCTGCCGGGTGGTAACGAAGAAGGGGAGTGGGTGTTAACCGTCACCAATAATAATAACGGCGTCTCGGTTGATAAAACCTTTTCCTCGCTGGCGGCGCTGCGCGACCCGCTCACCGCCGCTGATGCGGTGAAGGATCTGATCAATATCGTTCGCGGCTACGAGTCCGATGAAGAGACCAACGTTTGCGGCTGGTAAGCCCGCTACTCTTCCTCCGGATGGCGACCGTCACCTAATACCATCTGGCCGACCAGCCACTCCCGCAGAGCGATAATATCCGCGCGCTGCGCCGCTGCCTCGGTGGTGACCAGGTAGTAGCAGGCGCCCGGTAATGCACAGCTAAACGGCGCGGACAACACCCCGCGCTGCAGCAGATCCCGCGCCAGCAGTTCGCTGGCGATCACCACCCCCTGGCCGGCCACCGCCGCCTGCAGGGCATGGGTCTCATCGCTAAAGGTTAACCCCGCATCAATATTCAGCGTCGACGGCCCATAGCGGCGGCGCCAGTTCTCCCAGTTTGGCGAGTCGGCCGGCACGCGGCGGTTGGCGACGTGAAACAACGTCACCCGCTGCAGATCTTCATGCCGGGCGAGGCCCAGCGACGGGCTGGCGACCACGATAAAACGATCTTCATACAGCAGCGTGCAGCACAGGTCCGGCTCCGGCGTTTCACGATAGCGAATCGCGGCGTCCACGGTACCCAGTTGCAGATCCACCCGTTCGACGCTGGTGTGCAGACGCAGGTCGATAGCCGGAAAGCGAGCGGTAAAGTCCGCCAGCCGTGGCACCAGCCAGTGGGTGAGAAAATTGGAGGTGGTGGTGACAGTTAAGGATGGCGGCTGACGGGCATGAGCGATCTGGACGACGGCTTGCTCCAGGGCGCTAAAGGCGCGCTGCGTGGCGGCGTAGAGGATCTCGCCATCGGCAGTCAGGCTAACGCCCTGCGCGCTGCGTTCGCACACCCGGCACGCCAGCACCGACTCCAGCAGTTTAATCTGATGGCTGACCGCCGTCGCGCTGACGCCGAGCGACTCGGCGGCCTGTTTAAAACTGCGGTGGCGGGCGACGGCATGAAAGGCGCGCAGCGCCCCCAGCGGCGGTAGACGGGGTGTTCTCATGGCTGAGTTTTTCTCATCTATGGCTGAAAACTATGCGTTTGTGTAAGGCAATATAGTGGCGATAGGCTACGAGCATGTAAAGACAACAACATGAATTAAATTCATGCTGCTTCACCTGTCAGGAGTCAACTATGCACGTTGTAAGCCGCTACACCGCCGCGGACGCGGCGGGGATGATCGAGCCGCGTGGCCGCGCCATCGCCCTGAGCGTGGCTTTTGCCGCCGGAGTCTTGCTGTTAAACATGGTTCCCGTTATCGGCGTGACCGGCATGCTGAGTCTGCTGACGGCGCTAATCGCCGCCTTCGGCGCCGGGTGGGGATCCACACGTGGGCATTCCTGGCTTTATCGCTCGCCCCTGGCGGCGACGCGCTGGGCCTTTCTGCTGTCGGCGGCCGGCTGGCTGCTGGCGCTGGTGGCCTGGTATGGCGGGCAGGACTGGCCCGCCATGCTGCCGGGCGTGGCGTGCGGCGGGGCGGGGGCGGCTGTCGCCTGGTGGATTGCGGCGGGACGGTCGGCGCAGTGTGGGCCCAGAGTCGATGGCGCAACGGTGCTGAGCGTGGTCGTGGTCATCGTGGCGACGCTGTTGGCCCAACACACTGCCGGGGCCGGGCGCAGCGGCGTGTGCTTCGCCTTCGCCGTGCTGCTGGACCTGTCGCTGCTCGGCGCGCTGATCGTGCGTATCAGGCAGCAGGAGAGTGCGGCGTAACGGAGTCCGGCGGCAAATGAAACGAGACGGGGTAACTCACCCGGCGTGGTGACAAATTTCTTCTACACTGTTACAGGCATCACATTCCTGTGCGGTCGGCACTCCTGCCGGCCGCCGTCGGCATTCAGCCCAGGCTCGGGCCTGCAGGCTGGTTATCCTGAAAGAGGAGTCTGTAATATGGCATTTGTCACCACCCAAGACGGCGTCAACATTTACTTCAAAGACTGGGGTCCAAAGGAAGCTCAGCCGATTGTCTTTCATCACGGCTGGCCCCTGAGCGCCGACGACTGGGATAACCAGATGTTGTTTTTCCTTGCCGAAGGTTTCCGGGTCATCGCTATCGACCGTCGGGGTCATGGCCGCTCCGATCAGGTTAGCGAGGGGCACGATATGGACCATTACGCGGCGGACGTTTCGGCGGTAGTGGAACATCTGGATCTGCACAATGCGGTCCACGTCGGGCACTCTACCGGCGGCGGCCAGGTCGCCCGCTACGTCGCCCGCTACGGCCAGCCGCAGGGCCGGGTGGCGAAAGCGGTATTGATCAGCGCCGTCCCGCCGCTGATGGTGAAAACCGAGCAGAATCCGGGCGGTACGCCGATCGAGGTGTTTGACGGTTTCCGCAAAGCGCTGGCGGCGAACCGCGCCCAGTTCTATCTCGACGTCGCCTCTGGCCCGTTCTATGGCTTCAATCGTGACGGGGCAGAAGTGTCGCAGGGGACGATCCAGAACTGGTGGCGACAGGGAATGATCGGCAGCGCCAAGGCCCATTATGAAGGCATCAAGGCGTTTTCAGAGACCGACCAGACGGAAGACCTTAAGTCGATCACCTTGCCGGTGCTGGTGTTGCAGGGGGATGACGACCAGGTGGTTCCCTATAAAAATGCGGCCATCCTGCAGGACAAGCTGCTGCCAAACAGCCAGCTGATCATTTATCCTGGCTTCCCGCACGGGATGCACACCACCCACGCCGATACCATCAACGCCGATCTGCTGGCGTTTATCCGCGCCTGATCTTCCCCCTTTGCCGGGCAGAATGCCGTTAATGGCATTCCGCCAGCGCCCTGGCCGCCAGTCGCCGGGGCACGCTGGTTGACGAGCAGGGGAAATCTGCTTAACTCATGGGATACCTGACGACTATTTTCCCCCTGGCAGGATAAAACGCCGGGTTTCTCTGTAGAAACCCGGCGGAATTCTGCGCAAGAGACAAGAGAGAGACAATGAAATTAGCCGGACTTCATCCCGACGAGCAGCGTCGCCTACAATCGCTACGCTCTTCCGGGCTGTTGAATAGCGGAAAAGAAGAACGCTTCGATCGCCTGACCAGGCTTGCCCGTTCGCTGTATAACCTGCCGGTGGCGTCCATCAGTCTGGTGGGGGAAGATCTCCTGCATATTAAGTCCTGTGCCGGTCTCGATGTGGACACGGTGCCGAGAGATATTTCATTTTGCGCCCATACCATCCTGCAAACCGACCCGCTTATCGTCAACGACATGCAGCAGGACGAGCGCTTTCACGATAACCCGCTGGTCATTGCGGCGCCGTTTATCCGCTTTTACGCCGGGTATCCGGTGCAACTGCCGGATGGCGCGACCGTCGGATCGTTCTGTCTGATGGATCACCAGCCGCGTTCATTTTCCGCCCATGAAATGCAGATCTTAAGCGATCTGGCGGCGATCGTGGAGGATGAGTTCAAGGTGCTGGATGCGGCAACCTCGGATGAGCTGACGGGACTGTTTAATCGCCGGGGATTCCTCACCCTGGCCGAGTATGCCCTGCTGACGGCCCAGCGCCGCCATGAGCCGGTAAGCCTTGCCTTTGTCGACCTCGACCGCTTCAAGCACATCAACGATACCTGGGGACATGAAGAGGGCGACCGCGCGCTGATCGCCATCGCCGATTTGATGAAAGCGGCCTTCCGTGAGTCCGATATCCTCGCCAGGCAGGGTGGGGACGAATTTATCATTCTGTTCGCCAATACCAGCCGCCACGACGCCGCGACAGCGATGGAGACGCTCAGTCACAACGTGGCCCGTTTCAATCAGCAGGCGGCCAACCCCTGGCAGCTGGCGTTCTCCTGGGGCTGCGTCGAGTACGATCCCGCCAGCCACCCCAGTCTCAACGCGCTGGTGGCCACCGCTGACCGGCTGATGTACCAGGCGAAGCAGAAGCAGGGTCGCGAGCGTCGCTAACCTGGCGTGGAGGTGTTCTGCAGGTACCGCTGCGCCTGCTGCCGCTTCTGCGCATAGCTGCTGAGCAGCGCCTGCTGTGATTTGCCTTCGTTATCGTAAAACAGACCGCCTTCGTCGGCGATAAAGCGATAATGCTGTTCCAGCTGGCCTATCACCCAGTCGATACGTTGCAGGGTGAGTAAGGTACACGACTGGCCATGCAGATCGTCTTCGATATCCAGCACGTGGGAGCGGAAAGCCTCCACGGCAAATAACCGGCTCAGCGCGGCTGGGTCCGCCAGCGCCGACACCCAGCGCGCCGTTATCTGCTGAAAATGGGCCTGCACCTGCGGGGCGGCCTGTCGGGCGCGGAGCCAGGCGAGCTTACGCCGGTAGCTTTCGACCGCCAGCCGCTTCAGATCGCGATAGTGCGCCAGCTGCTGCTCCGCGCCGGGAACCTGGGTCATCAGCCAGCTAAAAAAGAAGCGGGTCTCAAAGCGCTCGACAAAGTGAAACAGCGGATCGGCCAGACCGTTGCTGTTGAATTCCCTGAGCGGATCGAAGGGATACATATAGCCAAAATCGAACAGCCACAGCTGCTCCTGACGGTCCACCAGCAGATTTCCACGACAGAGATCCCACTCCATCAGCTCCTGTTCCTCACAGGCTTCCAGGGTCGTAAATAGCTGGGCGATCAGCGGCGGGGTCAACTGGTGGATCAGCTCGCCATCGATCCACGGCGAGAGCAGGATGCCGAGGCGATAATCGGCATACAGCGTCGGAACGATGTGGGTGAAGCGCGGGGCGGTGACCGGGTTATCCTTCAGCCGCTGCAACGCCTGCCGGCGCTGCACTTCATTTAAAAACGACAGCTGGCCGTTGAGGTTGGCGACGCCGGCGACGGCGCGTCGTTTTTTTAAATTGTACTCCTTGCCGGCGATGCGCAGCCGGTAAACCTCGCCGGTCAGTCCCGAGCCGTATACCTGCACTACATAGGGTGAATCGGGGCCCAGCGCGGCGAGGGTTTCGGGTGGCAGCGGGCAGTGGCTGACGTTGCCGACGATAAGGGGTTCTCCGCTGCGATCGAACGCCTGCTGTTGCTGTTGTCTGAGGTTCATGATGCCTCCGGGTGTAACGTTAGACAGCGTGGATAATCCACGCTATCTCACCCGCAAGCGGCAGTGAATTCATCCTACTGGCGGGGGCTTTTTCAGGCTGAGCTGGGAGGCGTTCACGGAGGATACTCGGGGCGTAGGAAGGCGGCAGGGAAGGGCGTTGCACCTGAGCAAATCTGGCCTTCGCGCTACCGCTGATATCCCTCCGGCGCAACCCGGATACGGAAGCTGCGCCGCATTTTGTTTATCTGATTCGCCATAATCTTTTGAACCACAAAAAACGTTTTCTATCATCGGTCTTCTTACGACGAAATCAGTTCTCGCCTGCACACAATGCTTCCTGACCTGCGAGAAGTATCCGATGTATCAGGATGGTTGCCGTTTTACAGGTCATCACACCGCTGAAAACTGGGATCTGTCCTTCGATGGATGACGGTTTATTACGCTAAGGAAACCACCATGAATCTGATGAGTAATTGTGCACAATCCACCCTGAATGTTATATTAAAATATAATATTCGGAGGTCCTCTATGTACAAAACTCGCCTGAAAAGGGTTGGCGGATCCATCATGCTGGCGGTTCCTCCCGCCGTGCTGAAAGCGCTGGAGCTGTCGACAGACAGCGAAGTGGGTATGACTATAGATAATGGCTGCCTGATTATTGAACCGCAGAAACGGCCCCATTATTCGCTTGAGGAACTGTTGGCGCAGTGTGATCCGCACGCCGAAATGAGCGAAGAGGATCGGGAATGGATTGATGCGCCTGCGGTGGGCAAGGAGATCATGTAAATGGACAGAGGGGAAATCTGGCTTGTTTCACTGGATCCGATTGCTGGCCACGAGCAAAGTGGAAAACGTCCGGTACTCATTGTATCGAAGGCATCGTTTAACAAGCTGACCCGACTACCGGTCGTGGTTCCCGTCACCAGCGGCGGACACTTTGCACGTACAGCAGGTTTCACGGTTTCACTGGAAGAAGCGGGGACCAAAACAACAGGTGTTATTCGCTGCGACCAGCCCAGAACTATCGATATGGCGGCCCGGAACGGCAAGCGTCTGGAACGCATACCTGACGCCGTTATCAATGAGGTGCTTGCCAGGCTGGATGCGATTCTCAGTTAACGTCAGCGACGCAAAAAAGCAAAAAGCCTGCTCGAAAGCAGGCTTTTTAAATGTGGCTCCTCTGACTGGGATCGCCTTTGCCATTAACTGGCTAATAAGTAAGCTAAACCTGAATTCCCTTTCTGTCAAGACCACCATAATGACCCCCTTCCGTGAAAGCCGTAATTCAGTAGCAATGTGACTATGGTTTCAGAGAGCGCACTGAAATGTCAGGGAATTAAACGTGGGCTACTGGGTATTACCTCGCTTTTTTTCTATTCGCCTCTTGTAAAGTGTAGCAAAATGTGTGAATTGGTATCTATTTGGAGGAAACAGGATGACGACTTCAAGAACGAAAGGTCAATCTCGAGCCAAGCGTAGAACCGAAGTTCCGGGTCAGGCGTTAGGATACAGCCTTCAATTTACACGACTTACTCATTTGTTGCTTCAAGCACCCGAGGGAAGTTTGTGCAGTTTGGAGCTTCTTGACGATGTAGCCCAAGAGGATGGCGCTGGCGGCGTTATACTGGTTCAGAGTAAAAGCGCACTTACAGCTAATCCTGTGGCTGACCGAGCAAAATCACTATGGAAAACTCTTTCAAATTGGATTGAGCTTGCAGCATCACCAGGGTTTGAAGTAGACAAAGCTATTTTCGAGCTTTATGTTTCTCGCAAAGTTGTAGGGCCGATCGTTGAAAGTTTCGCAAAGGCAAATACTACTGAAAGCGCTAGATTAGCCATCGCACAAGCTCGCACTTTGTTATGGGGGAGTACTCCACATTACGATATGAAGAAAGGAGTCTCCGCAGAAATTGCTCCATACGTCGAAAAGGTGTTTACAGCCGACCCGGCGCTTTTAGAACGACTTATTTGCAATTTTCAACTGACTCAGGGCAGCGGCAGTCCTCAGGCAGATCTTGAGGCGCTAGTTCGAAGTCATCCCGTATCCCCATCTAAGGTTGGCGATATCACCAACCATCTTTGCGGTCAGGTGAAGCGCCACATCGATATGCTGCTAGAGGCGGGAAAGCCTGCTGTCATTGCACGCAATGACTTCCATGTCTGGTACACATCGTTCGTACAAAAAATTGATCGACAAACGGTTCTATCGAGTCGTGCACATCATCCCTCAGAGGAAATATCACGGGAATATCTTCCTGATAATTTCATTCGACAACTAGATATCATTGGTCTGCCATACGAAGAGAAGCTCGGAGCTGTTAGCGATTACTTAATGGCTTCCTTCGATCGGACAGATTGGGCTGTCCGGGGAGAAGTTGATGAGAGCTCTTTTGAAGATCTAAACGATGTCCTTAAGCGTTCATGGAAGAATAAACAGCGGGTTTGTAGGTTGAATTACAGAGAAAGATCCGATCAAGAGCAAGGACAATTTCTTTATTCAGACTGCATGCAGTTCGCTGCTCCAATTCAGGCAATGTCTACACCAGGGCACTTTATTCCTGGTTGCTTTCACATGCTCGCCGATGAGTTGGTTATAGGCTGGCACCCTAACTACGAAACTCATTTAAAGGGCAAGAAGGTGGCGTAATATGTTGGCAAGAGAAGTTCAAAATGTTCAGAATCCGGCACTGGGCGCTGCGATCGTTTGGCGTTTTTGTTGTGGATATGTCGAGACAAATCGCATAAGTGCTTCACCCCCTCTACCTCTTCTATTTCTAGTGCTTCCTATTATTCTTCATCAAGCAACCTCTGAATTTGTGAAACGTACCTTTAAAAGTTCTGGCTTACGGGCGTTTGCAGCAAAGTTCGGGGATTCATCTGTATCCAAACAGGACCTGTTGTTGCAAATTCAAGAGCGTGCTATCCGTTGGCGTAAGCTCAGCTTGCAGTCCATTGAGCTCGCGGTTGCGGGAAAATTGATCAAACTTGAAGAAAACGGCGAAGTGATTTCATTATCGCAGACTAAGGCGAGGTGTCTATCCGATGAGGTGAAGCAACTTATGGATTTGGCAGAAAAACTTGGCGCTTGGTTCGGTGAACTCACCGTGCATGAGGTCGTGACAACATTGAGGGTGAAGCTCTAATGTATTTTCAAATTCGAGGTATCGTGCTTTGGCCGCGGAACAAAAAATTCCAACCTCGCACGTTGCGTTTTGAACTTGGTAAGGTCAACGTCATTAGTGGCGCCTCGCGTACGGGTAAATCTGCGGTCATTCCAATCATAGACTACTGTCTCGGTGCAAGCACTTGCTCTATTCCTGTAAATACCATTCGCAAATACTGTGAATGGTTTGGCATCGTTGTGGCGACCGAGCAAGGTGACAAACTTTTGGCCCGAAAGGAGCCAGGGTCTCAGCGTAGCACCAATGATATGTTCCTGCTGGAAGCAAAGAATATAACTAAGATTCCCAGCCGTCTGAGTAAAAATACAAACGTTATAGCAGTCAAAAGGCTACTTGATGATCTAGCTAATCTGTCTAATCTTGATTTTTCTGGTGGGGAGGATGTCTCGGGGTTCGATGGGCGTCCGGCTTTTCGAGATTTGGCTGCTTTCACATTTCAACCACAGAACGTAGTTGCCAATCCGGATGTTTTATTTTTTAAGACTAACACTTACGAGCACCGCGAAAAGTTGAGGAAGATCTTCCCCTATATACTTGGTGCAGTCACATCAGCATTGATGGCTAAGCAGTTCGAGTTGAACAGAGCCCGTCAACTTCTACGTCGCAAAGAGCGAGAACTCAGGGATGCCGAAGATGTCTCCGCACGGTGGCTTGCCGACTTGAAGTCTAAGTACAGTGAGGCGCAGGAACTTGGTTTGCTCCCCAAGCTGGAGAATGAAATATCGCGAAACCAAATGATCAAACATCTTGACGAAATAATCGCTCGAACAGACCTAACTTTGGCGGTTAGCACATTAACGATCTCAGATGCCCTAAGTGAGCTGAATGACTTGGAAAGTGAAGAGCGAGTTGTTTCGCGCGAACTTACTACGCTCCGTCATCGACTGGAAGAAATGAACCGAATGCGAACTGGTGTGCAGCAGTACCAGACTGCATTATTATTGCAGAGGGGTCGACTTCAACTATCGAGTTGGTTGGTGTCGCATGCAAACGATGAATCGGATTGTCCCATGTGTGGTAGCCACAATGATTCAGCCAAACGAAAACTACGGGTTCTAGCTCATCGTCTTGAAGAAGTAGAGTTGGCTGCGGGCGCAGATAAGGAAAAAGAAGTACCTGCCGCCTTTGATCGAGAGTTTCAGCGCGTTACTGCAGAGGTTGATAGCGTGACCGAGCGACTTAAATCCGTACAAATCCGCAAAAGAGCGTTGACGAGTAGATCTAAGGAAGCTAATGACCAGCAATTTTCTGCGAAGCGTACCGAGCGTTTTATAGGCAACATTGAATCATCATTGGATCTACATCGTAAATTGGGCAGCGACAGCGAACTTGTCGATGAAGTGCGGGTGCTTAAGGAAACCGTACAAACATTGGAAGGGGAACTCCGCGAACAAGATATCGAGGCTCGTAAGCATAAAGCTCTGCGAATGATCAACAAAAACGCTGGGAAGCTTCTCCCTTCTTTAGATGTTGAGAATCCGCACGACCCGATTTCTTTAGAAATCAATGATCTAACAATCAAAGTCCTTGGGGCTGAGCGCGATGACTATCTTTCAGAGATAGGAAGTGGTTCGAATTGGCTTTCTTATCACTTGGCAGTATTGCTCTCTCTTCACCAATTCTTTCTGGGCCAACGAAGCAGCCCTGTACCAGGATTTCTTGTGCTTGATCAACCTAGCCAAGTTTACTTTCCTAAACCCACGGTGCATCAGGACATTGTATTAGACGAAGAACCTAAGGTTCGGGATGAAGACGTGGAAGCTGTCCGGAAAGCATTCGAAGTGATGGGTAGTGTCGTGCTTCAGGAAAATGGAAATCTCCAACTCATCGTTCTAGACCATGCTTCGAGTGTAGTGTGGGGGGAAATTGATGGAGTTGTTGGCTTGCCGGAATGGCGTGATGGTACCAAATTAGTCCCAATGAAATGGTTCAGTGAAATTTAGTAGCAAAATTTCTAGTTGGAAATCTTTCATTCGTGTATACGAACATAGGGTTTAACCATGATGATATGTCGGTGTTTATTCATAGAGCAGGTTTTTTAGGATGCCCACGTAGTTTCTTTCATCTTCTTTAGTCAGTTGGATATCATTTCACTATACCGCTGAACTTTAGGTTGAAACCAATTAAGTTAAGAGGCTATTTTGATCGAATCGTTGATAAAAAATTTAAATCAGGATATTGCTATTCTTCAACTTCGTGTTGAGAGAGATAAGGAGGCGGGCTTTAACGACATGTCACGCCTACTTGAGGCAATTTCTATCCAGTTATTCAAAGCATTAGGTATTGCCAATCTCAAAAGTAAGAATCAGATAAGAGTTAACTTTCCAGCCATTGATGCTGCGGATGATAACAAGAATGGCGGAATAGCTGTCCAGGTTACCTCAGTAGCTAATGCAGTAAAGATAAAAAAAACAATAGAGACTTTCGAGAAAAAGGATAAAAACGGTAAATCCTTGAGGGACAGTTACGCGGTTCTTTACATTTTTGGTTTCTGTAAGATCTCAAAGGGTGTGATAGTTCCAAATTATTGTAAGGTTGTGGATCCGGGTTTTTTCCTTAACAGGCTTATTGACTTTGATGATGAAGAAAAGATACAGGTTGTTATCGATTCTATACGTCGCCATGTAGACTATTCTTCTATCCACCCCTACGATGATATTGACTGTTTGAAAATCATATTAGGTTATGTGAGTCGAAATGCGGTCAGGCACTACATGTCCTGTGAAGGAAGTATTGAATCTATGACAAAAGGCCTCAAGGAAATCTCGGAGCTAATCGGAAAAGGTACTGTTAATGGTAGACAGAAGTCAAAGGCCCACCACGAATTTGAAGATCAGAATATCGCGAGTTTTTTGAGGCAGGTGATAAGCAAAATTGGTAGCATAATTGCGATTATCAATCATGCAAGCCGGGATGGTTTTGTCTACCTTGACGAGCATGATATGAAGAAAATTGATAATCAGAAACGGGAAATGATAATGGCAGCCCAGCATGTAGCTGTTGACTACGGTATTGATATACAATTTGGAATGCATGAAATAGATTGATTTTCGTTGGCGTATATAACAATAAGCTAAGCCCAACTCTAAAGGGGCAGGTCATCTAGATGGTTATATAATAATTTTTGTAGAGGAGAGAATGTTTTTTCTTATCCAAGAAATAGATTATTCTACCTAGGTTTCAATAAATTATAGGGTTTATCTAATGTTCTTTACTGTTATCGAAAAGAATGAAAAGGTATCATATAATAATCCATTAAAAGCGTATCTTTTAGTCGATTATTGGGATGACTGGGCAAAATACAGAACAATGTTCACCCTAATTGTAATCGATGAAAATGGGGATAAGCATACTATTGGTTCAGTAAAAATAGGGCAGAAAGGACTTCTTCCAGCGCAAAAAAAATCAGATAACCATCGCTGTCCAATGCTTGATAAGCATTTTGATATTTTAAGTGATGATTACTTTTCGCTGGGACAAAGCGAAGACTATTATGAATCACTAAATAAATTAAGTGAGTCACTTCGCACAAGAGTTTTTTCAGGATTACGCGATTGTGCAGAGAATTTAACAATATTTGAAAAATATATTAATGAAACTGTTATGGTTGAATCTTTATTGCGGGATATTCGGAAAGAAAATGTGAGAGGGAAATTAAATCGTTTGAGTCGTGGTGATGCTCAATTGACAGAGTATGCTTTCACGTATACATTCCCTGATTTTAATGAAGATAAGCAGCCTAAAATTTTATTTGAGGTCATACCTGAATCCAAACCACCTACTAACGTTCATGTTTTGATCGGGCGTAATGGTGTAGGAAAAACACGAGCTATGAAAAATATAGCTCTATCCATCCTAGGAAGAAAAACAGAAGAAAATACATCACCAGGTTTAATTGAAATGAATCATAGTAGCGCAATAGGAGAAATTGCGTTTTCAGGGTTAATATTGGTTTCATTTAGTGCATTTGATGATTTTGAGTTAAAAGCATCAGAAAAAGACAATTTTATATTTCATCAAGTTGGCTTAACATCTATCATTTCGACAGAATCATTATCCCCATCTAAAAAGGTCAATTCGATAAGCTCCGATTTTGCGAAATGCCTGCAGCGCTGTAAATCGGGTGTTAAAGCACAACGATGGATAAGAGCGATGAAAACGCTGGAGGAAGATGATCTTTTTGCGGAAGCAAATGTTACATCTTTACTAGAAGATGCAGAGTCACCAGCACAATGGCGAGTACGAGCAAGAAAATTATTTAAGAAACTCAGTTCTGGACATTCAATTGTACTTTTAACCATTACTCGATTAGTTGATCTTGTAGATGAAGGTACGCTTGTATTGATTGATGAGCCCGAAGGGCATTTACATCCTCCACTACTCTCATCTTTTGTTAGAACACTTTCAGACCTTCTGATTAGTAGGAATGGTGTGGGTATAATTGCAACTCATTCGCCGGTTGTTTTACAAGAAGTACCGCGCTCATGCGCATGGAAATTACGTCGTAGCCATGCTATTACAGTTGTTGAGCGTCCTTTACTTGAAACATTTGGTGAAAATATTGGGATACTGACGCGAGAAGTTTTTGGATTACAAGTAACCCAGTCAGGCTTCCATAGAATTTTGCGCGAAGAGGTTAATGATGGGAAAAGTTACCGTCAAATTATTCGTGATTTTGATAAACAGCTAGGCGAGGAAGCTAAAGCTATTATCCAAGCATTAATAATACAAAGAGATGGGGAATTGTAATGAGGAAACTACCGATTCCAACTATAATAGCAGTTGATATATTAAGACTATGTTCCTCAAGCATAAGAAATGAGACATTTAAAGTAAACCTTAGTTTAATTGAAGGTGACGTTGACAATGCTGAAGTGGAATATAGGGAGCACGCAATTGCAGAAGAGTTGTATTTAATTAAGCCAAGTGAAAATATTGGAGAGCATTTTACAGGGAAACAGATGGAACGTGTTTATAATAATACATTTGTTAAAAGTAAAAAAACACGTTTTATATATGATCAGCTGAAAAAAGCATGTGAAAATGACATATGCCCCCTTTGTGGGCAGGGAACTGTTTACCAGTTAGATCATTATCTACCAATTTCTTGTTTCCCGATTTATGGGGTTAGCCCAATTAATTTGATACCAGCTTGCGCAGACTGTAATAAACGAAAATCTATCAATGTAGCTGATGCAGCGAATAAACAGACTCTACATCCATATTTTGATGATATAGATAATGAAAGATGGCTTTATGCTTCTGTTATTGAAACACAACCTCCTGCGCTCCAGTTTTATATTGAGCCTCCAGCACATTGGGAGGGCGTTATATCTGAACGTATTTTAGCACACTTCAAAACATTTGGATTAGCCGCGCTTTATGCAACTCATGCTGCTGTGGAAATTACTAACATACGATATTCTCTGCAAAGAATTGCGGTTGGTGAAAATTCTGCAAAAAACGTGAGAGACCACCTCATAGACAAAGCTGAAAGCTGCATGCATGCGCGACTTAATTCATGGCAAACTGCAACTTACTATGCATTAGAAGAATCGGATTGGTTTTGCAATGGTGGGTTTAATGTTACCTAATGGAATTAATTTATTTTTAATGCTCAATTTTTCTCACAAATACTTTTATAAATTATAAGTAAAGGGTTTTTGTTATTGTTCTCATTTATGCTTATGATTTAATTTTGCTGAGTATGGATACGGTCGTTTTACAATCAACTATTAAAGAGCCACATTATTTAAAATAAAGTGACTCTTAAGTTTGAACTGTCCTTTGATTTTTATTTTCCCGGCATCAGTTTAAATATAGTATCACATATATTTTGCACGACGGTTATCAAATGCTGGCATAGTGCCTTCAAGGACATTTACGACCTTATTATTAATCAAATTACACTCTATTGCTCCTGAGGTATATGTAATGTTGTGCCCATTTTTTCGGTCAAACTCGCAGTGAATTATTTGCTCCGCATCGCAAACTACGGCAAGGTTTGGATTATGCGTAACCATAATGATTTGCCTTTTTTGCTTTGCTTCCGTTAAAACAGGTACAAGCAAACTGACAATGGTTTCGTTGTCTAAGTTTTCTTCGGGTTGGTCGAGTATTATGGGAGTATTACCTTTATCCACAAGCAAATAAAAAATTAATAATAATGCACCACGTTGCCCGGGTGAGAGTTGTTCAATTTGCGCATCCTGAAACATTAAGGTATATCTAGGATCAATATATTCTAATCCAAAAATTAGGTCATATACCTCATTGGAGGTACGATCCTTACGTAATAAGGATGCTATACCAACATTATTTTTAGAAGAAGCTTCGAGTTTACGATGAAGTTCATCTATGAAACTAAGTGTAGAATCTATATCGTTTAGATCATGTTTATCTATAAGGTCTTTAATAACTGATAAACTTTCCGACTCACCCCTAAACTCTCCAGAGGTTTGCTTAATGATAGAAAATAATTTGTTATAAATTTGATCGGCTGTGCAACTTAGTTCTGCCATGAACTGTAATTTATATTCGTCACGTATCAATGAGTTATTTTGTATTAATGATTGTACGGGTTCAAAGAGGGCTTCGCGGTTAGCTTTCTGTTCATTTAGTATTAAGAGTATTTGATTAGCTAATGATAATCTTTGTTCCATAAGCTGAAGTCGTTGGTTTGGTAAAGTATCCAATATATTTTTACGATGTTTCAACCCCTCGAGCGTATCTGGTTCATCTTTAGAACCTTGTAAAGATATGATTTTATCTTCCCATAGCTTTAGTTGTTCTTTATATTCTTGAAAAGCCTGCTGTGGTGCATTTAACTTTTCACTAAGGCTTGATTTCTGTTTTAAAAGAGATTCTTCTTCACTGTTCAGATTTATATTGATTTCTTTAATTGAGTTATCATGAACAATCAAACTATCCTCAATCTCATCGATTATGTTCTCGTTGATATCAAGACTGATTAATTGTTGAGGCTTTAAGTTGAGCAACTCTATTGCAGACTCAAACTCTGAATTGAATTGTTTGATCGATCTCTTAACTACTTCGATTCCTTCTCTTATATTTTTGCATGCCTTTTTTTTGGCTGCTATTTTTGTTTGCTCTTCGGTATTAGATTCTTTACTACTAATAGCCTTTTCTAACTGAGTTGTTATAGCTAAAAGTTTATCTGAAACTAATTGTTGCTCAGGTGATAAACTATTGGTTGGCTCAGCTATTTCTGCTGGTTTTATTTTAATGAGCTCTTCTAGAAGTCTTTCTTTTTGAACTAGTTGCTCAGCAAGAGCCTTTTGTGCTTCTTCACTCATTTGGTTTTCAAGAGTTTCGATTTGACGATTAAGTTTATGCAGTTCGCTACGGAAGCTTTCTATTCGACTTCGTAACGGACTTTCTTGTTCTTCAATTAATTGTTCGAAACTAAGTGCACCTAAGCGAATGGCATCACTAGAATGAGAGAAGATTACAGACCTGAGTTCTTTCTCAAAGGCATCTGATTCTCCAGACACGTGAGCGTTGCATAATGACTCAAAGTGCCCTTGAGGTATATATTTTACAAGTTCCACTTTCTCTAAAGCGGGGTTCTCATTCAAATTTTTTGTTAATATTTGCTCATCAGCCCAAGTCACTTTTGCTTCAAAACTTTTAGCTGGTTCACCAACTTTACCCCTAAATCTATTATTTTTAAGGAATGAAAAATGCTGACTTTGTTGGGAGTTACCTAGTAGTGCCGTAATATCAGCTAAAGCGCTTTTACCGCTTCCTTTGTTACCTATTATTGCCACAAGATCATGATTCAAAGTAATAGACGTTTGATCAAGCCATTTATCAGGTATCACTGCATCATTTTTTTTTGATATTTCAAGTTTATCAATAAAAATGCTTCTATTTTCGCTGACTAATTTACGTTTAGGTGGAAGTGCTCCTATATACGAACGTTTTGCTGGCTCTTTGATCGCTTGCTTCAAACCTTCAAATGTTGGATCTGCTTTTATCCACGTAGCTTTTCCCGATGGGTAGTCGCCATATCCTCGGCAATCATTACTGCCTTGTTTGCCATAGTATCGGTGCGCATCACTTCCTGAAACAGCAAGCCTTGGTATATTCTTTAAGGCATGCTGAAAATCTGAAATCCATTTTTTATTTGTATCAGTTTTGACTCCAGAAAAAGCAGCCCACAAATCTGGTGTTCTCGTTTCAAAAATAGGGGAGGTTTCAAATAACCCAAGGACATAGGCATAATGTTCTTGCCATTTTACATCAGCTAATCCATCGTTAGTGTTAAATGGCATAAATCCCAAAGCCATATTATCAGGAACATTTTTTATCGCTTGTTTGTAACTTTCATATGTTATTTCAGCGATTGTTGAACCAGCAAGCAATGCTGTGTCATCAACGCTTATAACTTCCGATTTTTTAAAACCTTTTTCACGTAGTAAATCTTCACCTACTTGACGTGCAAGACATTTTAACGAATATTCAGATAATGGTCGATCAATAAGTGCGACTCTCAATCCAGCAAGAAAATCTTTTAATACTTGATCATTTGTTTCATCTGAAAACAACACATGAGCATTGAGCCGACTCTCCATCGGTGACACTAATCGTAATTCAATCCCAGGGAAGACAGTTTTATTTAATTTAGGTGCGTCCGGATCTAATAAACGTTTTTTTAGGGCAAACCACCCATCAAAAGTCCAGTAATCCATGATCGCAAATACGGCAGGTTCGGCTGTATTCAATGCCTGAATCATTTCATCTATAAGCCGTATATTATCAGCTGGGTTTGGGGTGGAGTTAAATTTTTGTCCTTCCCAATGAAATGATGCAGGAGTGTGGATATGTAAGTCCCATTTACGCCATTCTGAACCACGAGAATAATCATTGCTTTTCACTTTTTCGCTCTCACAATTATTTATGGTTAATCCTAATGCTTTGCTGGTTTGATCATATTTACTTTTTTAGGTTGGTTTACTTCCACATTATCCTTACTTATAGCTGCGTAACGTGTGAACAAACATACACCCTAACTGTTGATAATGAGAAGATACTATTACTACTATATAGGTTCCAGTAGAAATTTTTTAATACATGATTTTTTTGTTGTTAATCAATTGCTTACGTGAGGCATTGGATTGAACAGAGGCGATGTCAGCAATATAGCTCTCCAATCATAGCAATTGCCGCTTCAGAACTTGGTTTTCAGTGTAGATACTGTGTCATGTCTTAAGTCGTCGCTCGTTCCATTGAAAGGCTGAGTCGTGAACATGGACCTACTACGACGATTACATTTCACCGCTACGAACCAAGGGGCGCTACGCTCGACTATGCAGGGTCATTTTTTCTCCCGCGTGATTTATCTTCCCGCATCAGCTTCCGGTTAATCGTTTCCCAACACAACCCGTCCCGCAAGGGTAAATGGCACGCATGCTGCGCCCTTGCAGGACAGAACGATGCCATGAAAGCGAACCGTCAGGCGATACGAAGACGAAAATCACATCACTAACGGAGAAAAATCATGACTATTTCCCTGCATAACAAGACTAGCGCCCCTAACACCGCAGCGGCGACCAGCTTATCCCCGCTGGAGCAGTCAGGCTCCTCAAAAACGAAATTTTCCAAAACCAAAACCGATATTTATCAGATTGTCACTGACAATATCATTTCTGCACTTGAAGCAGGAGTTAAGCCGTGGTCCTGCCCGTGGCAGCGCGCACCTGGTATGTCAGGATTACCTTCAAATTATGCGACAGGTACTGCTTACAGTGGGATGAATATTATGTTGTTGTGGGGCAGTGCGTCAGAGCAAGGATTCAATGATTCACGCTGGATGACCTACAAACAGGCGCAAGCGGAAGGCGGGCAGGTGCGCAAAGGGGAGCACGGCACAACCGCTATTTTCTATTCCACACTGGAGAAAGAAAATGATGCCGGGGAAATCGACTATATTCCGATGCTCAAAACATTCATCGTTTTTAACGTTCAGCAGATCGATGGTCTGCCACTGTTTGCTGAGACTGTGAGTACCGCTGAGACGTTCGAGCCTTTGCCTCAGGTTGAAAATCTTTTCCAGAGCAGCGGCGCAAACATCATTGAGAAAGGAAAAAACGCCTTTTTCCGCCCCACAACCGATGACGTCTGGTTGCCGGACCGTTACCTTTTTTCTGATGCCGCTAATTTCTACTCCACCGGGCTGCATGAACTGGTGCACTGGAGTGGTGGCAAAGGCCGTCTGAATCGTGAGATGAAAGGGAAATTTGGCAGTGAGGATTATGCTTTCGAGGAGTTGATCGCCGAGTTGGGAAGCGCGTTCCTGATGGCGGATTTGGGGGTTGTCGGAGAGGTCCAGCACGAAAGCTATATTGCTTCTTGGCTGAAAGCACTGAAAAATGACAAACGCTATATTTTCAAAGCCGCTAGTGCGGCATCAAAAGCGCATCATTATTTGATGGATAAAGCCTGAGGATAAGGGGAAGAAGCAGCAAAGGAATGTGGCTTTAACCTTACAGGCCATTGAGTAGAGCAAAGCTTGTTTCAGGGGGATATAATTTCCCCTGCAAATTTTCCTGGTATTTGATGCCAGGAAAATTCGCAGGCTGCAGGGCGGGCGGCAAAGAGCCCGCTCATCCCTTTAGATTAATTGGCTTAAACTTGATCTGGCAGTGTTCTCTGTTAGAACACGATTCAACCTGACAGTCGGCAGCGAGCTGTAAATTCAATTGATGGATGCAATACACCAAAGTGGTCGGTCAACATGATTTTTAGTCATGGCTCTGTTATATTCATCGGAAGTCCCTTTCTGGCCTAGCGCAGGCTAGGCTGTAAATTATCACAGAGAAGTCATATGACAGCACCTCCTACATCTATGAAATGCTGTAATATTGCTGCTCTTAAAGCATATCTTGCTGGCTTTCCGCACAAACTAGATTATAAACCTAATGGGCAGAGTATGTACGGATTTGACGATGGGCTTACGCTAAATGTGTATGACACTGGCTCAGTCGTCTTCCAAGGTGCTGGAGCCGCTGGACTACTCGCTGTTCAGATTGCTAATCTTATTAATCTGATCAATAAGCCTATTAATCCTCAAGCGCAGACACAACCCTAACTTTGCATTCAACCAGATGGCATACTGTCGGGTGTTCAACTGAAAGGTTAGGAGCTAGGAGGAGAGATGAAGTCACGTGAGCTATTGACGACACCAGTTCTTATCGTCACTCGATACACAATCGTTTCGCATCAGGATGGTAAGTTTTTGCACAGCTTTACTCCAGAGAGCACAAGTACCGTTTACCAATTTATTGCTAATCGGGAACCGGTTTTTGACCAGAACGAGCGATATAACATTGGCTATACGGTCAAAGATGGTGTGAACTGGGTGGACGTGTCAGCGTCTGCAAAGGCAGATCAGGTAGACCCACACAAAAGTTACTACGTGTCAAAACTACTTGGAGAAGAACTGAGGGAAGTCGAAACTCAAAAGTCTGACGAGAGGGTTCAACACAATGCTCGTGATGGCCGCTATCTAGGGAAGAAATACGCTTGGCGAATCTATGGTATGGCTGTTGCTCGTGACACATTTGATGCGTATATGAAAGACATCGCACATCCAGCGGTTGACTGCTTCACCGAGGGTAGCCCGTCAGTGGCATACAAGGAAGACGGACTTGAAGCGGCGATGGTAGCGCTCATTCAGTCGGCAACCAGAGTAGGCGGCAACCGTTTTAAGTCATCGCTCCTTCCATCAAAGAATTGGTTTCAAATCAAGGGTATCTCCGCCATTACTGATAAGAAGTAGGTCCAAGATAGATTGACCGCTTTTTATTACTGTCAACGCCAGTTGCTGGCCGAAAAGAGCCAGTCATCGAAGGCAGCTTTCGACTGTGAGTTCAACCGATGGATGCCACACAAAGCTGCCTATCAGATTAGGTTATACCTTGAACCATAAAAATGTTAGCTCAAATCTGAGCTAACATGCGTTTAAGGGCATTTAACCCGACTTCAACTATTATTTATTGTGCCTATCTGCATCGCCAGAACGAAACGTGGTGCTCCGTGCTGCCGCAATACGCCCCCGAGCAATTTTCACATAACCCTCTTCTCGCTCAATACCGATGAAATTGAATCCTTCCATCGCCGCAGCTTTGCCAGTGCTTCCACTGCCCATAAAGGGATCAAGTACAGTACCGCCCGGGGGCGTAACCAGACGGCAGAGGTATCGCATCAGTGCTGTGGGTTTTACACACATATGATTGTTACCCACACCACGGTCTTTTTTGCTGGCTTTTGCACAATAAAAGAACCGACTGGGACCACTAATTTCTGCTTGCTGAGTAGTATCTGGGAACATAGCAAGTACTTCATCACTGCCATCATGGATAAGATTGGCAGGCCAGCGACCATCTGGGCTTCCTTGCCTGGCGATACCGCCATCACCTTTATTTCTGCCTCGCCACATGTGGTTAGGATCGGAACCTCCCGGTCCATTTGGATAATCATAAGGTGATTCTCCTTCTGCCAGAGGGATCCTGCATTCGCTGATGTTCAGAACGCCGGTACCATACACGCCTACGTTGGATGCTATGGACCCCCTGAATGGCTTGCGGGCAAGGGTAATCGGCTCCAGTGCTGGTTTTAATGTGTGATGAGATTTAGGAAATCCAGAACCGTATACCCAGCCCAGCATTCCGTCATGTCCAAATGCTGCGTCCAGCAATTTGAGCTGATCCGGAGATAAACTTTCAATAAGGGTCTGAGCAGCATTGCTGGTCTCGTAGAGAAATACAATCATGTCACGTATTTCAAAGCCCGCATCCTCGATACGCGCTGCCATTCGGTGTTGAGTGCGAGAGCCCGCGAACGACAGCAGATGACCACCTGGTTTGAGTACACGCAGACATTCTTTCCAGATGGCTTGTGAAGGAACATCATAGTCCCATGTCTTACCCATGAATTTAATACCATAGGGTGGGTCGGTCACAATGCTGTCCACAGAGTTGTTCGGCATACTGCGCAGAACGTTAAGGCAGTCACCATGAGTCAAAATGTCATGCATGGCGTTCCCTCCCTGCATCGTCACCACATGATGAAGAGGGGGCCCCCTGTTTATCACTGATACTCCCTTCCAGTTCATCAATTGTGCGGAACAGAAACATCTCGCGGTGCTTCGCATCAAACGGAACGGGAACACTGTTTCTCATCACCGTTCTGATGCTGCCAAACAGCCTTACCAGCGATTCTTTCGTTTTATCATCCGGCATAACATACATCGCATAGTGCCAGCGTCCGGCGTCGCTGGCGGCAAGATGACTGTTAATAATGCTGATGTAACGGGCGCGGGTTTTCATCGAGCGCTCTGTTTCCACCGCAACGATGGCACCGCTGCTTAAGGTAATAATACCGTCCGGTCGGTGCCGGATACCTGGGTACCGCGCCAGAAACTCTCCCCGGTCGCCGTTAAGCCAGCCTGTGCCGCCTTTTTCCTCCAGGGCGATCCTGATCAACTGGTTTAACAGGCGATGTTCCAGCGTCGAGTGTCTGAGTTTGCCCGGCTCAAAATAGGCAGGGAAAACCTTGTCATTAGCGCTAACCACCATTGCCAGTCCCTGCATGGTGATCCCCCACAATGATTTTCTCCCGGTCAATACTGGGTATTCATGTTTAATCAGGAAGCCCATCGCAACCACTTTATTGAGCAGTTTATACATCGCATGGTTATGTTTCCCTTTATAGCCGACAACTCTTTTTAAGGTCTGGAAATCAGAGAACGTTTCCTCCTTGAGAAAATACAGCAATGCCCCCATTCTCCGTTTTGCGGCTTCATTTCTTTCAGCAACGTTATGAATAAGCATTGATAGCCTCACAGGTTAATAGAGGGTTTGCGAATCGGATTTTCTTTTTCGGTATGCGGAGGTTTTTTATGCTCAAATGAGAGCAGGTCGATATATTGTTTTTTCGCTGGAATGTGGAAAAGTTTGGTTGCCTTCGCCAGATCATTCTGGGTGAAAACAAAACCAACAAATTGGGGGAGGTTAAGCAACATATTGCTGTCTATATAATATCGTTCAGCCTGACGGATCATCCTGTCCGTTTCTATTTTCTCCGTAAGGGAGATATCCGTTTTCACTTTCCTCATTTCATCGTCTACCAGAATAGAGCCGGTCATCCTTGCCACCCAGTCTGCGGTATCCGGATCGCGAAGGCGGTAAACCAGCATAAACTTGCAGTTCTCAATGACCGAACCGGCAACGGTATCACCCTCCACATCTGCCGGGCAGTCATATAAATCTTTTACCGACTGGTGGGCCATGATGATATGGACACCTTTGTCCCTCGCAGCGCCAAGTCCTTCAAGCGCAGGGCGGGACAGGTGATACTTGAGTTCGTCAAGGAAAATAGCGACCGGACGAGGTTTGTCTTTTATCCGGTCACGGGTTTCAGCTATCTGAATCAGGCGAGTTAAAATCATTCGCTGAGCCGATATGATTTTCTGGTTACGCATCGAGCCGATGATATAACAGCAACCGCCCTCATCAAATATTTTCTTTAGTGAAAATCCCTTATTGGCATTAATGGAATTCACTAAAGCGATTTCCTCAAGCTCGCCATAAAAAGCAGGCACATCTTCATTGAGGGATTTCACAAAGTCAGTGTTGAATAAATCACGTAATGTCATTCCCTTTTCATAAATAGCCGCCGTATTTCTGGCTGCACGGCGATCGGCGATACGGTAAAAGTCAGCACCTTCGCCTTTTTTACCCAGGCTGAAACCAGCATTAAACAGTTCCTCCAGTTGTTCATGAGAAATATCAGCCAGTAAATCAAGCTGAAAATGAAGGTCATTCAGGTTAATAAGAACAAATTTTTTTCCCGTTTTCAGGCAGGCTTCCCGCAGTACATGTGGTGCCCACTCATCATTTTTAGGATCTTCGACAAATACGCCTTCACCTGAAAGTATTGCCTGATAAAGCAGTACACAGGCACTGACTCCTTTACCAGAGCCAGTGGTGCCGATAAGGTCTGCGTGCTGAGTTTGAAATTCTTCGGGGGTGATATATTGCGGCTGATCATCTTTGTCCAGCCCGATAAAGATACCGTTATTCAGGTCAATATAATCCAGCGGATTATACGCAATGCTGTTAGGCAACATGTCCCTAACTTCACGAACATCCGTTCTGACATTTCTTTCCAGTTTACTTTTTTTAATCATCCGGTGTTTCAGACTGTCGACTTCTCCGGACAGCAGCCTTCGGGCAGTAATATGAAAAGCCAGACCGGCAAGCGTAAATCCGACAGTCAGTATCCAGAGTGATAATCTGAGCAGGATGTCATTATCGAGCGCTTTAAAGAAAAAACTCAGCCCCTGAATGGTCAGCGGTGACAGAGTACCGAATATGAGAAAGAAGGTGGATACACCCACTACTGATTTTAACCAGAAGGGGGTATTTTTTCTTTCTTCTCTTGGCAGGTGAAATATAAATGGCAGCGTCAGCCCGGCAAATATGGACAATATTACCGGGTTGTGTTGCAGCCACAGCAGCAAAAAAGAAAAGGCATCCGAAAAGGCATTCAGCCTTTGCATCAGATGAGTTCCCATTGCAGTGATCTCCGGTCTGATTTCGGTGTGGCGGGCGCATCATATGGGCGTCACCGATGGACGTAAAACCCCACGCCCATACGCGACGCTCATTGATGACGCCCATAAAAGGATGAAAAGCACTGAACGCCTCCGGCGCTCATGCCCGTTATCCGCGCCTTCAGATACCAGCCGACCCGTGGTCGTCAGTCCCCTGAAACGCCCGCATGACGGGCAACAGCGTGTTTCCTTTGTCCTGGCTGTACGCCCTGACAGCCGGAAACATGGGGGCAATGTCTTCGCTGAACGCTGCGTCAAAGCCCCCAAGGTCAAGGGCGGCACACCGTCGCACGCTACGCGCGACCAACCCCTTTAAGACGCGCGTTTCGCCTGTTTTTTCTCGCAAGCTCCAAAAAACGGGAACGCTGCTTTAAAGGGGTTGGTCGCGCCTGATCGGCAATATTCCCCGCTGGGGCGGTAAATATTACCTGGCTTGACGGTGTGCGGGGCTTTGCCCCCCAAATAAACCGCTGTCGTGGGCGACAGCTTTTCGCTCGCTGGGGCGGCGAAATTTATTCGGCTCCCCCCGGCCTGCTCAATTCGCTTTGGGCGAATGTTCGCAGGTGGGCGCGGTGCCTGAAAATTGGCAATTTCTGCGAAATTTAATTTTCTGTCCGCGCTCCACATACTTATTTTACGGCTTAACAATTTCTCCGAAATTGAAGCCAAAATAAGCATGCTTTAAAATCGCCGTCTGTCAGTTTGTGGTGTCGTTCGATACATTATCAATGTTTATCATTCACATCTGTTCGCGGGCTATTTCAGCCCGACATACCCGTTCAGCGTTTAATGCCGCACGGTACGTTTCATCATCGGCTTTCGTTCCCTGACTTTCGGCATACCGCCTGAGCTTCTCTGCGTCCGATTTATTAAGCTGTGACAGATGATGCCGCAATAAACCGATAAATCGGCTCTCATATATCTCGTAATAAAGCCCACATCCATGATTGGCTTCTTTTGACAGAAAATCATAGATACACGTGACAGATATTCTGTCGTGATGCGTTGAGTGAATGTTGGCAATAAACAGGTCTTCTTTATCCACTTTTGTTTCTCCATGCAGGGAAATACATTAAGATAACGGCAGTGTTGTATTAGCCTCTGACCCTGCCAAACCTGGACAGGATTTTATTCACCGCCTCCGGGTCAGCACTGGCACATTCTCCCAATAAAGCTTTTCTGGCATTCAGTGTGTGATTGGGTAAAAAACCGTGTTTATTCTTTTTGACGATATTAAAGAAAGCACGTTCCGCAGAACGACATTCACTTCCTCCATTGTTTCCGGTTGCTTTACCATACATACAAAGCACCACTTCGCACGGGTCAGTAGCGAAAGAATAAACAGGCGTCCCGGCAGCAATGCACAGCACTGCCGCCGCAATAATAGAATATTTCATGATGACGTCCTTACGGTGAGGTAAATTTCAGGATGTGAGGGGGAAGATTTAATACGAGAAATAAATGCGGGTGTCGCTGCATGTCAGGCATCCAGAGACTAGCTGATATTCAATAACGCCTTTTGCACCATATTGACGTAGCCAGTCTTTTGCAGTAAAGAATTCTGCGCCTGATGTTGCAGCAACAACAATACGCGCAGAGTGGGCGACCGCGTAAAATACGGCGGGCGTCCAGTGTGTCTCATTAAAATTCCGTGCGTGAATGGATAATAACCATTTATCTTTAATCATTGGAGAAGGAATAATAACCGGGTTGTCTCGCCATTGCGGTAAACCGGTATTGACTGACTGGCCCGGTTTATCCCATTCAACAGGAACCGGTAGCGGGGGTGAAGAACAGCCGGAAAGTACCAACGAAAATAGCAGCATATTGATAACCTTCATCATGCTTTCATCTCCTCAAAAAAGGCGCTGCGGTGCAGTGGCCGGAAATAAATATCATTCATCCGGCGCACATTACCGTCCAGGTCGATACTCACGATAACGTCCAGACTGTCCAGTACCTTGCGTAACATGAAGGTGTATGGGAGTCGGGCACATTGCGGGTTTTCATAACAGCGGGTAATAAACCCGTCTACCGCTTCCATTGCCGAACCGGCATGGATAGAGGTCATACTGCCTTCATGGCCGGAAGCGGTTATCTTAAGAAAATCCCAGGCCTCACCGCCGCGTACTTCGGTTAATAGTATGCGGTCGGGATTCATGCGGTAATTCCAGCGCAGCAGGCTGGCGGGCGTTACAATTGACCCTTTTTCATCTGCCGATTCCGACGGATAAAAAAGGTGGACGTAGTTTTTATGAATAAATAAGGTGATTTCTGGGTTATCTTCAATAGTCGTAATACGCAGATGAAGTGGGATATAACCAATCAGCATCTTCATATAGGTGGTTTTCCCGGTACTGGTTTCCCCGGCCACCGCAATGGTTTTACCGTATTCCACACATTTCTCCATAAAGCGCGGAATGTCCTTCGCATTATATAAGGCCAGTAATTCCTGATCGCGCGTATGCGTTTTTTCCGTGCCCGTTACCCGGTTATAAAACCCGGCGGCGATATAGTCCTGATGCGGGATTTGCACCTGTGAGGGTTTACGCAGGGTAATAGACACCGTGTTACGTTCGCAGGCCGGGGGCACTATAACCTGACAACGTTCGCCGGATTCCAGCGTGGCTGACAGCCCTGGCTTGATATCTTCGATATTGTCGCCGTGATGCTTCGCCAGGCATCTGGCAAAGTTGTAGCAGCCCTCATAATCCAGCGGAACAGTATGCTGTTCCCAGATGCCATCAATTTTGGTGAATAGCTCACCCGGGCGGTTGACGGCGATCTCTGTCAGTCCTCGGTGATCCAGAAAATCGCCAAAAAATTGCTGCTTATAGCGGTCGAGAGAGAGGTTTTTCATGTGATATCCTTGGAGCGGATAAATGTGTGGAGGGAGCATGTCTAAGACGAAGGTACTGTTCGCTTATTGCCATGAAATGGGGCGCTGCTTGTCCATTGATGAAGCGCGAACGGAATTTTTTTCCAGAAAGCCGGAAGAAAGAAAGCGGTTCACTTTTTCCTGTAGCGATCGCAACTGTAATGTCACCATTAGCGGCGTTAACTATCACGTCAAAGCTGAGGATGGCGAAAAATTCAGGGCTGCACACTTCCGTTCCCCCCATCCTCACAAGTTCGGATGTGAATGGATCGCGTTCACCGAGGATGCCGATCAGGACAGACGGCCGGACGAATCAGAGGCTGATTTCACGGAAAGAAAAGCAAAGCAAAAGCTGACGGACTATATCAACTGCTTTGACCCTTCGATTGATGATCCTGAGGGTGAGCCAGCTGATCCCCTGAAGCTTGCCACTCCCGCTCATGTAAAAAAACCTGTCGGGGATGATGAAAAGTCCGGTGCAGATGAAGAGCCACGCTGGAGTCGCTATACGCGAACCAACCAGCTGCAGCGACTGATCGACACATGGCAGGAAGCGAAAGAAACGCTGCCTCAGGATGAGTTCAGGGCATTGAGACTCAGGATCATGCATCACGGTCAGGTCTATCTTCATGAATATATAACGCATATTCAGCGAGGATTGACTAACCCCTACGCGGGCGTCATCTATGGCGGTGGGACCCTGATGCATCGGTATGGCCGGGGTTTTCTTATTAATTTCTTTGATAAATATGAGGGTAAACCTGTTCGCCTGTATGTCAGTAAAGATCTGATGGCGAAAGGGCGATTTGGTCATTATATCGATGAAATTTTGGACACAGAGAACGTCAGGTATTTCCGTGTATTTCTGCTCAATCCGGTTGTTTTTGAAAGGGAAAATAGCGCAGGAAAATCCGTTATCAACCTTGAAATATCAAAGCTGCGCCAACTGGCGATTTACTACGAGCTGAACTCCAGCAGGGTAGATGATTCTCCATCCTCGGAGCAGGAGGGGGACAGTCCGGCATAGCGGGCTAATGTCGTCACAAGAATGATAATATCGGTGATGTCAGGCAGCGATATCTGCTTATGTGCCAGCCGGATATCGTCTGAGGTAAAAGGCGGTACATCCAGAGAACCTTCACCGATGGTGAGGCAGAACGTTTGTTCTTCCCCAAAGTCAATGATGAGCTCTGTCAATGTGCCCCCGGCACGATAACATGTCATGACTATTCTCCTGATCCCGGTAAGGTGTGACATTACGTCGTTGACTACGGCATTGTTGTAATCGTCCCTGACGATGACGTCTGTCGCGGTGACGCCAAACAGAAACTTTCGATTATTCACTCTTCAACCTCAGCGTATAGATGCCGGAAAAATCAATATCCCGCCCTGTGATCAGATTGATGATCTCCCCCTGATTTTTGTCGAGGGTCGGTGGGATATTGATGCTGTTTTCCAGCGTGGTACGTGCCATATCCGCCATGGCCTGACGGCTGTTTTCGGTATAGTCCGTATTACGATCTTTCTGACCAGCACTGTTGGATGCCCATGCACCAATATCAGGGAGCATACCAACCAGTAATGCGCCGCCGAATCGCTCTCTGAAATGCGTGTCGATCCAGCCGTCAACGCCAGCCTCGCCCAGTTCTCCGGCAGCACGGGTATCGACCAGCGGAATATCAAGGTAAGGGGGCTGGCGGGTACGCAGTTTTGTGATGATGAGAAAGGCGCGTTCCTGTCCGTGCGCCATTCCTGTCGCTGCGCCAGTCTGGTAAACGCCTGAAGCCGCAGTCCCTTTTTCAATCAGTTTCGTATTACCGCTTGCACTCCAGATATCTTCGGCGATCGTGCAGCGGATTTTCCCTGCCCGGTCCGAGACAAAGCGGTAATCCAGAGAACAGGGAATGGCGGTATTTTCCGGAACGTACAGGTCCGGGTTGTAAGGAATACGCTGGACCGCTGCAGGAGAGAGTTCCGGTTGTGGCGCAGTGGTATTTTGCCGGGCAGTGGATGACGTTTCTAACGGTTGTCCGTCAGAGGTTGCCTGCGTCATCTCCTGCTGGCGGCTCCGTGCCGGGGCTTGGGTCGCAGCGGCTGACCTGTCGCGACGAACCAGAAAATGAGCTTTATTAAGTTGAGGCGGCATCTCAGCCTCCGGGGCTATCGTAATGCGCGGTCTGTTTCCCGCCGGTACCGATGCTTCGGCTTCGGTATCTTGCGTACCCAGATCGGTACGCTGCCGGTAATCTGTCCGGTTCGTCTGTGGCGCAGAATCCTGCTGCTTCTCTTCACCGGGTTGCCAGAGCAGATTGCGGTATACCCAGTTGCCCGCCCATGCCAGCGCAATCAGCGCAACGGCGGCGAGCGCCAGAAAAGCGGTGGCTTTCCCGCGCCTGCGCTTTTTCAGTTTGTTGACGGCGGGTTGTAGCGGATCATTCTCTTCATCGTCCTGCTCTGTGAGAAGTGCCGCTTCACGCTTTGTACGGGCCTCGCGCTCCAGCGTGGCAATATCGTCATCCGCCTGCGCCGGAGAAGGTCGGGCTCCATCAGACACAGAATGCTGATATTCGTCATTCATCTGCATGGCTCCTTAGTTGTTAGTGGGTTGAGGTTTTTCCACCCGTTCAACCTGTGGAGAAACCGTGGCACCATCAGCGGCCTGGACCCTGCCAAATCCACGATTTTCCAGGCCGACTACGGCGTTACCGGAACGCAGGACCAGACGGGGCGTAACCTCCTGAATGACCAGTACGGTGAAGTCGCCTTTTCTGCGGACACTGCTGTTAATCACATGCTCCTGGCCGTTGAGCTCTTTCGTTACGGAGGGGATGGATTTGGCCGGAGAGAAACCCATGAACGTAAAGCGGCCATCGTCATACGCAAAATCCGGAACAATCCGGGCGCTGTCGCGCCCCGGATATTTGAGGTAGTCCCAGTTGCGTGGCGTCTGCGCGGCATTCAGGGCCTGCTGAATGTCAGTCTGCTGCTGTTTTTGCTCCCGCTCCAGCGCTCTGGCTGCTGTCTCACGGCTGGCCTTCTCCCTGTCTTCGCCCGGATAACGGTAACTCACCTGGAAAGCAGGCTGTTGCGATGACTTATCATCGATGACGTTCAGCTCGATGTTGTACAGCCGCCGGGTGGTGACTACCAGCAGGTTGGTGTGCCAGTCCCGGCTGCTGGGCGGGATAACCATCTGCGTGGTATTACCGTCCGCGCCGGGCGCGCCCTGAACGAGCGCCACCGGACGGATGTTGACCCTGTTGGCGTCCGGTGTGGCTTCCCATGCCTCCTCAAAACCGGGTCTGGCGCTGAGAACTGCCTCATCGATGTCAAAGACCAGCGTGGTCATGAAGCCAGGCCGGGTACTGACGACGGTAACGTTCAGCGGGTTATAGACAACCTGCTGAACGCGGGCATCATAGCGGCTCGCCTGCGGAATGACCGCGCTCCATGCCGTGTCGCACAGCATCAGCGCCAGTGCGATAAGGATGATGCTTTTCATTATTCACCTCCCCGGATTTCACGGTCTGCTTGCCAGCTGGTCACGGTAAAACCGAACGGGTTAATCTCTCGCTCCGTATCGCTCATTTCTTTGCCTGGGTCGGAGAGGAACGTCAGGCGGGCATCCCAGTATTCTGTGCGGGTGCTGTTGTCCGCGAGGCGGCGGATAGTCTTTTTGTATCGGAGAGTTGCGACTTTATCGGGGGCAGTGCCTTCGGTGATCTGGTTTGACAGGATGTCGATTTGCACGGTATGAGCCGCATTCTGCCAGACCTTGTCCGGGGCATCTTTTCCGGCATACAGCGCCAGGTAGTCATCGTTGACTGGGGGACTGTTAAAAACCTGTACTGTTGCATAATCGTCCTGCAGGGAAGGGTACACGTATCGTTCACGCAGTCTGACGTAGCTGGAGGTCATCGCCTTCTGATAAGCGTCCTCGGCCGTCAGGCTGGTCTTTGATACGCGGGTGACGTGCTCCACCCGCCCGGTATGATTATCCACTGTGTACAGTTCAATGACCGTTTGTTTCAGCGGCAACATCAGCACTACGGCGATAAGCGCCAGTGCGGCGAGGAGCAGCCCCGCACCGCCCACCATAAATCCGGCTTTCGTGGCACGTTTGTCCCGCTCAATCATCTGCTGCTCAAAGGTGCGGGAATCCGCAATGAGGGTTTGTTCACTCATGACTGTTTAACTCCGCCATAATCTGAGGGGTGTTCACCGGGATGCCCTGACCACTAAAGGCAGGAGGACGGGGAGACTGTGCACAGCCGGAAAGTGCGCACAGCAAAGCCAGCGCAATCAAGCGTTTCATGGGATTTTTCCTCAGTGAGATCAGTGGAACGAAAACACGGCTGTGTTTTCATAAGGGATGTAACGGGGAGATTTCGACCAGGGATGACAGATTTAACGATGGAATTTTTGAACGGCCGTTTCTCTTGATTGCGCCAGTCGCCGGGCTTCGTTGCGGGCAATCATCTGCTCAATCGCGTTTTTACGCGCCTGAGCCGCACTGTATCCCGGACCACTGCCGGGTTTACCCGCACTGGCATTTCTCCAGCCCTGAATATTGTCCTGAAGGGTGCGGGTAGTCTGCTTACCGGCCCCTGCTACCAGTTTTCCTGCACCAAACGCCGCCGCACCAATACCCACCGCCGCCAGCCCCTGCATGGAGACGGTTGCTCCGGCCCCGGCCAGCGCGCCGGCCAGTTTTGCGGAGAGGTAGACCAGTATTGCAGCACAGACACCGGCCAGACAGACCTGTGCGCCTAACTCCACAATGTTGGATTGTGCTGACAGTTGTGTTGCAATTTCTAACCGCGAGTTTAAATAATTGACGACAATGCGCAGCGACAACGCAGAAAACAGAACCGTTAAGATGGCGGCGAACACATTTTGCAGCCAGTTGTTAAACATAGGGCGTAAAAAGCCATACAGCAGACAAAAGATAAATACGGGAGCTGTAATACTCAGCAGTAAAACCATGACTTCCGCGATCATTGAAATAAAGGCGGTGATAATCATTAAAACGAATATACCGAGCCAGACATAAAATTGAGCCGTCATACCCTCATCTTTTACATAGGTTGAGTTATCCATGTCGTGTAACGTTTTACCCAATATCTTCGCTTTACCCCATAAGCTATCCAGTAACTGCCAGATATTATCGCTGCCGGAAAATCCCTCCTTCAGGCCATTAATGGCATCAATCACCCCATCGAGATAACCGCTGACATTTGCCACAAAAGACAGGATGATTGCCATCCTCATGATGTCCCACGTGACATCCTCCATTGGCGTGGACAACTTACCTGCCAGGGTCTGGTATCCACGCCACATGATATAGAGCGTGGCTGACGTTGCCGCCAGCCCCACCATCATGGAGGAGTATGACATCATCAGTCCCTTTGTGGCGTCAGTAACTCCTCCTATCAGGTATTTTTCAACACCGATAAATACACCACCGGGCATATTAACCTCACTATGAGTTCAGGTCGGGAGTGGGGGCATTTAACTGCTGAATTTGATAATGGGCTTCATTGGCGTTTTTACAGTTATCGGAGGCATCGCCGGTTTTCTGGCATTTCTCATACACCGCTTTTAGCTCATCGGGATGATCTTTGTACCACTGAGTGGTTTTGGCTTCTTCTTTGCAGCCACTGATGATGAATAATAAGGACAAGAAAGAGAGGGTTAATAAACGCATGTGAGACTCCTTTAGCCGTTTAAATCAGGGGTTGGCGCAGTTAACTGTTGCTGATTCCACTGTTTTATACGCACATCCTCCAGTGCTTTTTCGCGCTTTTCTGCTGCCTTCACGCTCATTTCCCACTGGTCAGTGAGCGTGTTCAGCATCACTGATTTTAGCTGAATACTGTTGGCAAGGTCCTGAGACTCCTTTGAGTCTTTGGATAATGCGATACGGTTCGAGAGGCCGTTAATCTCGCCCAGTGTCTGGCTGACCTGATCCTGAATCTCGTCAGTCTGCTCAAGCTGGATTGCCTTATTAATGACCAGCTGTTTGCAGGTATCAGCATAGCGTCCTGACTGTTCGGCATTGCAGGTATCGAAAACCCGGTACTTCGCATATAGCGCATCGAACTGTCCGGAGGTGCCGCCGGAAAATAGCAGATCATTGAGTGTCTGGCCTGGCTTGCGCAGTTTTTCCAGATCCGATTTCAGACTCTTCGCCTGAACCACAAAATCTGCAATATCCCGGACGCCGGTGGCCGTCGCTAACTGATTTTTATACGCCTGGATCTGGCTCTGATAATGTTGCGCGGTCTGCATCCAGCGCTGCGCTTCTTTCAGCCATTCGAGCTCACGCAGCGGGTCAGCATCAACAAGGACAGGAATACCGGCGTGCGCCAGCGGGCTGGCAATGACGCACGCGAAAATCAGGCTATGAAAACGCCTTTTCATCATGGATCTCCTTTGGTTATCAGAGTGCCTGTGCCAGGTAGGATTCCAGCCATTCATGGGGCTGCATCCCTTCACGGTACAGGGAATCAAATATTTCGAGGTTGTCGGCGCTGCCGCTCATCACTCGGGTGTATCTGCCGACACCGGAGAGGTCGAGCGTCACGCGGGCAGCAAAACGTTTTATGTCGCCACGCCTGTACTGATTTTTTACTACCACATACTGGCGGGCCTGAGGATCCAGATTTTTCACCACATCGAACACTTCCGGTTCAAACTTCATCCCGTCAACATAGTGCGCCCGGTCGGCACTGGGGTTGGCTGCCAGGATCTGCGTGCCGCACTGCTCAATAACGGCGGGCGCAATCTCATCCCTGATGATCTCCGCCGGGGACTGGGTGCCCACAACCAGCATCCCGTTGAGCTTACGAATGGTTTTCAGTCGGTTATAGGCGAAATCCTTAAAGATCGGATCCCGGAGCCATTTCCAGAACTCATCCATGAAGATAACCAGTCGTCGACCGTCGAGCAGCGTAGTGATGCGATACAGCAGATAAAAGGAGATCGGCGCACAGACATTGGCATCATCCAGAAACTCTGTGCCGTCAATGCCAAAGTTATTGCAGTGGCTGATATCGAAGGTATCCGATGTGTTATCAAACACCCAGCCAAACTCGCCACCCTGCGCCCACTGCGACAGGCGAATACTCAGGCCGTTCTCTTGTGCCTCCCGGGTGGCAGGCTCTGGCAGATTCTCCAGTAAACGGGTGATCCCATGGATGCGATACTGTGGTTCATTACTCATCACCGCCAGTACGGCGTCATTCAGTCGGCGTTCATCACGGGGCGTGATGGTCGCGCCGTTACGTGTACACAGCAGTTTCATCAACTGACTGATGAAACTGATATTACGTTTCGTGGGCAACAGCGAAAACGGGTTCCAACCCGTGGGGTCGCCATGCGTAATACGGTAGTAACGACCTCCCAGCGCCCGGATATTCATTTCCGCGCCCCGATCTTTGTCCAGATAAACGGTGGTCAGTCGTTTGGTTTTCGCATCCGGAGAAAAACTGTCCTTACGCCCGTATTTCTGCTGCATGTTTTCAAGGAAAGTCATCAGCATGGTTTTACCCGAACCGTTGGTGCCGAGAATGCAGGTACTGGCCGGATTCTTCTCGTTGAACTCGTCCTTGTCCGCCAGCGTGTTATGCAGGTTCAGATAGTAGCCATCCCCTGACGGGGTGCGCAGCAAGGCCATCGCACCCCCCCAGGGCGCTTTATCGCGCTTTCCGGGATAGAAATTGTGCAATGCGGCCAGCTCAACAAAGTTCTGACTGCTCAGCTCTCCCTTTCGGGGTCGCAGGTGATAATTGCCGGGCAGTTGTGCCATATACGCAGCTGAAAGAGAAAGCGCAGCGGGAACCGGTGTAATGCCGAGGTTGTTCAGGGCATTGCTGATTTCACTGGTATCGGCCACCAGGCTGTACAGCGAGCGGGAAAACACCATGATGGATAAATGGTGTTTTCCATAGGCGATTTTCCCCGAGGTCAGCAGGTCAAGCGCCACATCCAGATCCAGTCGCTGTGACACCGCATCATCATCCGAACTCATTAGCAGACGGCGGGTACGTTTGATGGCCTTGCGGGCTTCTTCACGTGACATGCAGGTGTACGACTGAGTGATTATGTAATCGCAGGGAGCGTACAGCAGCGAGTCCATCATCCCTGTCTCGGTCTCCTCCGGGAACTCCTTCACCTCCAGCCCCCGGAAATATTGTGTACCGCTGGCGTGGTTTATCTGCCCGAACTCGCCAGAAAAGAACAGCGCCGCCGACCCCATCATCGAATAGGCCGGAGCGCGGGTGACGCGCACCCTGCGCCACTGGTGCGTCAACAGGTACTCATAAAAGGATAACTGGGAGGAGAATACCGCGTGATCTTCGGTGAACGTGCCAAGAGGACGTGCGGCGTAGCGTGACAGTGCGGTATCGAGCGAGCCTCTGATTTCCAGCATTTCCCGCAGTGCAGCGTCCAGCTCTTTCAGTTTTTTGCCGTCATTCATGCGTCTGCGCCCGGCTTTTTCCAGGCTGACAAACGGACGGTAACAGACAGTCAGAAACAGTCGATTACGGCGAAATGGATCAGCCGCCAGCGAAGCATAATACAGACGGCTGATTTCATCGGCGTAAGCGTTGCCGGATGCCATATGCAGCGAATCGGTAAACGGCTCCCGCACGTTATGGATATAAAAGGTGACCGGCATCCCCTCAAATGAGCGGATGAGTCCGTGCAACTGGTTGCGGTCAATACTGAGGGTTTCGTCTGATTCGCAATCGAACGGGGTCCCCGTCAGTTCCCAGGTGCAATAGAGATCACTGTGTGGTGAGCGAACAACATGTTGATGAATATGCGATGAATACGGAATGTACTTCCTGAGCGTGGCACACTGATTCAGTTTCATGGCGTTGAGAAACTCCGTGATATCAACAGCATCATGCTCGACGGGCATAAATGTTGTTGCGCCAAACAGACGGTTTGCTGCCGGTTTTCCTCTTGCCCTGAGCCAGACGGCAATCAGGCTGAACCGCATGGGTTCATTCCGGGTGACGGATTTCATCACCAGAAATTCAACCGGGAGCAGGGTAAGGAAAGCGACGGAAGTCCAGACAGCGACGATGATGGTGATACCGGTGACACCCAGCAGGGGCACCATCGGCACCCCCCACAATGCAGCCGGGCGTTTCATTGCTTTGAGCAACTTTGCCATAGATGACCTCTCAGCTCATGAGCAGTGCGCCGATCTCACTGCCTCCACCAATCAGGATCCCGCCAATAATGATGTAGGCGCACTGGGACAGGCTTTCGCCTTTCCAGAGGGTCTTGTAACCCACCCAGATCACGGCCACGGTGATGGTGATCGCCGCCAGACCATGAAGACCGGTGGAGACCTTTTCCATCACGGTATTTGCGCGAGTGAAACCATCGGCAAATGCCGGAGTTGTTGAAAAAACCATGAGCACACCTACGGAAACAGCACTGACAGCGGTCTTTAGCTTGCGAAAAAGTGTCATTATTCTTCCTCACGGGGTGACTGAGAGAGGCTGCGACGTACTGACAGCGCGGAGGTCTGTGCGATGGCGATTTTCCCCTGACGGAGTTTTGCGGGGATGCCCCGGACAACTGTCCCCGGCCAGATGAGACGGGGAGGGGATGGCTTATCAGCAGGGATGGCTTCGAGGGGATTCGATGTTGTGGATTTATCCTCGCGGGTGCCCGGTACGGCATAACGGGGAGATGCCGAAACATAACCCATGCGCTGCAGATAGCTGGTCCCGGAAAAAGCCGCTTCCGGCTGTTGTCCGGTACGGAAATTGCCGGAGTAATAGCAGCTCAAGGCTCTTTCAAGAGAACCGCCACGTTGGTAGCAGTCGCTGAGAATGCGTTCAAAAACGGACAAATTGGTGCAAGGATCAAGCAGGTCAGAGGCCGTCACGCCGTAATGATGGAAATTGGTACTGGTGATTTGCATCAGTCCCACAGAGTAACGGCGGCCCTGTGTCACAAGGCGGCGAATAATGAGCTCAGCTTTGTCCCGGCTGGCGGGCTGATGGGAGATAACATTGTTATCTCCGAGGGAGCGAGTTGCCTTCGGAATTATTTCGGCGATGGCATAGGGGTTAAAACCGGATTCCACCCGTGCCACGTCGAGCGCAGTGGACGGATGAATGCTGGCGGCACACTGCATGGCCGCCGCCAGAAAGGCAGTGGTGGAAAGCATGATGGCCTCGGAATTGAAGGCAGTATGCCAGTCAATCGACCCGGCACGCTGCGGAGTATGGAGTAATAAAAAAGGGTTAAAGCGTCGTTTCGCCGGGCTCCGCATTCTGTGGCAGATTGTTATCCTCCCGTGGTTCAAGCAGGACCAGTTTGCCGGAAACCGCAATACCGGGTGTCAGGACAATATTCATACCGGGCTTGCCGTTGTGAGCAAAAGCCACGCCAACCCTGGTCCAGTAAGTGTTTTTTTCACCCAGTGTATCGGGAGGGATTTCCTGAGTGACAAATACGTGGTAGATGGGTTTTCTCATGAATTTTCCTCTCATCAGAACGACAATGAATGAAATAAACGAGTCACATCCCGATTCTGCATTCCGGTTTTAACGGGTCAGCGAGAACATTCAGCGGCACCCTGAATTGTGGTTGCGTGACAGCCCGAAACACATTTTTAAAGAGCAATGCTCGCCTTGGACGATTAAACGCCCATCAGGTGGACCATCGAGTACTGGTGTGTTGAGGATGCTATTTCAGTCAGGGAGTGGATATGTGAAAGTCAAAATGTTGATGAGAGATAAAATAAAGAAAGGGACTCATTGGGATGAGCTTTTATATATGGAGAAATATAAAGACGTGCAAAGAAAATAATTTCCTCACACGTCGTAATGATTATTTTCAGCGATTGCGGCGTTCAAGTATGGACTGACATTTAATACAGGTTGTCACCCCGGGCAATGACAGCCTTCGCTTCTCTGGAATGGGCTTACCGCAGAAACGACAGTGGGATCGTGAGGGTGTGGCAGCCGCTTTGAAACGGCTCTGTTCAATCATTTCTTCCAGTCGCTGCTCATTAAATTCTTGATCGCGGTCGATCTCATCTGGCATGCGATGTCCTCCTGTTCAGTGCTTCTTTCTCACAAAGGGTGATGCGGTTCCAGACGGCGGTGAGGGAAGGCCCTTTTTCCCGAGAAGACAATGATTCAGTGACCTGCATCATCGCTTCCAGCGCTTCAGAAGTATCAAGGTTGTCATGGCGGCTCTTTTGCCATGACAACCAGATTTCGGCATCAATAGTTTCATCAGGGATAGGCGTTCGGCCATAAGGGATAGTGACCCCCAGTAGTCGGCGACGAGTACAGACCTCATTTGAGGTGAGGCCAAAAAAATGATTCAAGAGCGCAATAGACCCTCTTAATCTTATGGCCCGATTAATCTGTTGCTGATGGTGTGCCTCCTCACGTGAAAACGTCAGGATCTGTTTTAAGGCGTCATGATGGACGGTGATTGACATAAATTCTGTGGATGCACGGATGACGATGAACAATTCGTCGACGGACAGCTGATTGAGGGTATTCAATTCGTCGAATGTGAATCCTAACGTTTCACAATAACGAAAGTTGCCTTCCTTGAGGGCGGCAAGGGCATTTGTTAATACCGCATAATTCAGTGAGGGGAACATAGGTACACCTCCCTTCAACGCGTTAAGCGGTTAGCCAATTTGAGGTTAATCCATTCATCAATTTCAGATTCGAGCCAGGCTACGCTGGCAGGCCCAATCTTTATTGAAGAAGGAAAGGTACCTTCTTTCATATACAGGTAGATTTGTGAGCGTTTCAGACCGGTTTTTACTTCCACTTGTTTCAGGCGTAATAACTGATGAGATGTCATAAATACCTCCAGTGCAGAAATGGGATATGCCCGGAGATGACAAAAAAACACAGAGAGGCGGGAATCTAAAGTTGATGAGCCCGTATTGCGGATATCAGTATCCTTAATACGGAACTCAAATTAGATAGAGAATCATTGATTCAATGGCTTATAAGAAGTGTTTGGTGAACCGCGCTCAAGTGCGGTTTTTAGTGTGTCACCACTAAGCCTGTCAGTAATCCCTTCAACTGATGCCCATTGTTCGAAAATAGATATGAGTTTATAAGGCTGTTTGATTAAGGGACTAATAGCCTCATTATGTTTGCAAGCCAGCCATAACAGACGAGAGAGGGGAGTGGATATGCGGGGGGGAGATTCTGGATTGGTTTTATTTCCGATTAATGACATTACTTTTTCGATTTCGTCCCGGCGAATGACAAAACAAGCATCTTTCGGAAAATTATAAACAGGGAAGTATTCTGGTTTGGAGTATTGATTGATGTCTGGTAAGTTAAATATTTCGTCAAAATCAATATTGATTTGATCTGATATGCAACGCAGCTGATCTTTTACTCTTTCTAAACGTGTCTTTTTTTCGAATATTTGAAAAGTATCCCCTGATATTGTTACTGTAAATCCATTGTTGATGCTATTTGCTCCTATAATTGGTTTAGGGATCCCAAGATGATGGGATAATAATTTTTGAATTAGTACATATTCATACCCAAATAAATTCGTATCAAGAACTTGCTGTTCGGGGTATGTGTTTACATCTTCGGTGCTGAAAATAAAATCTTTCCCCTTCATAATTCGGTTTCCATCCAGGAAACATATTCGACTAATGAGTGAGTTGCCAACTGAACGTAACTTGGGTTTTTTGTGGTGACTCAAAATTTTCTTCAAGATGATGGTGATTGGAAATATATAGAAAGTTGAATATCACCAATCAATGCATAACGATAAATGTCGCTCTCGCTTAATTTTTTTTACATGTAAGCTCGATAACTTCTGGTATGGTATTCCAGTCACACATCCTTTTTCTAAATTCAAAATTAGTAGTGATTTTCTTCATGGTACTATCTCCGTTTTTGAACTTAATTGATTTTTTATTGAATGCCTTGATATGATTTTATTTTCTTAAATAAAATATTGAGGCGTGAACAGGATAGACTTGTTTCTTAAATGTAATAAATAATCAGTCTCCAGTAGTGTATTAAGATGTTTGTAAGGGTATGTTTTGAATAACGTATTATAAATGGCTGACAGGTGGTTTTTATTTATTTCCTTTGCTTGGTTTGTCAGTCAAACCAAATTAAAATTTCACTCTAATGGTTTTGGTAAAAGCGGGATGCATATTGCACCCCGTAAAAGACGAACTCTGTGGATTTATTCCTGAACGAGATCAAACTTATTGCCGTCCGGATCAGCAAACGTTGTGTAGCGAAACTGCGGAAGTTCAAATTTCTGCACTAACGTCGCACCTAGCTCAAGTAGGCGTCCGGTTTCACCGTCAAGGTCGGAGGTTTTCAGATCAACATGAACGCGATTGCGCTGTGTCGGTACATCATCGATCTTCTGAAACTGAAATAGAGGGAAAGAATTAGAATCTGCCAGTTGGACGATCTGACCATAGTCATTCGCAACAGCGATCCCTAGGACATGTGACCACCAGGTGGCCAGTTTCTGTGGATGCGCTGTGTCGATGGTGATGGCGTGAATTTTCATATTTATTTCCTTAAACTGAATGGATTAGCGGCCGCTGTCGATGATGAAACCACCATCTGGAGCCAGGCTGGAGCCGGTGATAAATTGCCCGTCTTTACCGGCAAGGAAAAGCAGAACGGGGGCGATATCCTTATCAGGAATGCCATAGCGGCCAGCCACATTATTAGGAAGAGGAATATTGGCTTCGTCAGGCCAGGTCTGCGCCAGCGGTAGCACAGTGTTAACCGTGATCTTGTCGACTCCCCATTCGCGAGCTGCCGTGCGCGTAAGCGCACGAACAGCTTCCTTGGCCATGTTGTAGGGCCCAAAACCCGGTATGCCAAGAATACCGGTGGACGAGGCGAAGTTGATGACCCGGCCATGACCACTTGCCTTCAAGTACGGATAACTGGCCTGCATAAACATCAGTGTCGCGATAGGGCCGGTATCGAAGTTCTTTTGCAACTGTGTGACCGACATATCCGCGATCGATGAGTTCGCCGCGCTGAAGTCGAAAGCGTTGTTAACAAGAATGTCGATGCTTCCGTAAGCCGTCACCACAATATCGACGACATGCTTGATTTGGTCGGTTTGGCCGATATCGCAGGGAATGCCGAGTGCGGTACCACCAGCATCTATGATTTCTGCGACAGCGGCCTGCACTTGGGATGCCGTGCGTGAAACAACTGCAACCTTTGCACCTTCGGCAGCGAAGAGCTTGGCGGTGGCGCGGCCAATGCCGCGGCCAGAACCTGTGATAATGGTTACTTTGCCACTAAGACGACTCATCTTTGTCTCCACATAGTAGAGTGAAAAGGTTTAGCGTGCGGCATCGATGATTGAACCGCCGTCGGGCGTTAGGCTGGAGCCGGTGATGAACTGGCTGTCATCACTCGCCAGGAAAAGCACCACAGGCGCAACATCCTCCTCGGGTGATCCGAAACGAGCGAGTGCATTAGTTGGAGCGGGCGCATTGGCTGCGGCAGCGCCCCAGGTATCAGCCACCGGGAGAACGTTGTTGACGGTAATTCCGTCCGCGCCCCATTCCCGTGCTGCATTACGTGTCAGGGCTCGTACGGCTTCCTTGGCCATGTTGTAGGGAGCATAGCCAACCAGGCCCGTCACGCCTGCCAACGAGCCGAAATTAATGACGCGGCCTGCGCCGCTCGCTTTGAGGTAGGGATAGGCCGCCTGCATGGTGCGTAGATAAGCGATTGGCCCGACATCAAAGTTGCGCTGGAGTTTTTCTACCGTCAGATCAAGTACCGACGAGAATGGCACCGATGAATCGAAGGCATTGTTCACGAGGATATCGATTCTGCCATAGGTGTCTGCGACTTTAGCGATGGCAGCTTTGATCTGATCTGCGTCACTGATATCACAAGGCACACCGAGTGCAGTCCCGCCAAGTGCCTCGATATCGGCGACCACCGCCTGCACATTGGCGGGAGTGATCGAGAGAACAGCGACTTTAGCGCCTTCGGCGGCAAATAGTTTGGCGGTGGCACGACCGATACCGCGACCTGCGCCCGTAATGAGAGCGACTTTTCCGTTGAGTCTGGACATGGTTTTTCCTTTCAGAGTTAGGGGGTGGTTTGCTGCGCTGTCATGACAGCGCCGTACGACGAAGGGGGGTTACGTGCGACGTTCTGGGTGCTGAACGAGATGAACATGAGCACCAGGCCCAGGACGGCAGGAAGCGCACCCTTGGGCTTAAGCACGCCAAGGTGCGCCGAACCGGATAGCAATAGGTGAAAGAAGATACCGGCATATGCCAGATCGCTCAGCGGTACACTGACGCGCGACAGGATTGCGAGCGGCCCCAGCACCTTCACCACTACCATGAGTGGCACAAGGTACGAAGCCGGATAGTTCAATTCAGCAAGGGTCTGGCGTACCCAATCTTTTTTTGCCACGTACAACGTAGCAGACGCCAGATAGAGCAATGTCAGCAATAAAGTGCTAATCCAATAAGCGTAACTCGTGATCATGTGCGGCTCTCAGCTAGAGGTATATCGACTTGGCGTTAGGATGTGCGCTAACATGAAAGTCCGCAAGTAGGATGAAATAATGGTGGTTAGTATGGAAAAACAGACTATTGAGAGTGAAATCAATATGCACGAAGAGATGCGACGTGCTTTTGGATTGCTCGCCGGCAAGTGGAAACTCGAGATCATGTGGCTTCTAAATCAACGTATCTACCGCTTCGGAGAGCTACGTAAAGCCATTCCAGGTATTACACAACACATGCTGACAGCACAGTTGCGTGAGTTGGAAGAAGATGGTTTAGTTTCACGAACCGTGTTCGCGGAAGTTCCTCCACGCGTCGAGTATGAAATCACTCTCAAAGCGAAGGGCTTGGGGCCGACGATGGAAGCACTGACTGCATGGTGGAGACAATATGGCAATACCTTGCCTGTAAAACTGACTTCTCGCGGACGTCGGGCTAAGGCTGTAGAACCTGACTTATAGTTCATAAGGGCCGTTAATTTGTCATTTCATTCTAATAATTCCCATCTACCTCACTCTCGTGCAGTCTGAGGCTTGAAGAAAGCACGTTGAAGATAATCTTCATAGGGCTGTAGCCACAGTGAATCTAACGAAAGCGACGTACTGCGGGTAAAGTGATTGCTAAGTTGGCGATATCTGACACGCGCTAAGAGGAATTTAGAGCGTGGCTCAGTTCCCTTTAATAGACTCACATGTTTTCAAAATAATAAGGGTTGTCAGCGAATCGGTCCCGTTAAAGGAGTGATAGGTGATTGTTGGCCATCCCACGAGATGGTTTCACGCGTAATAGCCATAAAACCTGTTAATGCAGTATTACTTTTTAAACAAAAGATTTAGTTCTGTTGCAGATGGGCTATCAGGAAAGGCGTCGAACCGCCCGTGCTTTGCAGCTACAGCTGAACGCAGAAGTCCTCCCATTGCGGCTCTTGCAAATGCCCCGCCGACGCTAACGCGTCTTACTCCTAATCTAGCAAGCTCATCTAGCGTCAGGTCGGTATTCCCACTGATTAACACGTTGACAGGTTTAGGAGCAACTGCCGCTACAACGGTACTTATCTGTTGACGCGTTTTTAAGCCAGGAGCGTAAAGACAGTCCGCTCCTGCCTCTGCATAAGCCCTGAGACGTTGGATCGTGTCGTCTATATCAAAGTGGCCTACAAAGAAGTTTTCTGCGCGTGCTACAAGCAATGTTTCACCACCTGTAGCATCAATTGCTGCGCGAGCGGCTAGTATCCTGTCCACTGCCTCAGCCATATCTCTTAATGGGGATGTAGAATTTCCAGTTGAGTCTTCAATCGATATACCAGCCACACCAGTTGCGACAGCAAGTCTCACGCTTTCAGCTACACCATCTGCGGTTTCGGCAAATCCGCTTTCAAAGTCCGCATTCACAGGAAGGTCTGTAACGGCCGCCATGTAGCGCATATGTTCTAGTGTTTGAATGCGGTTTAATCCACCATCTGGTCGAGATAATGACCAGGCATATCCTGAGCTGGTTGTGGCAAGGGCTTTGAAACCTAATGACTCCAGCAGACTTGCACTGCCAGCATCCCATGGATTTGGCAATACAAAGCATCCTGATTGATGAAGGAGTTTAAAAGCACGACGCGTGCGTGAAATTTTATCTGAAGACATATCTATTCCTTATGATGGTGGTTAACTTACGGTTCAAGGCTACTGAACCAGTTTGACTATATCAAGATTCAAACCTTTTTATGATTTTATGAGGGTTGATGAAAATAGAGTATGACGAAATTACATCGTGTATGTATATATTATAAAACCTCTCATTTTAAGGGGGGGTTAAAAAATTTACAGCTGGCAGTAGTTGTAGCTTATGCTCTTGATTGATGAGGTTTTGGTGTTCGTGTACATTACTAACTTAATAATTAATATGAAGAACCCTTCAACAACACCGTGTACTATGTGTATAGATGGTTATGAGATTATAGGGAGAAGTGATTTAATGGTGTAAGAAGAACAATTCTCTATTGGTTTATAGTGAGTCAGTGAAAAACTCTAGTTAATTGGCGTCTTGATTATGTGCAAAAAAAAACAAGATTTTTTAATAAAATTGAAGCAAAATATAGAACTGAAAGTATGCAGTTATAAACTGAAATCAAATTTTACGAACTGTAAGGCTTGAATATGACTCCAACACTAAAAGGCTCACTGATCACGCTACGCCCATTGCATTATACAGATGCGCGGGCGCTTGTTGATGCCGCATCCGATGGTGAACTCTGGTCACTGCCATTCACAGTAGTTCCCTCTTTAGAAACCGTTGATGCTTATATAAGCAAAGCTCTGCGAGGAGAGGCTGAAGGGACTGTTATGCCTTTTGCAATTACTCTCACAGCAGATATGAGCATAATCGGTTCGACACGTTTCTGGAAAATCGATCGGGATAATCGAAAGCTTGAAATTGGCCATACCTGGTACTCGAAGTGCTGGCAAAGAACAGCTGCAAATACTGAAAGTAAACTATTACTGCTACGATACGCCTTTGAGCAGCTTAATTGTGTTCGTGTTCAGTTTACAACTGATGAGCTTAATGAACGCTCTCAAGCTGCAATTCTACGTTTGGGGGCAGTGAAGGAAGGTGTTGTCCGTAATGAAAGAATTATGCCAAATGGAAGAAAACGCAATTCTGTAAGGTACAGCATAATTGATGATGAGTTGCCCGAGGTAATCTCACGACTTGAGCATAAACTTTACAATTATAAAAGTTCTTAACATTTAATATTAGAGCGTGAAGAAAGCCATAAAATGTCAGAAATGGCTATGGGCAGATATAAAGGGGGATCATCGATCTATGTCTGATTGATATCACGAGTGATCATGTCGGTAGCCTAATCCTTATTAGAGGTTTTTGGCATGTATTCTTTAGCTTGGGATCATTGGTTTTTTGAACGGAAATAAATTTTTAATTTCCAGTCAAAAAGACTGGTTATTAAAAATAATGAATTTGGATCTAATTACGATATATATTGGTAAGGTTATTGTGTTGTTTACACTTGTTTCTAAAGGCTAACTTGTGGGGCTGTCACTTAACTTTGTGAAGATTCAGTGTATCCCATCTCAGGCCGGATGTTTAAGCCAGCTTTAGAGCTTCATGTTTTTTTTCACCAGCGAAGGTAGCGCGTAGAGTGTTTTTGGAGTTATCAAAATGCGTTATCTTTCTACACCTAGTCGAATTAGATCGAAGGCATTGCTTGATGGCTGAACAAAAATCATTACATTCCACTAATTCGCAAATAGGTACCGTAAGCTGAAATGCAGATTCGGGTATTTATTGTCCAGAGCTAACCTGTGCAGATTAAATACACATTGCACTAATCAGGATAGACAGAGCTTTGACAAGCGTTCTGCCTATTTACTTTCTTTACTCTTTACTAATTCTGTTTATGATTTTCTATCAGACATTGTACCTTTCATTGACAGGAGATAAGGTGGCAGGAATTCAACCCTGCACATGTCCAGATAATTGGCCCACCACTGCATCATACCTTTACGTGCTTCTAGATGCTCTGCTTTATGAATGTATGCTGCCCGCACGCTATTGCGTTCTTGATGGCTCATCTGCCGTTCAACGGCATCCTGCGCCCATAGTCCAGATTCCATCAGTGCACTACAGGCCATTACACGGAATCCGTGGCCGCAAATTTCATCTTTTGTGTCATAGCCCATCAGCCGTAGTGCCTTGTTGACCGTGTTTTCGCACATGGGCTTATACGGATTATGATCACCCGGAAATACTAGCTCCTGATGCCCGGATATTTCCCGTATCTGTTTTAGAATAGTAATGGACTGGCTGGAGAGAGGAACGATATGCGGTGTGCGCATTTTCGCTCCACGCCCGGAATAGCGGACACCGGGGATTGCCTCGCGAGTGGCAGGAATGGTCCAGATTTTGTTTCTGAAATCGATCTCAGACCAACGGGCGAAACGCAGTTCGCTGGAACGGATGAACAGGTGCAGGGTGAGTGATACCGCGAGGCGGGTTAATTCTCGTCCTTGCTGATAGTCCTCTATGCGAGTCAACAGCTCCGATAGTCGCTCCAGTGGAAGGGCAGGGTAGTGTCGTTTAACGGGAGGGGCGATGATACCTTCCAGATTTGCCGCCGGATTGTTATCTATCAGCTCCTGATGCACGGCATGACGCATGATGTTGCACATATGCTGTCGAGTGCGTGCCGCCACTTCCAGCAGACCTTTTTTCTCAATCCCTTTCAGCAGATAAATGAAGTGGCGCGGTTTTAGTTCAGAGACAGGTAAATGCCCAATAATTGGGAAGATATGGTTATTCATGCTGGCGAGCAGACGGGCGGCGTGGTTCTCTGACCATGTTCGATTGCTTTTATGCCACTCGAGTGCCACATGCTTAAAGGTTTTTTCTGGTGAGGAAGTGGTTCTTTCAGCAGAGCGCTGTTGTGCGGGGTTGATATTCTGCGCCAGCAACTTGCGGATACCGTCACGCTGTTGACGAGCGTCGGCTAAAGATACGTCTGGATATGAACCTAGGCTGAGGCGGGATTCTTTTCTATTGATACGGTATTTGAGATACCAGAGACGTGAACCGCCTGGATTAACCAGCAGATACAGACCATGAGAGTCGGAGACTTTGAAGGGTTTTTCGGATGGTTTTAAATTGCGGATTTTTGAGTCGTTAAGAGACATTTGGGGGTCACTCCGTCATCGAACCAACTTGACCCCAAATCTGACCACCAAATTCTCCCGATGCGGAGAGTAAACTGAAAATGCATCGGGAAGACTTTCCACGCTAACTTATTGAATCTGAATCACATAGGGATTCGCAAAGCGGCATGAAAACAAGAATTTGGCTCCTCTGACTGGACTCGAACCAGTGACATACGGATTAACAGTCCGCCGTTCTACCGACTGAACTACAGAGGAATCGTGTGGAGTCGTATCTTAGCGGCGAAAAATCTTTTGTCAAACATCAATTCGCCTGTTCAGGTGCAACTGCCGCTTCCATCAACAATTTGTTGTCATTTCCGACAATTATTCAGGAAAAATACTTTGCAGGATATCCATTTCTCAATCATCATTTGAAATGTTGTTTCAACATCTCTCACTAAGGTCTCTCTTGAACGTCACCTCCGCCGTACGCCAGGCTGTCGAACGGACATCCTGGTTTAAAAAACGTCAGCGTTATCGTGTGCTGTACTGGCGCGAAATCAGCCCTCTCGCTGTCCCCATTTTGCTGGAAAATGCCTGTGTGCTGTTGATGGGGGTATTGAGCACCTTCCTTGTCAGCTGGCTGGGAAAAGAGGCCATGGCCGGGGTGGGGCTGGCCGATAGCTTTAACATGGTGATCATGTCGTTCTTTGCCGCCATCGATCTTGGTACCACGGTGGTGGTGGCTTTTAGCCTTGGCAAGCGCGATCGGCGGCGGGCGAGAGCGGCCGCGCGTCAGTCGCTGGCCATTATGACGCTGTTTTCCATTTTACTGGCGGGAGTGATCCATGCCTTTGGTCAGGAGATTATTGATTTTGTTGCCGGTGACGCCACTGCGCAGGTCAAGGCGCTCGCGCTGACCTATCTGGAGCTGACGGCGCTGAGCTATCCGGCGGCGGCGATAGCGCTGATCGGTAGCGGTGCACTGCGCGGCGCCGGAACCACCAAAATCCCGCTGCTGATCAACGGCGGGATGAATATCCTCAACATCTTAATCAGCAGCGTGCTCATCTATGGCATCTTCTCCTGGCCGGGGCTGGGGTTTGTCGGCGCCGGTCTTGGGCTGACCATTGCCCGCTATATTGGCGCCGTGGCGACTATATGGGTGCTGATGGTGGGACTCAATCCGGCGCTGCGGTTGTCGCTGAAGAGCTACTTCAAGCCCTTTAACTTCGCCATTATCTGGGAAGTGATGGGTATCGGTATCCCGGCCAGTATCGAATCGGTCCTGTTCAATGGTGGCAAGCTGCTGACCCAAATGTTTGTCGCCGGGATGGGTACCAACGTTATCGCCGGCAACTTTATCGCTTTTTCAGTGGCCTCGCTGATTAACCTGCCGGGCAACGCCCTCGGCTCCGCCTCAACGATCATTACCGGCAAGCGACTGGGGAAAGGGCAGATTGGTCAAGCTGAATTCCAGGCCTGGCACGTGTTCTGGCTGTCGACAATCATTCTGACGCTGATCGCCTGGGGTAGCGCCCCGTTCGCCGGTCTTATTGCTTCGTTCTATACCCATGAAGACGACGTGAAAGAGGTGGTGAAGCAGTTGCTGTGGCTCAACGCCCTGTTTATGCCCATCTGGTCGCTGTCGTGGACCTTACCCTGCGCGTTTAAGGGGGCCCGCGACGTACGCTATACCATGTGGGTGTCGATGCTGGGGATGTGGGGCTGCCGGGTGGTGGCGGGCTATACGCTGGGTATCGTGCTGGGGATGGGCGTGATTGGCGTGTGGTTAGGGATGGTGCTCGACTGGGCGGTGCGCGGCGTACTGTTTTACTTCCGCATGGTGAGCGGTCGCTGGCTGTGGAAGTACCCGCGCGTGAAGGCCACGTCGGAGGAAACCTGAGCCGTTTGCGGGGATGAACGCCATTTTTTGCGCAAAGTGAAGAATAATTCGGCAAACGATTCATTTTATTGAAAACAGGCTTTGACAGCGCCGGGCGTCATCGATAATATGCGCCCCGTTCACACGATTCCTCTGTAGTTCAGTCGGTAGAACGGCGGACTGTTAATCCGTATGTCACTGGTTCGAGTCCAGTCAGAGGAGCCAAATTTAAGAAGCCTGCTTTCGAGCAGGCTTTTTGCTTTCCGCCTACCACGCGTCCCAGTGGACGAAGATCCACAGTCATCGCCGGGCCGTTCTTTTCGCTCATCCTTGCACTGACATTCCCCTGCGGGGAACGCCAGCGTGTTTCCTTTCTATCCCTGCATCACCGGTTAACGGAACGGCGGCTCGTTGAAGGTGCGTAGCTTACGCGAGTGCATGTGATCCCCCTCGGCGCGCAGCAGGTCGATCGCCCGGATGCCTATCTGCAGATGCTCGGAGATGGCGCCCTCGTAGAAGCGGTTGGCCTGGCCCGGTAGCTTGATTTCACCGTGCAGCGGTTTGTCCGAGACGCAGAGCAGCGTGCCGTAGGGCACGCGGAAGCGATACCCCTGGGCGGCGATGGTCGCGCTCTCCATATCGATAGCCACCGCGCGGCTGAGATTAAAGCGCAGCGCCGAAGCAGAATAGCGCAGCTCCCAGTTACGGTCGTCGGTGGTCACCACCGTTCCGGTACGCAGCCGCTGCTTCACTTCCTCGCCGGGCATCCCGCTCACCTGCTTGGTGGCGTCATACAGCGCACGCTGCACTTCGGCAATGCTGGGGATCGGAATATCCGGCGGCAGTACCGCATCCAGCACATGATCGTCACGCAGATAGGCGTGGGCCAGCACATAGTCGCCGATAGTCTGGCTTTCGCGCAGGCCGCCGCAGTGGCCAATCATCAGCCAGACATCGGGGCGCAGTACCGCCAGATGGTCACAAATGGTTTTGGCGTTGGCCGGGCCGACGCCAATGTTAATCAGCGTGATCCCCTTGCCGTCGTGGGTGATCAAATGCCAGGCCGGCATCTGATGCTTTTTCCACGCCAGATCGGAAATAGCCTGTTCAGGCGCTTCCGTTTCCGCGGTGATCCAGATCCCGCCGGCGCAGGAGAGGGCGATATAGGGGCTGTCGGGATCGAGGATCTGGCTGCAGCCCCAGCTGACGAACTCATCCACATAGCGGGTATAGTTGGTGAACAGCACGTAGGGCTGGAAGTGTTCCGCCGGCGTGCCGGTGTAGTGTCGCAGACGCGCCAGCGAAAAATCGACGCGGCGGGCGTCAAAGTGTGACAGCGGATAGAACTCGGTAGGGTGGAACAGGCCATCCGCGGTCTCATCGCCAATCTGTGACAGCTCGGTGGTGGGAAAATAGCGCGTCAGACCAGCGCTCATCGAGCGGTCGAGGGTCAGGGTGGAGCCATCTATCACATAAGGATAGGGGATCTCATGCTGCGACAGCTCGACGCTGATATGCGCGCCATAATCCTGATACAGCAGGGTCAGCTGTTCCAGCAAATAGCTGCGGAACAGTTTCGGATTCGTAATGGTGGTGGTATAGCAACCGGCATGGGTAAAACGCCCCCAGGCGCGCGTTTTGAGGGCCTTATGGTCGGCGCCGTCCCAGGAGACCGACAGCTGCGGATAGACAAAAAGGCCTTCCGCACGGGCTTCGGTATCAGGGAGCGTATTATGGTCGATATAGTCGCCGATGGCCTTGCGTAACGCCGTGACCGAGGCTTCATAGCGCGCTTCCAGCTCGGCAAGCGCTTGTTCCGGGGTCAGACTGGCGGCCTTGTGATTCATTATTCGCTCCTTGTTTCAGGTCTGCTGACATTCCCGATAGTATGTCACAGCGCGAAAAGGACGAAGGGGAATTTATATATTGGATGCGAAGATACTGAGACCATAACTGGCTAAGGGCCTGGCGTGTTCTTTATCCGCCGAGGTTGGCCCAGCGCTCACTGCTATAATGGGTGGCTTTGAGGATCTTCAACGTCTGCGCCGGGTTATTATTCAGACAATAACGAGCATTGGCCAGCGGAGTGAGTTTATCGCCTTCCTGCAGGAGGAGGCGACAGGCTTCAATTTCCGCAATCATCTCCAGCGCACCGCTCTGCAGCACGACGCAGCAGGGGCTGGTCATTGAATTTTTTCGTACTTTTTTTACCCACCACTCCATCTATATCTTCCTGTCCTGTTTATGTCCCTGCCGATAATTCATGTTTCCTCAAGGTCTGACAATAAGATTATCCCCTTGGTTTATACAGTGTTTAAAAATACGCGACCGAACGTTGATCTCATCGGTAGGTTTTTTTTCGCCAAACATGAATGATCTGCCGGGTTTAATTTCCCGGAACCGATGACTATGCTGAGAAGCAGACAGTGAAAATAGCCTGTCAGGAATAGGGCAGATGAGTCCGGCTACGCGAAAAATATAAGAGGGAGCGTCATGAAGCATGTTTTACGCCACTGGAGAACGTCGGGCGCCGTGATTGGCTCACTGCTAAAAAAAGGGATCATTGCGGTACTGGTGCTGCTGGTGGTCTTTCTCGCCGGGCGGATCTATGAGTCCCAGCGTGGCCCGGCCCTGCATCGCTGGCATACCTGGAGCGCCAATGAGATGTCGGCCGAAGCGATCGACCAGGCGACCTTTGCCCAGTATCTGGCGCGGGAGAAGACGATTTTCGCCGATCTCCAGCGCGAGGTGACAGAGGCTTTGCCGGAAGAAGATAAAACCCCGGTCAACCGCTTTTATCGTCACAGCCGGGTCTGGCCGGGGCAGTTTAAGCAGGACTGGAATCGTTCTTTTGTGCTGTTGCCGCAGGGCAAGCCGCGCGGCAGCGTGGTGTTGCTCCATGGCCTGACCGATTCGCCCTACAGCGTGCGCTATCTGGCGCAACTCTGGCAGCAGCGGGGTTATGTGGCGGTGGTGCCGCGTTTGCCGGGGCACGGCACCGCGCCGGGAGCATTAACGGCGGTGGACTGGGAGACCTGGCTGGCGGCGACGCGTCTGGCGGTGCGCGAAGCGACGCGCCTGGCCGGGGCGGACGTGCCGCTGCATCTGGTCGGCTACTCTAACGGCGGTGCGCTGGCGCTCAAGTATGCTCTCGATAGCCTGGAGGACAGTCACTTGCGCCAGCCGCAGCAGATTATTCTGCTGTCGCCGATGATCGGCGTGACCGCGTTTGCCCGTTTCGCTGGCCTCGCCGGGCTGCCGTCCATCTTCCCGGCGTTCGCCCGCGCGGCCTGGTTGAACGTGGCGCCTGAGTTTAATCCCTTCAAGTACAACTCCTTTCCGGTCAAGGCGGCAAGACAGTCCTGGTTATTGAGCCAGGCGCTGCAGCAGCAGATTATCCGCGCGTCCCGTCAGGGCGAGCTGAAAGCACTGCCGCCGGTCCTGACCTTTCAGTCGGTGATGGATTCCACGGTCAGCACCCGCGCGGTGGTGGAATCCCTGTACCGCTACCTGCCGGACAACGGCAGCGAGCTGGTGGTGTTCGACATTAACCAGGCGGCGGATCTCCGGGTCCTGTTTCGTCCCGCGCTCTATGCGGCAGTCAATACGCTGCTGCCCCCGGCGCCGCGGGCCTATACCACCACGGTGGTGACCAACGCGACGGCGCACACGCTGCAGACCATCGCCCGTACCACGCTGGCGCAGGAGCGGGATGAGCATCGTTATCCGTTGCATCTCGCCTGGCCGGCGGATATGTACTCTCTGTCGCATGTGGCGGTGCCGTTTCCCCTGAGCGACTCGCTGTATGGTCGCGAGCCGGACGAGAAGAACCGCTACGGCATCAGCCTGGGCACCATTTCACTGCGTGGGGAAACCGGAACGCTGAGCGTGGGGCTGGAGACGTTAATGCGCGTCACCTCCAATCCTTTCTTTCCGTGGATGCTGGCGCGCGTCGATGAGCACATCACCTGCGGCGAGCAGGCGGCGGTGACGGCCTGCCTGAAAGCGCAGGCCAGAGCAGAGGCGTTAAAACAGGATCAGGTGCAGAACGGTACGCAGCAGGATGCCGACGATCGCCGCGGGGACGACAAAGCGAAACAGGCGGACAAACCGTGAGCTGATGCCGAGAAAAATACCGATACCGGGGAGGTCAAAGGTCTGGATCAGCAGGCCTGCCGAGGCGTTGACCTGGCTGACGGTCACTTTGCCCTGCTGGATCAGCTCAGAAATGACGCCAAAGTAGGCGGTGCCCCCGGCGACGCACTTCACCAGCGCCGGCAGAACAAAGTTCTGCGGGATATGCAGCCAGCCAAGTACCGGCTTCAGCGCCTGCTGTAGCAGGTCAATAGCCCCGGCGCCCTGCAGCAGTCCGACAATGGTTAATGACAAGATCAGCATCGGGACTGCGCCGAGCGCCAGGCGGATGGCGTCGGAGCCGGCGCTGTTGATCACCGCCAGAATGCCCTGGCTGTTTTGCTCGGCGTTAGGTAACGCTTCCGCGCGGGGATTCTCGGCGACCGATAAGCGCCGTCCGGTGACGTGCCAGGCGACGGCCGCCGCGCACAGCCCGCCGATCACCGAGATAACGATCGAGGCCAGCCAGTGCAGACCAAAAGGGGTGAGGGGATAAAAGACGTTGCCTTGCCCCATGGCGAACACCATGGCCAGCGTGGCGGCCATTTGCCGGTCCGAGACGCCGCGTTTGTCCATAATCGACAGCGTCGCAAGCGGGGCGGCGAAGCTGACAAAGTTAATCTGGATCAGGGCGAAGGCGCTCATCCCGGTTAAGCCGAAGGGCTTCAGCAGCGGGGCAACCCAGCGAACAATCACATCGAGGATGCCGCGGACCTCCAGATATTTCATGATGATCAGCATGATCACCATAATCGGCAACAGCGTATACAGTGCAACGTCAACGGATGATTTACCCGCCGCCATAATGATGCTTATGACATCCATTTACTTTTTTACCACTCGCAAAGGCATCGGTTCGCGTCATCATAATCCCGTGGGGAAGGAAATGATATGCCTTGATCCTCTCGAAGTCCGGCGCCCCACGGGCGCCGGGAGAAGAGGATTACTGGCCGATATTGACCAGCGTCCGGCCGTGAATCGTGTTGCTGAGAAAATCTGCGGCATACGCTGGCGCCTGCTCCAGCGTGATTTCGGTGGCCGCCTGCTGGTAGTAGCTTTCCGGCAGGAGCTGGGCCAGACGCTGCCAGACGGCGTCGCGTTCAGCGGTCGGCACCATCACCGAGTCCACCCCCTGCAGGCGCACGTTGCGCAGAATAAACGGCATCACGGTGGTCGGTAGATCGAAGCCCCCGGCCAGACCGCAGGCGGCGACGCAGCCGCGGTATTGCGTCTGCGCCAGCACTTTGGCCAGCATCGTGCCGCCAACGGTATCCACCGCGCCCGCCCACAGCTGTTTCTCCAGCGGACGGGTCTCCGCGAAGTCGCTGCGCGGCAGGATCGCATCGGCGCCCAGCTGACGCAGGTAATCGTGCGTCGATTCCCGGCCCGATACCGCCGTCACCCGGTAGCCCAGCGCTTTCAGCAACACCACGGCGGTGGTGCCGACCCCGCCGCTGGCGCCGGTGACCAGGATATCCCCGCTTTCCGGAGTGACGCCCGCACTGATGAGGGCATCCACGCACAGCATTGCGGTAAAGCCGGCGGTGCCGATGATCATCGCCTGGCGCGCGCTGAGCGCCGCTGGCTGGGCAACCAGCCAGTCGCCTTTGATGCAGGCTTCGGTGGCCAGGCCACCCCAGTGATTTTCGCCTACGCCCCAGCCGGTGAGGATCACGGACTGACCGGGAACAAAGCGCGGATCGCGGCTTTCACTCACCCGTCCCGCAAAATCGATGCCAGGCACCATCGGGAACTGACGGATGATTTTGCCTTTGCCGGTGATCGCCAGGGCATCTTTATAGTTGAGACTCGACCAGTCGATAGCGACCCGAACGTCGCCTTCAGCAAGGGCGGGCAGGTCGATCGCTTTGACGGCGGCGACGGTGCGGTTGTCGATCTGGTCCAGAACTAATGCTTTCATGACAGAGTATTCCTCGTCGGAAGGGGGTTATCGGCGCTAACGCCGTCCTGTGCAGGTGTTTTTGTTGTCATACTGTGCGCAAAAAATTCCCAGTACTGGTGAAGCGGTGCGGCGGACTGGCACAGCCTGGCGCGCATCACCGCGCCTTCCCAGCCGATCCAGAACACCTGGGCCAGCGCGTCCGGTGAGGCGTCGCGGGCGATCCCTCCGGCAGCCTGCGCCTCGTGCAGGCAGCGGGCCACGCGCGACTCCCATGCCGTCAGGATCGCTTTTAATCGCCCGGGAAAGGTGTCGGGTAACAGCGGGGCCTCCTGCAGCAGGTTGCCCACCAGGCAGCCGCGGCGAAACTGGTATTTCTCCATCCCCTTGCCGGCATGACGCACAAAAGCCGCCATCCGTTCCAGCGGCGGCACGGCGTCGTCCAGCAGGAATTTATCTAATTTATGCGCAAAAAAGTCGCCATAGGCGCTAAGCACGGCCAGGCCAAAGGCCTCTTTGCTTTTAAAGCAGTGATAAAACGATCCCTTGGGCACATCGATATTCCTGATAACGGCCTCGATACCTGCCGCGAGATAGCCCGTTTCGGTCAGCACTTCCAAGCCTGAGCGAATCAGCGCCTGGCGCGTATCGTCAAACTGGCGATCGACCTTGGGTGGACGGCCGCGGCGGGGCTTCAGGACGGCGGAGGTATCGGGATTCATCATTTAGACCGTGTGGTTTAATTGTCGGTCAGGGTACGCCCAAACCCGGGATGGGGCAAGCGCAGCGTGGCGGAGGAGAGGGATGTCGAACAACCTGGGTCAGGAAAGTGGCCTGGCATGAGCATTTTCTGGCACTGTACGGTTATCACCGTTGTTTTCGGCAGAGAAATATTACTCTGCGAATTCTATTAGGTTGCCTGGTAATATCCGTATTCGAAATACGATAAGAAGAACTAATAATATAAAGAATATATTGATCCGTGATCACGATGAGATGGCATAGACAAGCGCCAGAGATGCCTTCATTACGCTGCCGCAGACGCGGATTGTCAATTATTTGCAGACGATGGCGGATTGACAAAGGCGGTACGATAAAACACATTGTCACCCCTGGTTCGGCATGAGGCGCCACCGTAGTTTAAATAACATCGCCATCATACCGAGATTGCTGACCTCTATTATCGGCGTCTGAAGCAATAAACCGGCGATGAAACAACACCTGCAAGGAAAGGAATAAAAGCGTGATGTACAGAATGAGTATTGCCGTCAGAGGAGGGGGCGAATGTCGCTAATTACTATTGTGTTGGTCTTTATGATGGCCATCGTCGTGACCGTGTTCGTGTCTCATCTTCTGCCCGTTAAGGTGCCGCTGCCGCTGATCCAGATCGCCGCAGGCGCCGCGCTGGCCGCCGGCGGATTTCAGGTCGATTTCGATCCGCATATCTTTTTGCTGCTGTTTATCCCGCCGCTGCTTTTCCTCGACGGCTGGCGGATCCCCAAAGACGCCTTTTTCAGGGACATGAAGCCGATTCTGTCGCTGGCGATAGGCCTGGTGATGGTGACGATCCTCGGCATTGGCCTGTTTATTCACTGGCTGATCCCGGCTATCACCGTGGCCGCGGGGTTCGCCCTCGCGGCTATTCTGTCACCCACCGATCCGGTGGCGGTATCGGCAATGACCGCCAGCTCGCCGCTTCCCTCAAGGATGGCGCATATTCTCGAAGGGGAGTCGCTGTTAAACGATGCTTCAGGCCTTGTCGCCTTTAACTTCGCCATCGCCGCGGTGCTGACCGGCAGCTTCTCCCCGGGAGACGCGGTGGTGAAGTTTTTCCTGATGGCGTTTGGGGGGATCCTTAGTGGCCTCGTGGTGGTGTGGGTCACCGGCAAGTGCAACAACTTTCTCGTGCGCCGCACCCGCGAGGAGCCGGCAATTCAGATCCTGATAAGCCTGCTTATCCCCTTTGCCGCCTACCTGCTGGCCGAGGCGTTCCATGTCTCAGGCATTCTTGCTGCGGTGGCCGCCGGCATTGCGATGCACTATGAGCAGCTGTCGGGTCCCCGACTACCGGCGACGCGTATGAAAAGCAGCGCGGTGTGGACCATGCTGCAGACGACCCTCAACGGCATGATTTTTCTCATGCTGGGCGAGCAGCTGCCGCGCATGCTGAAGACGCTTCCTGCGGTGGCCAGTCAGGCCGGCGTCTCGTCTCCCTGGTATCTGCTGCTGTACGCGGTGGCCATCACGCTGGCGCTTGGCCTGATGCGCTTTGCCTGGGTATGGCTGTCGATGACCCTGACGATTTTCCGCCGTAAGCGCCGGGGCAAGGCTATCACTATTCGTCCGCGATTCAGCATCATGGCCGTCATGGCGCTGGCGGGAGTAAAAGGTTCCGTCACCCTGGCCGGTATCCTGACGTTACCGGTGATGCTGGCGGATGGCTCGCCGTTTCCGGGGCGGGAACTGCTGATCTTTCTCTCAATGGCGGTGATCCTGATGTCGCTCATCGTGGCGGCTGTCGGCCTGCCGTACATGACCCAGTATCTTGCCGATGATTTACCCCATGACACCGGGAAGGACAATATCGGTGCGGTGATGACCGAAGTGGCGATTAACCGCCTGAATGCGCTGCTGGACGAGCCGGTGGACGATCCGAATGAGCAGGCTTTGCGGGTCGATGCGGGCAATATGCTGCTGGAAACGTACCAGCGGCGGCTGCACTATAACGACAGTGACGAGGAGCAGGACGTCGGGCTGGAGCTGGCGAAGCGCGCCAGGCTGGAGAAGTATATGCAAAGAGAGGTCATTATCGCCCAGCGCCAGGAGCTGTTCCGACTGCGGCGCGCCCATAACATCAGTGATACGACCTTTTATGAAGTGCTGCGGGAGATAGACCTCAAGGAAGAAAGCTTGCGCTAACAAACATGGCCGGTGGGTCGGGGCGTAAGCGCTGAAAGGGGCTGGTTCGCCTTCCGGAAGAGGTGTTCTGCCGCTGTATAAAACAAAGCCTGCTGGAAAAGCAGGCTTTTTTTATGTTGGCGGCCTGGACTGGCGAATAGTGGTAGATGGGGCGAGTTGCTCTGAAAGCAAACCTCTGGCTCTACTTATTGCAAGGAACCTGCTTTTCCCCATCTCACTGGGGTTTGACGCCTACAATGCTTGACCAGGCGGGACGCGATGTCACGACTGAGTGAGGTGAGGGGGAGAGAATGCCTTGATTTTTAACTATTTATTCTTTTCAGCTATTGAAAGTCAATAAGGTTATTTGTTTTTAATGTGGGTAATGCATAAAAGTGAGGTAACGCCAAAAAGAATTTTATCGAAGTGCTTTGATGAAGGATATTATTATGCCGGAAGCGGGTGAATTGTATCTCTTGCCGAAAAGAGAAAATAACTGGCATTTAAATAATGTCGTCAATGAATTGCGTCGCGTTCGCCAGGCGTGGCGCGATGAGCACGCGAAGAATAATTATCGTAATAAACGGAGTTTACCTTCCCGGGAAAGCGTTAATTCCGTCGCGGATACATTGATAAAAGTGCTTTATCCGATGCGCTTAGGCGACGTGGACTTACGCAAAGAGGGGGAAGATTATTACGTCGGCCATTTGCTCGGCACGGCGCTGGACAGACTCACCGAAGAAGCGCTTCTGGAACTCTATTATCAGTCGGATGAGCAGGCGGAAAATGAGGTCCTGTTGCAGGAGGCGGTCAGACGCGTTCAGCAGTTTGCCAACCGTTTACCGGTGATTCGTCAGCGTCTTGACGGTGATATCCTCGCCGCTTATCAGGGCGATCCCTCCGCGCGCAGCATGGATGATGTGCTGCTGTGCTACCCGGGAATTCATGCGGTGATGCACTATCGGCTGGCCCATGAACTGCATCAGCTCGACCTTCCGCTGCTGGCGCGCATCATCACCGAAAAGGCGCATAGCCAGACCGGTATCGATATTCATCCCGGTGCGCAGATTGATGATGGGTTCTTTATCGATCACGGAACCGGCGTGGTCATTGGTGAAACCGCCATCGTCGGTAAACGAGTGCGTATTTATCAAGCCGTCACCCTGGGAGCCAAACGTTTTCTCGTCGGTGAGGATGGACAATTGCAAAAAAATTATCCTCGCCATCCTATTATTGAAGATGACGTTGTGATTTATGCCGGTGCGACAATACTTGGGAGAATTACCATCGGGGCGCGCTCTAGCATCGGAGGAAATATCTGGCTAACCCGTGATGTGCCACCGGACAGTAATGTCCAACAGGCGCGAATTCAGCAGAGGCATTTCAGCGACGGCGACGGTATTTAATCATTACAAGAATAAAAGAAACCTACCGTTCCCGTACCACTAAAATAGCAGCGTGATCATTATTATGAATTTACTTGAAACGATTGGCGCGACGCCTTTAATAGCCTTGCCCTCTTTTACTGCAGAATTATCGGGTGTCACACTGCTGGCGAAAGCTGAATTTATGAATCCCAGCGGCTCGGTGAAAGACCGCGCGGCAAAAGCGATGGTACTGGACGGTATTGCGCGGGGATTATTGACGCCGGATAAAACTATTATTGATGCGACCAGCGGTAATACCGGAATTGCTTACGCGATGATCGGCGCCGCGCTGGGGTATCACGTTCGGCTGTATCTCCCGCAGAATACCAGTCCGGAGCGTAAAAAAATAATTCGTCAGTATGGCGCCACGATTGTGGAGACTGATCCGCTTGAAGGTTCCGATGGCGCTTTTCTTGAAGTTCAGGCCCAGGTCGCCGCACACCCGGAGCGCTATTTTTATCCCGACCAGTATAACAATCCCGTTAATCCGCAAACGCATTTCGCGACCACCGGGAAAGAGATCTGGGAGCAGAGCGGAAAGCAAGTCACCCATTTTGTCGCCGGGATGGGTACGTCAGGCAGTTTTGTCGGCACCGCCCGACGGCTGAAATTCGAGGATCCGCGGGTGAAAACCCTCGCCGTGCAGCCCGCTTCGCCATTCCATGGCATTGAAGGGACTAAGCATATGGGCAGCAGCATTAAACCCGGCATTCTCGACGAAACCCTGTTTGATGATGTGATTTCCGTCACCACCGAGGAGGCCTATGCGAGCGCGCGACGCCTCGCCCGGCGGGACGGCATTTTTGTCGGTATTTCATCTGGCGCCAATGTTGCCGCCGCCGCACGGCTGGCCCGCACGCTGCCGGCTGGTTCGGTGGTGGTCACGCTGCTGTGCGATGTGGGCTCCCGCTATTTGACCGACCCTTTCTGGAATGAAACTCATGATTGAATTGACTCGCGAAATCGCCAGACAGATTGGCGCTGAAGGGGAAAAGACCTATCCCAATGAATGCTGTGGTGCGCTTTTTGGCCATTTATCTGCGCAGGGCGATGGCCGCGTGACGGCTATTTTCCCCATCGTCAACGCGCGGGAATCGGAAGAGCAGTACCACCGCTTTGTTATCACTGCCGACGACGCCTTGCGGGCGGAGCGTGCTGCGCTGGCGGACGGTGTGGATGTCATCGGCTATTACCATTCGCACCCCGATCATCCGGCCATTCCATCGGAATTTGACCGTGAACATGCGCTGCCGTTTTACGCCTACATCATCGTGGCGGTCGCGCAGCGGCAGGCGGGGGCGCTGACCAGCTGGCGGCTCACGCAGGACCGTCTGCGCTTTTTGCAGGAGGAAGTGCACATCGTTTCATGACGTGAATAACAGGCACAACGTTGCCGGAAACCAGAGCAAAACACGGAGAGATTATCACTATGGCATCGACATTACTGATCCCCACTGCGCTACGCGCGTTCACCGACGGTCAGGGGAAGGTGACCCTCGAAGGTCACACCGTTGGGCAACTGGTCGCGGCGCTGGCGGCGCGATATCCGGACATTCAGCCGCATCTGTATGACGACGCAGGCGCGTTGCGCAGCTTTATCAATCTGTATGTGGGAGAACACAATATTAAAACTACCGGTGGGCTGGAGACACCGGTTAGCGATGGGGCGGAAGTGCTGCTGGTTCCCGCCATTGCCGGTGGCGTCGGGAAGGCGATATGAGTAGACCGAGTATTATCCCGGACGACCGTCTGACGGAACTGACGCATGCTGAAATTGCCCGTTACAGCCGCCACTTGCTGCTGCCGGAAGTCGGGCTTGAGGGGCAAAAGCGTCTGAAGGCCGCCCGCGTGTTGCTTATTGGCACCGGCGGGTTGGGGGCGCCAGTGGCGCTTTATCTGGCCGCGGCGGGTGTCGGTAAGCTGGGGATTGTCGACTTTGATTTTGTCGATATCTCCAACCTGCAAAGGCAGATTATTCACAGCACCAAAGATATTAACCGGCCCAAAGTCGCTTCGGCGAAAGACAAGATTAAAGCAATCAACCCCGAGATTCAGGTGGAAACCTATAACGCCACCCTGAGCAGTAAAAACGCGCTCGAGATCATCCGCGAATACGACCTGGTGGTCGACGGCACGGACAATTATCCCACCCGGTATCTGATCAACGATGCCTGCGTGTTACTGGGTAAGCCGCTGGTCTACGGCTCCATCTTCCAGTTTGAAGGACAGGCTAGCGTCTTTTATGCCGGGCAAGGACCCTGCTACCGCTGCCTTTATCCCGAGCCACCGCCGCCGGGTCTGGTGCCCTCCTGCGCGGAAGGCGGTGTGGTCGGTGTGTTGCCGGGAATTATTGGCACGATTCAGGCCGCGGAAGCCATCAAGCTTATCGTCGGCGGCAGCGAGAGCCTGATCGGCCGTCTGCTGCTCTTTGATGTGTGGCAGATGAAGCAACGTGAACTGCGGCTGGAGAGGGACCCCGGCTGCCCGGTCTGCGGTGAGCATCCGTCGATCCATGCGCTCATCGACTATGAGGAGTTTTGCGGGCTGAAACCTGATGAATCAGAAGCACCCATTGAAAGCGTCACGGCGCTTGAGCTTCATGCGTGGATAGAGGAGGGAAAACCCCTGCAACTGATCGACATTCGTGAGCCCCACGAAAGAGCGATCGCAAAATTTCCGCAGGCCAAAGTGATGCCGCTGGGCCAGATAGTCAGACGTATCGATGAATTCGATCCGACGGTCGATGCGGTGTTTCTGTGCAAGATAGGGCAGCGCAGTATTTTCGCCATTCGGGCACTCCAGCGCGCAGGTTATCAGGGGCGCGTGATGAATTTAAAAGATGGCCTAAACGCCTGGGCGCGGGATGTCGATACCCGTTTACCGCAGTACTAACCTTCAGCTCCACTCTTTCAAACACTAAGGACTTATCATGGCAGAACAAAAAAGCATTAATGCACTGGGGCGTGAAGCCGCGTATCAGTTAGCGAATGTGACCAAAACGGCGCCGCAATTTGCGGCAATTACTCCGCGCTGGGTCAGTCGTTTTCTCGATTATAAAGGGCTGGAGTCGGGCATTTATCGCGTCAACAAGGTCGTGGAGGGGGAGACGCCGCTGGACGTATTATGCAGCCAGGACCCTTCACGCGTAGAGATACCACAGGGCTATATTGAGTATCAGACCACACCGCGCGAATATCAGCTGGATTCGATCTCGACCATTATTAACGTTGATACCAAAATTGCCGATCTCTACAGTTCGCCCTATGACCAGGCGTCAGAGCAAATTGCGCTGGCGATCGAAAGCCTGCGTGAACGCCAGGAAAGCCAGCTTATTAATAATGATGAATATGGACTGCTGAAAAATATTGATGACTCGCAGCGCATTCAGACCCGCAACGGCCGCCCGACGCCGGATGATCTGGATGAGTTGTTGTCAAAAGTGTGGAAAGAGCCTTCCTTCTTCCTCGCCCATCCGCGGGCCATTGCCGCCTTTCAGCGTGAGGCCACGCGCCGCGGTGTGCCGCCGGTCACGGTGAACCTGCATGGCGGGACTTTTATTCTGTGGCGCGGTATTCCGCTGATCCCTTCCGATAAACTGTTTGTCGACGGACTGAAGAACCCAAAAAGCCAGGGCGGGAAAACTAATATTCTGCTGATTCGCTCCGGGGAAAATAAACGCGGCGTGCTGGGACTTTATCAGGAAGGGCTACCAAACGAGCAGTCTCGCGGGCTGTCGGTGCGCTTCCGCGGGATCGATGACAACGGCGTGGCCTCTTATTTACTCTCACTTTATTGCTCCGCCGCGATCCTGGCCGATGACGCCATTGCCGTGCTGGAAGATGTTGAAGTGGGTGAATATTATGACTACGAGTAATTTATTCACGCTTCCCTATGCGCCAGGCGGATGGCCCGGCGAGGTGGGTGACGCCCCCTCTGCACGCGATTATGGCCTGCCCGACGCGCGGGATCTGCAAGGATTGTTAGGCGATACGCCCGCCCGTCCGCGCGGAGTGGAGGCGGCCTACGCGCCGCGGGTGGTGCCACTGGGCCAGGAGAGCAGGGCGGATATCGCCCCTCGCGGGTTTGCGTCATTGCCTGCTTTCGGCTCCCGGCCTGCGCCAGCGGCGCGGGTTGGGCAGATCCCGGTTGAGCGGATCCGTGCGGATTTTCCGATCCTCGCCGAACAGGTGGAGGGGCATCCGCTGGTGTGGCTGGATAATGCCGCGACGACCCAGCGCCCGAAGCAGGTTATCGATCGCATCAGCCATTATTATTTGCACGAGAACTCGAACGTTCATCGGGCGGCGCATACGCTTGCCGCCCGTTCCACCGATGCTTATGAAGCCGCACGGGAGAAAGTATCGCGCTTTATTGGCGCCCGCGGCCCGGAGAATATCATCTTCGTGCGCGGCACCACGGAGGGACTCAACCTTATCGCGCACAGCTACGTGAAGCCGCTGCTACGCCCTGGGGATGAAATTATTCTCACGCAGCTTGAGCATCACGCCAACATTGTCCCGTGGCAACTTATTGCGCAGGAGACGGGTGCGACGATCCGCGTTGCGCCGGTTGATGAGCACGGACAGCTGATCGTCGAGGAGTATATTCGGTTATTCAACGATAAAACCCGTTTTGTGTCCGCCACTCACGTTTCCAACGCCCTGGGGACCGTGACGCCGGTTCAGGAACTGGTGCAGATCGCCCATCGTTTTGGCGTGCGTATCGCCATCGACGGCGCGCAGTCTATCTCGCATATTCCGACCAACGTCACGGCGCTGGATGCCGATTTCTTCGTCTTCTCCGGGCATAAAATTTTTGGACCTACCGGGATCGGCGTCGTCTATGGCAAGCAGGAGGTGCTGGAAGAGGCGCGCCCGTACCAGGGTGGCGGGAACATGATTGCCGACGTGACCTTTGAACTGACGCGCTATCAGCCTTCGCCGAATAAGTTTGAAGCGGGAACGGGCAATATTGCCGATGCCGTCGGTCTGGGGGCGGCCATCGACTATGTGACCTCACTGGGGATTGAAAATATTGCGCAGTATGAGCATGCCTTACTGGAGTATGGGATTGCGAAGCTGTCGGCTATTCCGGGCCTGACGCTGGTCGGCACCGCGGCGAACAAAACCAGCGTCTTGTCTTTTGTGCTGGCGGGGCATGAAAATGAAGCCGTGGGGCGCTATCTCAGTCAGGTTGGCATCGCTGTGCGGTCCGGGCATCACTGTGCGCAACCGATCCTGCGTCGTTTGGGCTATGAGAGTACCGTCCGGCCTTCGCTGGCTTTTTATAACACGCCGCAGGAAATTGATTTTCTCGCCGAACAGGTTGCCCGATTTGCCGCGCGGCAATGACGCCGCAACCCGCGTAAGGCCGCATGAAAACCGAAAAGCAAAAAGCCTGCTCGAAAGCAGGCTTTTTTAAATTTGGCTCCTCTGACTGGACTCGAACCAGTGACATACGGATTAACAGTCCGCCGTTCTACCGACTGAACTACAGAGGAATCGTGTGAACGGGGCGCATATTAACGATGCCATCCGGCCTTGTCAAAGCCTGATTCAAAGAATTGCGTTCAACTGCTGACAATTTCAACAACCCCTGGCTGGGCGCCGCTTTTTTCACCATTACGCACCGTTGCGGTGCAAAAATACCCCTAATGGGGCATACCACAATCTGCTTACCGGGCAAATAAAAGCTGGATTGTTATCACTATCCCTTATAACACGGCCTCTGGCGGGCAGCGGCAGCGCAATTGAAAAGCTGGCAAGCAAATTGCAGAACCAGTTGCATCATACTTCCAGCGTTGACGCTGGCGTTCCTTACAGGAGGCAAAATGAACTTAAGACGACTGAAATATTTTGTGAAAATCGTCGATATCGGCAGTCTGACCCAGGCCGCTGAAGTCTTGCACATCGCACAACCGGCCCTGAGCCAGCAGGTCGCGACCCTGGAAGGTGAAATGGACCAGCAGTTGCTGATACGCACCAAGCGAGGGGTCACGCCAACAGAAGCCGGTAAAATTCTCTACACCCATGCGCGAACCATCCTGCGCCAGTGTGAGCAGGCGCAGCTGGCGGTCAATAACGTCGGCCAGACGCTGCGTGGTCAGGTCTCGATTGGCCTGGCGCCGGGCACGGCAGCTTCTGCCATTACCATGCCGTTGCTACAGACGGTGCGTAATGAGTTGCCCGAGGTGATGGTCTATCTGCAGGAGAGCAGCGGCACTGCGCTGAATGACAAGCTGCTGGCGGGTCAGCTGGATATGGCGGTGCTGTATGAGCGTTCGCCAGTGGCCGGTATCGTCAGCCAGCCGCTGCTGAAAGAGGATCTCTACCTGGTGGGTACCCGCGACTGCCCGGGACAGAGCGTGGATCTCACGGCGGTGGCGGAGATGAACCTGTTCCTGCCGCGGGATTACAGCGCGGTACGGGCGCGGGTCACCGAGGCGTTCACCCTGCGTCGTCTGTCGGCGAAAATTATCGGTGAGATCGAATCCATTACCACCCTGACCGCGGCTATCGCCAGCGGTATGGGGGCAACGGTCCTGCCGGAATCCGCTGCCCGCTCCCTGTGCGGCGCGGCAAACGGCTGGATGGCGCGGATTAGCACGCCGTCGATGAGCCTGTCGCTGTCGCTGAATATGTCGGCACGCGGCAGTCTGTCGCCGCAGGCGCAAGCGGTGAAAGAGATCCTGCTGTCTCTGGTGAGCCGCCCGTCGCTGGAGAACCGTGAACTGCAGCTGGTTAGTTAGGCTATATTCTCTTAAGGAATAAGTTGCTGGTTTTTATTATTTGTTACCTGGGACAACAGACTTTAACAATAGCAGATACGTTAAGTCCATTGGCCCGGAGGAAAGGGTGAACTTCCAGCAACTGAAAATTATCCGTGAGGCGGCCCGTCAGGATTACAACCTGACGGAAGTCGCGAATATGCTCTATACCTCGCAGTCAGGCGTCAGCCGCCATATCCGGGAACTGGAAGAGGAGCTGGGGATTGAGATCTTTATCCGTCGCGGTAAGCGCCTGTTAGGCATGACCGAGCCGGGTAAAGCGCTGTTATCCATTGCCGAGCGCATCCTCAATGAAGCCAGCAACGTCCGGCGGCTGGCGGATCTCTTTACCAATGATGCCTCCGGCGTCTTAACCATCGCCACCACCCACACCCAGGCGCGCTACAGCCTGCCGCCGGTGATTAAAGCCTTCCGCGAGCTGTTCTCAGATGTTCGCGTCGAGCTGGTGCAGGGCACCCCGCAGGAAATCGAAGCGCTGCTGCATAACGGCGGGGCGGATATCGGTATCGCCAGCGAGCGCCTGAGCAACGACCCGACGCTGGCGGCTTTCCCCTGGTTCCGCTGGCATCACAGCCTGCTGGTGCCGAAGGATCATCCTTTGACGCAGGTTTCTCCTCTGACGCTTGAGGCGATCGCCCGCTGGCCGTTAATCACCTATCGCCAGGGGATCACCGGCCGTTCGCGAATCGATGAGGCCTTCAACCGCAAGGGGTTGATGCCGGATATTGTGCTGAGCGCCCAGGATTCCGATGTCATCAAGACCTATGTCGAGCTGGGGCTGGGCGTCGGGCTGGTCGCCGAGCAGTCCGGGGATGCCAGGGAAGCGGACACCTTTACGCGCCTCGATACCCGCCATCTGTTCGATGCCAATACCGTGTGGCTGGGGTTGAAGCGGGGCCAGCTCCAGCGCAACTACGTCTGGCGCTTTATCGAACTGTGCAATGCCGGACTGTCGCTGGATGAAATTAAGCGTCAGGCGATGGAGCCGGAAGAGGCTGCTATCGACTATCAGATTTAAGTCATGGTGGGTCAGCGGATCGAGGCGAGGAAATAACGCTATAATTCACACACGAGAGTCGCGACTGAGGAAGGGAAAATGACGATGCGGCGTGTGAAATTACTTTGTTCTGCGCTGATGCTGCTCGCCAGCCACGGCGCGCTGGCCGTCAGCTATCCGCTGCCGCCGGAGGGAAGCCGTCTGGTGGGCAGCGCATTTACCATCGCCGTCCCGGAGAACAACACCCAACCGCTGGAAAGTTTTGCTGCCCAGTACGGCCAGGGGTTGAGCAATATGCTGGAGGCCAACCCCGGCGTCGATGTCTATTTGCCGCACTCCGGTTCGACGCTGACTATTCCGCAGCAGTTGATCCTGCCTGACACCGTGCGCGAAGGGATCGTCATCAACGTCGCCGAAATGCGTCTCTATTATTACCCGCCGCTGGGCAATAGTGTGGAAGTGCTGCCAATCGGCATTGGCCAGGCCGGGCGCGAAACCCCGCGTAACTGGGTGACGGCGGTAGAGCGCAAGCAGGAGGGACCCACCTGGGTTCCGACCGCCAATACCCGGCGCGAGTATGCGAAAGAGGGCAAAACCCTGCCGGCGCTGGTGCCGCCCGGGCCTGATAATCCGATGGGGCTGTATGCGATCTACATCGGCAGGCTGTATGCCATCCACGGCACCAACGCTAACTTTGGCATCGGGCTGCGCGTCAGCCAGGGGTGCATTCGCCTGCGCAATGACGATATTAAATTCCTGTTTGATAACGTACCAGTGGGGACGCGCGTCCAGCTGATCGATCAGCCGGTGAAGTACACCGTGGAGCCGGACGGTAGCCATTGGCTGGAGGTGCACGAGCCGCTGTCGCGCAACCGGGCGGAATTTGAATCCGACCGAAAGGTCCCGCTACCGATGACCTCGGCGCTGCGCGAGTTTACCCAGGGGCCGGGAGTGAGTCCTTCGCAGGCCGAGCAAACTCTGCAACGCCGCTCCGGCATGCCGGTGAATATCAGCGCCTCAGCGGTGCAGGGGAGTTTGTAGCGGGTCGTTTAGCCTGATTAACGGTTATTGTAAGAAGGCTCTTTTGCTGTCGATGCATTCAACGTTGTTGGGGATAAGGATCGGGAAACCGATCCTTAACTTATGAGCAGTGGCGGTGATGGCGTTTTAATGAGGGTGCCAGGAGATGCTCAGGAGGAGATGATAAAATCTGCAAATATATCTATGGACTTAATATTGTTACTGAGGATCTTTTTTTTGGCTGCCATTGTCCATGAAAGCGAAGATACCGCTTATGATAGCCAATATCCAGAATATAATACTAATGAGTTTTGCAGAATCCATATTATCAAAACACTCCTGACCACAGCCACTACCGCTGACCCCCATCCCGACGATCATGAAGCTCATCATGCCGCTCAGCAATGCCAGAATCACGAAAATTACAGTGACGATAATTTTTATACCTTTTATCATAAATTAATATCCTTATTTTATTAAATGCAATTTTCTATAATTATAATGAATGGTGCGGGAATGACGATATTAAAGATAAAGTGTACCTCATCGGTAATCCCATGAATACTGTAGTTAGGCAAACAGACTAGTGTTAGGGGAAATATTTCCAACGAGTCCCGAATAGGACGGCAATCCCGCATTATAGTTCTCGGATTCGTTATAAATATTTAAATTGGGAAAACGATTTCTATTATTCACTTTCGTTCAAAACAACGGGAATGATCACCCATCGTCGTTGATAAGCGAATCAGGGAGTTGGGATGTCGTTACTTATTGTTGGTAATGGGGACATGCTGCTGCATCAATTCAACGATCCAGTCAATAAAAACGCGCAGTTTGCCGTTGACATGGCGGTTCGGCGGAAACGCCAGGTGCAGGGGCATTGGGCTGATACGCCATTGTGTAAATAACGGAATCAAAGCGCCAACAGCCTGATGTGCTGCCGCCATATAGATTGGCAGCGCAATCACGCCTAACCCGGCTAATCCAGCTTCGAGGTAAGCATTGCCGTCATCTACGGCAAGCACATAATTGCCCGTAATTTCAATCTGTTCACTCTCACTGCGCAGAACCAGAGGATCAATCTTACGGGTGCGTGAGGAGACGAATCCTACTATGCGATGGTCGGTGTTTTGCAGTTCTCGCGGGTGCGCAGGGGCGCCAAGGCGTTCCACATAATGGGGGGCGACGTAGACGCCGATTTGCAAATCGCCGACATGGCGTGCGATTAGGGACTGGTCGGTGATTTCACCACCGCGCAGAACGCAATCCACGTTGTCGCCGATCAGATCCACCACCCGGTCGCTCACACCCATGTCGAACTGGATATCTGGGTAGCGGGCGTGGAAAGCCGGTAGCGCCGGCACCAGAATAAGGCGGGCCAGCGGGCTGGGTACATCCACCCGTAGCCGTCCCCTGGGCGTCATCGCCGCACTGGACAGGCTGTTTTCAGCATCCTCCATGTCCGCCAGGAGACGGATGATGCGTTCGTAGTAGACCGCGCCATCAGGAGTCACACCGAGTTTGCGGGTGGTGCGATGGAGCAATTTGACGCGCAGGCGCGCTTCCAGCTGCTGAATGAGTTGCGTCACTGTGGTTTTGCTCATATGAAGCGTTTGGGCAGCCTTCGTGAAGCTACCTGCCTCCACCACGCGAGCAAAGGCGCGCATCGCATCGAAACGATCCATTCCTTATCCTCTCTTTTCACCGATTGTTTGGATATTACAAACAATGATGGACAAAGTCGCTTGTTTATCCGCCCGATCTCGCCGCTGTAAAGTGTCTTTATATTCACCGGGCTGATTTCGCCCCACGATAAAGGTACAAACATGACAGCACGCGAAGCCGTTTTTCCCTTCGGTCGGCAGACGCTCTATGAGCGCAATCGCTATTCACCGGCCATCAAATCCAATGGTTTTTTGTTCGTTTCGGGGCAGGTTGGTAGCCGCGAGGACGGCTCGCCTGAGCATGATCTGCAAGCGCAGGCCAGGCTGGCGTTCAATAATCTTAATGCTGTGCTCGCGGCGGCGGGCTGCACGTTTGGTGACGTGGTAGACGTTACCCTCTTTGTCGTCGATCCCGAGTCAAATCTCGACGCTATCTGGAGTATTCTGCCAGAATATTGGGGGGAGGCGCCTTACCCTACGTTGACCGGGATCGGCGTGACCTGGCTTTACGGATTCACGTTTGAGATAAAGGTCATTGCCAGACTGCCCTAAGCGTTATGAGTCTTTCCGCCAGTCGAAAATTCAATAGGGCAGCCTGCGCTGCCTGTGGAGGTCTATGCTGGATCGGGAGAGTTAGCCAGACGGGTGCGGATTAACGGAGGGGACAGAGGACAAATTATGAAAGCAGCGGTTTATGACGTGGCAGGCGCTCCCGGCGTCCTGAAATATGTCGATATCCCCGATCCGATCACCGGGCCTGACGACATCCTGATTGCTGTCGAGGCAATCTCCATTGAAGGAGGCGATCTGATCAACCGCCGTTCAACTCCGCCGCCGCTTCCTTCATGGGTCGTTGGCTACGCGGCCGCGGGCACCGTGGTTGCCGTCGGATCGAATGTCCGTAGCCGTAAGGTTGGGGACAGAGTCGCTGCTTTTCACCTGCAGGGATCACATGCGGAACGTTGGGCGGTACCCGCGGAACACACCTGGCTTATCCCCGATGGCGTGGAGATGCCTGAAGCGGCGGTGATACCGATTTCTTTTGCAACCGCGCATCATTGTCTTTTCACCCGAGGCATGCTCCGACACGGAGAAACCGTCCTTATTCAGGCCGCGGCGGGTGGCGTGGGGCTCGCGGCCGTTCAGCTTGCCTCACAAGCCGGCGCAACGGTCATCGCCGTGGCAAGCGGAACGCAGCGCAGGAGTCGGTTGCTTGAACTGGGTGCCGATCATGTCGTGGATCGTGCCGAGCACAACATCGTAGACCGTGTCCGACAGTACACCCAGGGTACCGGTGTTGACCTCGTCATCGATCCGGTGGGGACGACGCTGCCTGCTTCGCTTTCTGCACTTGCCCCGGAAGGACGTCTCGTCTTCGTCGGTAATGCGGGCGGGGGGAGTCTGACTGTCGACTTGTGGTCGCCAATGCAGTCTAACCAGACACTCATGGGAGTCTTCATGGGCCCCCTTTTTGCAAGGCCTGGCGTGCGGGTCAGTGTGGACGACCTGTTGCAGGCTGTAGCAGCAGGGCGTATCAAGGTGGTCATTGACCGTATCTTCCCCCTGGCTAACGCTGCCGCGGCCCACGAATTCGCTGAGACAGCGAAACCGCTTGGCCGCGTCGTGATGAAGCCATGAGGCGCGTTTGACCAGTACGCGTGCGCCAGGCTAATGACTTGCCTCTGGTATCAAGGCGATTTACCTGACGCATAGCAGGCGTGAGCGCACGGTTAAAAATCGCAGAATATCAAAGGGAGTGGTTTAACATTCTTTTGAGCCAGCGAGTGCTGCGAGCCCACGGCGCTGACCTTGAGTTTGAATAAAAAGCGTTCTTTAGCCCGCCCCTGACTTTCCCATTTTTTCGAAATCTTTATCTCTTTTTCTCATTTGTCAGTAAAAGGCATATGCCCGCAGAATCATGTCTAAGGCAGGGCGGGTGTTGCACTATCAATGATAAAACCCCTCTGATGACCTTGCCTCTTTTGCCACACCTCTTTTGTGGTTTTTACAGGTTTTAACCAGGAAAAGGCTTCTTTATGACGTTATCTAAATTACTGCTTCCTTTGCTGATTGCCGGGAATCTCTCTTCTGCGTGGGCTGCCGGGCAGGTTGTTCCGTCTTCTACCACCTTTCATGTCACCGCTGATGAGGCGCTGAAAAGTAAGCTTCCGCCGGATATCGCCAAACGCGGATATATTGTTGCAGGCACCAATCCGAATACGCCCCCAACCACTTTTTTCCAGGAAGACAATAAAACGCTCGCCGGGCGTGAGATTGATGTGATGAATGCCGTGGCGGCAAGGCTCGGTGTGGAAGTGCGCTGGCAGGATACCGGCGGTTTCGACAATATTATTCCGGGGTTGAAATCGGGTCGCTATGACGTCGCACTATCCAATATCAACGCCACCAAAAAACGTCTCGAGCAGGTCGATTTCGTCAGTTACTACGATGCGTCGCGCCTGGGGGTCATCTCGCGTAAAGACGCCAATATTGCGCCATTTACCTCTTTTGAGGCTGTGTGCGGGCAGGAAGTGGGCGCCGGCGCGGGCACTACGCAGATTGGGCGTCTTGAAGCTGCAAGCAAAATTTGTACTGACGCGGGTAAGCCGCCGATCAAGATTGCCGTATTCCCGGATCGCCCTTCAGGCGTACAGGCCGTGGTCAGCGGTCGCGTACCGATGTTCTTCGGCCCGTATGAAGGTCTGACCTATCAGGTTAGCCAGGTCAAACCGCTGACGCTGACCGGCACTATTCATGTCGATGATGCGCCTGTCTCCGTGGCGTTCCCTAAACAGTCGGGGCTGGAAGAGGCGGTGCAGGCATCCCTGAACTCGCTGATCAAGGACGGGACTTACCAGAAAATCCTCGATAAATGGTCCATCGGTTTTGGCGCAGTCAAAGAGTCAAAACGTAATGAAGAGATTTTCGGATGAGCAGTGAAACACACGATCAGCAGCCGGAAGAACTGCGGATCATCGGTAAAAAATATATCGGGCGCTGGATAAGCGCCCTGATCGTATTGCTGATATTGCTGGCTATAGGGAACTCCATGCTCAGCAATCCGCGTTTTGAATGGTCGGTGATTGCCGAAAACTTTACCGGTCCGTCGATCATTCAGGGCGTACTGATGACATTGCAACTGACCGCAATTTCCGTGATTTTTGGCTTTGCAGGCGGCACGATCCTGGCGCTGATGCGCCTGTCATCCAATCCGGTGCTGGTCGCTGTCAGCTGGGGGTATACCTGGTTTTTCCGCGGGGTGCCGATGCTGGTTCAGTTATTTCTCTGGTACAACATTGCCGCGCTTTACCCGACTATTTCGATTTCGCTGCCGTGGGTTGGTGAAATCTGGAGCGCTTCTGCGAACTCACTGATTAGCCCGTTCAGTGCTGCCGTGATTGCATTAGTCATGCATCAGTCTGCCTATGCCGCAGAGATTATCCGCGCCGGGATCCAGAGCGTCGGTACCGGGCAAGTCGAGGCTGCACGTGCTCTGGGTTATCGCCCGGCACAAATATTCCTCCACACCATTTTGCCGCAGGCGATGCGCGCCATTCTGCCTCCGGCCGGGAATGAAGTGATCGGTCAGTTGAAAACCACAGCGGTTGTCTCGGTGATTTCATTACAGGATGTGCTGTTCTCCGCGCAGATTATTTATCAGCGCACCTATGAAGTGATCCCGCTGCTGCTGGTCGCCACGTTGTGGTACCTGCTGCTGACATCATTGCTTTCAGTGATTCAGTATTACGTTGAACGACATTTCAGCCGCAGTAGCCACCGCAAGGTAAAACGCAAAGCCGGGAAAGCGTCGGCATCCGGCGCGGTCAGTACCCCCAGTATCAGCGCAGGAGAAACCAGCCATGGGTGAAGCCATTGAATTTCGCAAAGTCACTAAGCGTTTCTCCGGTAATACCATTCTGGATGAAATCAGCCTAGATATTCCGGCCGGTTCGGTCACGGTGATCCTCGGGCCTTCCGGTTCAGGGAAATCCACCTTGCTGCGTTGTATTAATCATCTTGAAAAACTGGATGGCGGCACGATCCGTATCGGTGGAGAACTGGTGGGTTATCAGCAGAAAGGGCAGGCATTGTATGAACTGAGCAGCCGCAGAATCGCCGCGCAGCGCAGCCGTACCGGCATGGTATTTCAGCAATTTAACTTGTTTCCGCACCGCACCGTTTTGCAAAATATTACCGATGCGCCTTTGCGGGTGAAGAAGCAAAACCGTGAGCAGGTACTCAGTAAAGCCCGCGCGTTGCTCCGGCAGGTTGGGTTAGCCAGTCGTGAAGATGACTGGCCGCAGCAGCTTTCCGGTGGGCAGCAGCAGCGTGTAGCCATTGCCCGTGCGCTGGCGATGGATCCTGAAGTGATGTTGTTCGATGAACCCACTTCCGCGCTGGATCCTGAACTGGTGGGCGAAGTGTTGCAGGTGATCAAAAAGCTGGCGCACTCCGGGATAACGATGGTGATTGTCACCCACGAAATCGGCTTTGCACGAGAAGTGGCAGATAACGTCATCTTTATGGAGGGTGGCAAGATTGTGGCGTCGGGGCCAACGAAAAGTGTACTCGATGAAACGGAGAACGTCCGTGTCCGTAATTTCCTGTCGACGGTTTTATAATGACGCTGCGTTAATTTGTTTCGCAAATAACATATCAACCAGCCGCGGCAGACTGTCGCGGTTTTCCAGCCTGCTCAGTGCCACCAGCTCCATCCGCTTTGCGTCTGTGAAGTCGGGCAAACAGGCACGCAGTTTTGCCGGTAAATCAAACGGGATCGCCAGGCTTTGCTGCCGCGTGAAGCGCTGTTGCAGCACGCAGCCGTCACGCAAAAACACCGTCACCTGATGAAAACGCGCGGCCGGGTTCAGCTCGTCCGGCGGTGCGGAGAAATCCGGGCAACGCGCCACACTTTCTGCCAGCGCGGCAATATCTGTCGCCACCGGCGCCGATGAGAAATCCTCTAAGCGTAGTTCTCCGCGCAGCAAACATGCCGCAATCACGTATTCCAGACTGAACCTGGCTTCAACGCCGGTGTTGGGTTTTCGCACCGACGCCGCAATATCACCGCCCGGCGGAAAAGACACTTCAATGCGTTCGATGGCTGCGATCAGTACATCCGTGCTATTGCCCGTTTGCAGCCACTCCTGGCGGAGAGCTCGTGCGGCATCGGCAGCGCTATGCGTGCCTCCGCAGGTCGGATAGGGTTTGAATTCCAGACCGGGCGAGATAATCCGCCACGGCGCGCCCCAGCCTGAGATAAGTTTTTCTGGCTGCTGCTGACCGGCGCAATAAGTCGATAAAAAGCTGTCCAGCACGTTGTCCGGCTGGCCGTGAAAGCCTGCCAGCGTGAGCTGTGTGGCAATGACGGCGGTCTGCGCCGCCAGGCCCGCGTGCAACGGTTTGACATCACTGCCGAACTGCGCACGTAAACCCGCAGACTGCGTCGCCGCGATACCCAGAATCACTGCCGTTTGCCTTTCCGTGGCATTCACCAGCCGCGCGCAGGCAGCGGCGGCGGCAATCGTGCCGAGCGTAGCGGTATTGTGAAAACCGAGGGTGTAATGCTGAGAACCGACGGCCAGCCCGAGGCGTCCGGACATTTCCACTCCGGTCACGTACGCATCGAGAAAATGTGCGCCATTGATATCGGGTCTTTGTGAGACCAGCGCCAGAAGCGCGGGCAAAATCACCACGCTGGGGTGACCGCGAAAATCGGGATGGAAATCGTCAAAATCCAGCGCGTGCCCGACATACCCGAGCAGCAACGCGCGGGTCGGCGGATCGTCAGCGCGGTAAACCTGATGCAAACTGTTCAGTCCTGCATCGGGGAAGTTGCCGCGTAAAACCGGCAGGGTAACCGCCAAAAAATCCAGCAACCCTTCCCGTGCTGCTTCACGAGCCGCGGGGGAAGGGGACGAGCTGACGATAAGTTTCGCCAGCGATGGCGTTAATGTCATCGGTGTATTCCCCGTTTCAGGCCTGAGCGACCGGAGATAATAAATTAACGAAAGGTTCACGCTCGCAGAGCGCATGCAGTTGCACCAGCAGGGCGTCTGAAATCGGGTGCCCGTCAAGGGTCAACGATGAGAATCCATGCCTGGCAAGTCGGTGCCTGCTTGTCGATTCATGCGCTTTTATCCTTGCTGTTTATTTCCGCACTGAGAGTGCGCAGCGCTTGTACCGCCAGTTGCGACAGGTAATGTGCAGTCGGAAACAGGGCGCGATCGTCAACGCGAAATTGTGGATGGTGCAGCGCGTAAGGACCGCCGGAGCCGATCATGATGAATGCGCCGGGCAATTTTTGCTGATAGAACGCGAAGTCCTCCCCTATCGGGCTGGCTTCAACGCGACGGGCTTCAAAGCCGGAGCCTTCACCGTGCGCCAGCGCGAAATCCACCCATTTAGCCGTATTGACCACTGACGGCGGGCCGGGCTGCCAGTCGAGGCTGATGTCGGTATCAAATGCCGCAGCGATACCCGTAAGAATCTGCCGCAAACGGCGTTCGATCAGTTCCCGTGTGTCCTGATTAAAGGTGCGGACGGTGCCTTCCAGCCAGGCGGAATCCGGGATCACGTTCCAGGTACTCCCGCTGTGAACCTGTGTGATAGAAACCACCGCGTTGTGTGCGGACGGCACGTTGCGGGCGATCAGGGTTTGCAGCGCGGAAATCACCTGTCCGGCGATAATAATCGGGTCGTTGCCTTCGTGTGGACGCGCCGCGTGGCTGCCGGTACCGGAGATGGCGATCGCAAAGCGATCCACGCCGGCGGTTAATGCGCCGTCTTTGCTGCCGATAACGCCAACCGGCAAAGAGGGATCGTTATGAATGCCGAAAATGACGGCAGCGTTATCGAGCGCGCCGGTGCTAATCAGCGTCGGCGCACCGTGACCGGTTTCTTCCGCCGCCTGAAACAGAATGCGCACCGTGCCGGAAAGCGAATCTTCCTGCGCTTTCAGCAAAATCGCCGCGCCAAGTGCCGCCGAGGTGTGGAAATCGTGGCCGCAGGCGTGCATCACTCCGGGATTTTGCGAGGTGTAATCCACAGCGGATTTTTCTTCAATCGGCAGGGCATCGATATCAGAACGTAGCACCACCAGTTCGCCGGGATTGATGCCGCCAATCTCTGCCACCAGACCAGTTTTGAGCGGCAAATCTATCACGCGGATTTGATACTTCTCCAGTACCGCCCGGATACTGGCGGTGGTGTTAAATTCGTCGTTGGACAGCTCCGGATGGCGGTGCAGGTGGTGGCGAAAATCCTGAATAAACGCCGCCAGTGGCTGATGTTCCTGCGTGATATCTAACATTTAAACTCCTGTAGGTGGCTGACGTTCCAGCCAGCGGGCGTGGCTTTTTTCATCGAGAATTTTTTTCAGGTACAGCGTGATGTGTCCTTTGCCTAGGTCTCTTTCAAAGACCGGCTGAAAACCCAGTTTCAGGTACATATCGCGCAGCCACGGATGGCTGGTGGCGGTGCCGAGTGAGTAAGCCGGGGCTTTCAGTTCGCGGATCAGAATGTTGTCTTCCAGCCAGCCCAACAGTTTTTTGCCGAGGCTCTGACCGGCGTAATCTGGATGCGTGCCAAACCAGCCAATATGCGGCAGGCCCAAAGGGCCGGGCATTGCGCCCCACGGGAAGCGCAGGGTAACCGAAGCCACCATCCGCTGGTCATCAAAGAGCGCAAACACCGCATGATCGTCGAGGTGTTGTGTCACGCGTACCAGATCGGCGGTGGCAGCATCAAACTGAATCCCGAGCGCTTTGATTGGCGCGTAGGCGGCCAGCATCAGTGTCAGATAATCGTGTTTATCATCCAGCGTCAGCCGCCTGAAATATTGTGTCATAACCCAGATCCCTCAGGAGAAGTCAGATGACCGGACTGCTCGGCAAAGCGGATGACGTCATCGACTTTTTGCGCGGCGCAGCCGGTGTAATGAGCCGGATCTAACCAGTGGTCAAGATCCCGTTCAGTAATACAGGCCGCCAGCACCGGATGCGCAAGCAGAACGGTTTTAAAAGCGTGTCGTTTTTCAAACGCCTGCATGGCGCATTCATAAACCAGATGATGCGCGGTTTGTTTACCGAGTTTTTTACCGACCTCAAACATCACTTTTTCGGACAGCAGCAGGCCGTCCTGCATTTGCAAATTCGCAAGCATGCGTGCTTTATTGACCGTCAGGCCGGAGAGAATCGACTGAGCATTTTGCAGCTGTGCAGAGAGATAAATCGAGATTTCCGGCAGGGCGATCCACTCGGCGCGCCAGCTCATCGCATCACGTTCATGCTCCACGTGCATCGACTGATAAATCAGTGATGCGCTGTGCAACAGCGGCTGTGTCAGGCTGGCAAGACCTTCGAGGGCCGCGGGATTGCGTTTGTGCGGCATGGTGGTGGAGCCGATTTTCCCGCTGCTGAACGGCTCTTCGACTTCATTAATTTCGGTGCGCATCAGGTTGTAAAGCTCGTTGCCTATTTTGCCCAGTGTGCCGCTGATCAGCACCGCCACCGAGGCGTATTCTGAAAAGCGGTCACGCGCAGCCTGCCAGCCGATATTCGGCGTACTGAGGTTCAGGCGCGCCAGTGTGCGGCGTTCTACCTCCGGACCCACTTCGCCAAGCGCAGCGTAGGTACTGATCGCGCCGCTGATATTACCGGTCAGCAGACGCGGCGTGATGGCGGCAAGACGGTCGAGATGACGGATAAACTCATCCAGCCAGACGGCGACTTTAAAGCCAAACGTGGTGGGCAACGCCTGCATACCGTGGGTGCGGCCTGTCATCAGCGTGTACTGATGCTCACGCGCCAGCGCTTTCAGCTCATTCGCCACGGCGGTGCTGTCACGGACGATCACTTTCAGAGTTTGTGCCAGCTGTAAAACGGTGGCGGTATCGATGATATCCTGCGTGGTTGCGCCGTAATGAATGTATTCCCCTGCGTCACCGCATTGCTGTTGCAATGCAGTGAGCACCGGCATCAGAGAATGTTTCATCTGCGCGCCGGAGGCGGCGATGTCCTTAATATTCAGCTGGCTGGCATTGGCCAGCTCCGCAATGCTCAGCGCGGCCTGTTGCGGGATCACACCCAGCTCACCTTCGGCCAATGCCAGCGCAACTTCGACATTGATTTGCTGTGTCAGGCGATTTTGCTCTGACCAGATTTCCCGCATTTCGGGTGTGCCAAAATTGTTGCCAAGTAAAAGAAAATCTATCGGATGTGAGGACATAATACTCTCGTCTTATATAAGGGATAATTAACGTTGTTTTAAGGTCGTCATTAAAAACACGATATCGAAATGGCGTATCAGGTATGGGAAGATGCCAGATGCGTCTGTTTTCATTGCGTTAAATTAGCCCTGTCTGACACTATTATTTCTTTGATCCAGCACAGCATGCAAGGGGGTTATAGGCTATAGCAAAAATCAATCTATGCTATTGAGAATAAGTTAATAAGGATCCCCACTTAGCACTTTGTTAATTTTTTCAATTCTCGTAGGATGCTTTTAATAACACTTGAATATATCCCATATCAAATTCCTGTTTAATTACGGGGCGTTTCTCTTTAACCAGACGATAAATACAGGGCATCGATGTGTTCGCCATAAAATCACCGCAGACCTATCATCATCAGCCCGGCCTGCTTTCACGCACCGGTGAGCTACTTGCCGTTCATTCCTCCGATGTCGCGATCATCACCAGCCCGAAAGCGTGGCGGGCGGTGAATCCGCAACTGGAAACCAGCCTGAAGGCAGCCGGTATTCGCTGGCAGATCAATTTTCTCACCACGGAATGTACCGATGCGGCTATCGAAACCCATCTGAACAGCGTGCGGGAACAAAATGCCACGCTGGTACTGGGCATTGGCGGCGGGCGGGTGCTTGATTGTGCCAAAGCGGTGGCGAATCTGCTGTCCCACGTCGGGCTGGTGACCATACCGACCGTTGCCGCGACCTGTGCTGCCTGGTCGCCGGTCAGCATTATTTATAATGAGCACGGCGGGCATGTGCGCAGCCAGCCGTTGTCGCGTATGCCGCTGATGCTGCTGGTCGACACGAATGTGATTGCGCAAAACGATGTGCGTTATCTCAAAGCGGGCATCGTGGATGCGCTGGCGAAATGGTACGAATTCCGCCCGTATAAACAGAAAAGCGACGACAGTCTGGCGCTGAACCTGAAAGTTCAGGCGGCAAAACTGGCGGTGGACGTCTTTCAACAATACGGCGCTCAGGCGGTGCAGGACAACGCCCGCCATGAAGTCACACCGGCGCTGATGAAAGTTATCGACGCCAATATCGCGGTGGCAGGTATGGCTAACAGCATGCGCGATGAAACCCCTGCGCCGGGCGTGGCGCACGCGATCCATAACCGTTTCACCCATCAGCCGGAATTGCATGACTGGCTGCACGGCGAGAAAGTGGGTTTCGGGTTGCTGGTGCAGTCCCTGCTGGAAAGCGATGACGGCCAGCCGGAGGTGCAGTTGCTGTCGTTGTTACGTGAATATGACGCGCCGCTGGCATTGCCGCCACTGAATGGTGACCGGGAGGCGATCATCGCGGCCATGGCCCGCGAAGTAAAATTCTCCGCCGAAAATGCCGCCCGTTTACCGTTTTCAATAGCAGCGGAAAATATCGAAAAAGCCCTGCAGAAAACCGAAACTCACTCTTATTCACAGGGATAACGCCATGACCTCTGATTCATCTTCTGCAAAAAACACCCGTCAATTGCGTCTTGGCCTGTTTGTACAGCCGCTCGGGCATCACGTCAGTGGCTGGCGCTTAACTGAAAACCTGGGTTCGCCGACCGACATCGACTGGCTGACGGGGATCGCCAAAAAAGCCGAAGAGGGCAAGTTCGATATGTTCTTCGTCGGCGATGCTCTGGCGACCAGCGTCTACCGGTTGCCGTCCACCATGGCGCGGCTTGAGCCGCTGACCTTGCTGTCGGCGCTGGCAGTGCAAACACGCCATATCGGGCTGGCCGCCACGGCTTCAACGACATTCAGCGATCCGTTTAATCTGGCACGCAGCTTTTCTTCTCTTGATCACATCAGCCACGGCCGCGCGGCGTGGAACGTAGTGACGTCGTTTTCCACTGACGTGGCGCGCAATTTCAGCCGCGACGATATGCCCACGCATGCCGAACGTTATGCCGTGGCGCATGAGTTTCTCGAGGCGACGTTCAAACTGTGGGAAGGCTGGCAGGAGGGGGCGGTGCAGCCGGACAAGGCCAGCGGCCAGTATTTCGTGAACGAGAAAATCCAGCCGGTGAATCATCAGGGCACGTATTTTCAGGTACAGGGTCCGCTGAATATCACTCGTTCACCGCAGGGGCGTCCGGTCATTATTGAAGCCGGTTCTTCTGCAGACGGCCAGAAACTGGCGGCGGCCACGGCTGAAGTCGTGTTTACTGCGGCCGCCACGCTGGAAGAAGCGCAAACGTTTTACCGTGCGCAGAAACAGCAGGTGATAGAGGCTGGACGTAATCCAGATCACGTGCTGATTTTGCCAGGCGTAATGCCCATCGTGGGCCGCACGCTGGAAGAAGCGCATGAAACCTGGCGTGAACTGAATTCGCTGGTGGATATTGATAACGGCATCCGCCAGCTTTCCACCCGTTTTAATATGGATCTGAGTGCGTTTCCGCTTGATGGACCGGTGCCGGATGTGCCTGCTGGTGAAGGTAATCAGAGCCGAGTGAAACTGCTGACCGATCTGGCGTATCGCGAAAATCTGACCCTGCGTGAACTGGCCGCGATTGCTGCCGGTTCGCGTGGGCACCGCGTACTGGTCGGTACGGCGGACGTTATCGCCGATGATTTCCAGCACTGGCTTGAAGAAGGCGGGGCAGACGGTTTCAACATCATGCCTGCGGTGATGCCGGAACAGCTTTCGCTGTTTGTTGAGCTGGTGATCCCCGAATTGCGCCGTCGCGGGTTATTCCGTGAAGAATATGAATTCAGCACGCTGCGTCAAAACCTTGGTCTGCCTGAGCCTGACTTTAACCGCCCGTCTTAACTTTAGCGTTGGAACATTACGATGACGATTTCTTTGTCAGACCGCGTTCAGCGCGTGTCACTTTCCGCCAATGCAGCGGCGAAACAGCGTACCAATGACCTGAAAAAAGCTGGGGTGGATATTTTGGATCTCACCACCGGTGAGCCGGATTTTGATACGCCCGCTCACATTAAACAGGCGGCATACGAGGCGATTGCGGGTGGTGAAACCAAATACACGCCGACGCCGGGCATTCCAGCGCTGCGTGAGGCGGTGCGACAGAAATTGCAGCGGGAAAACCGGCTGCCATTCGCTGTTGCCGGCATTATGATTGCCAACGGTGCCAAGCAGGTCATTTTCAATGCCTTTGCCGCTACGCTCAATGATGGCGACGAAGTGATTGTGCCGGTTCCGTACTGGCCGACGTTTCCGGACAGCGTGCGTTTTAATGGTGGCACACCGGTTTTGGTCGAATGTCATCTGGAGCAGGGTTACAAACTGACGCAGGAACAGCTGGCCGCCAGTATTACGCCGCGCACCCGCTGGCTGGTGCTCAATAATCCAGGTAATCCGAGCGGCGCGGTATATTCCGCCGCAGAATTGCAGGCGCTGGCCGCCGTCCTGCGCGGACATCCGCAGGTGCTGATCATGCTCGATGACTTATATGAGCACATTCTGTTTGATGGCTGTGAACACCAGAATCTGCTCAACGTAGCCCCTGATTTACAGGGGCGCAGTCTGCTGGTGGGCGGTGTATCCAAAACTTATGCGATGACCGGCTGGCGGATTGGTTTCGGTGCCGGGCCACAAGCGCTTATTGCCGCCATGACCGTAGTGCAGTCGCAAATCAGTTCCGGTGCCAGTTCGGTGAGTCAGGCGGCTGCGCTGGCAGCCTTTAACGGCGGGCTGGATTTTATTGCGCCACAGGTGGCGGCTTATCAGCAACGGCGCGATGTGATAACCGACATTCTGGCGAATATTGACGGGCTGGAGTTGCGGGTGCCGCAGGGCGGTTTCTTTGTCTTTTGCCGCTGCGCCGGATTAATCGGACGTTACCGGCCGGACGGGGCGAAAATCGAAAACGAAGCTGACGTGCTGGATTATCTGCTGGAAAGCGGCGTGTCCGGCGTTGGCGGCAGCGCATACGGCTTGTCGCCCTATTTCCGATTATCGATTGCCACAGACAACGTCACGGTAGCTGAAGCCGGACGGCGCATTGCATCGGCCTGTGCGAAACTCAGTCCCGCTGAGTAAACGTAAAAAGTTTTTCGGTAGGCTTGAAACTGCGGCGTTTGGTGTCGCAAAAAGACATAGGATGGTCACCGCAAAATCGAACTGAAATGACCCCGAATATTGCCTGATGCGGAGGAAGGAATGAAAATGCATCAGGAAAACTTCTCACGCTAGCTTGTTGAATCTACATCGTATAAAGATTCGTGAAGAGGCATGAAAACCGAAAAGCAAAAAGCCTACTCGAAAGCAGGCTTTTTTAAATTTGGCTCCTCTGACTGGACTCGAACCAGTGACATACGGATTAACAGTCCGCCGTTCTACCGACTGAACTACAGAGGAATCGTGTGAACGAGGCGCATACTACTGGCCTCGTATTTTTGTGTCAACACTAAAATTAACCTGCTGATTCAAATGGCTAAATTTAGCTCAAGGCGTTGTTTTAGTGAACAATGCGCCGATCGTCTTCATCCTGCAGGCCATTCTCACGTATCCGCTTCAGCGGATCTTGCTGGTAAAAGTGGCAAAAACGCTGCCACAGGGCGGGGAAGCGGGGCGCGAACAACTCGGGCGCGCTGAAAAAATATTCCGAGAGGACGGCAAAGCACTCCGCAGGATCGGTGGCGGCATAGGCGTCAATGCTGGCAGCGCTTTCCCCCACCAGGTCTATCTCATCCTGAATATTATTCATTGCCGCATGGAGATCGTGTTCCCAGCCAGCGACCTCGCGTAGCGGGATAAGCGGCACGCCGCTGGCCCGATCGCCATTCCTCGCATCCAGCTTATGCGCCACCTCGTGCACCACGAGGTTAAAGCCTGACGCATCAAAGGAGTCCTGAATATCCAGCCAGTTCAGCACCACAGGCCCCTGCTGCCAGCTTTGTCCTGATTGCACCACCCGCTGGTTGTGGACCAGACCAATATCATCCTCCCATTCATCATCCACGACGAACGGGGCAGGGTAGATCAGCACTTCATGGAAACCGTCCAGCCACTCTATTCCCAGCTCAAGCACCGGCAGACAAAAGAGCATGGCAATGCGTGCCTGATGCAGCGGGGTGAGCTCCAGCCCCTGGAGGGCCACCAGACGTTTTTGCTGTAAGAAACGGGCAGCCATCTGAGTAAGCTTGCGCTGCTCAGTGGGTGAAAGATGGGCTAAAACCGGAATGGCAAGCGCTTGCTCCCAGGGCATCTCTGCGTTGCCGGACTCATCATCTGCTTTCCAGGGCCATTTAAACATCATATCGCTCGCAAAGTCGTCACTTGAACACGATTACCGAAACGGGAGCTATTAAAATGCCAAAGATCCTGGCATTATAGCAACCACAACAGCGGAGAGATGCCGGAGCGGCTGAACGGACCGGTCTCGAAAACCGGAGTAGGGGCAACTCTACCGGGGGTTCAAATCCCCCTCTCTCCGCCACTTTTCTCTTTATGACCATTCCCCTTCAATCACACCGTTAGCTTCAGGTATAACGCCTGCGCTGGGGTATCGCCATCATCATCGTCCTGGTTTCAGCGTAGAGCCGCGGTTGCGCGCGTTATCCTTTTAGGACCTTATCGCCGATTTTTGCCCGAACGAGCTTAAACGCATCATAAAGAGGGAAGGTACGCCTGGAAAGCGGCAATGTCGAAAAGAGTGATCTCAACGGAGCGGGAACATAAAAAAGCCCGCTGAACGCGGGCTTTGACGGGCATCAGAACTGGTAAACCAGACCGAGGGCGACGATATCATCGGTCGCGATACCGCTGTTTTTGTAGAAGCGGTCGTCTTCATCCAGCAGGTTGATTTTGTAATCCACATAGGTGGACATATTTTTGTTGAAGTAGTAGGTCATGCCCACGTCGACATACTTGACCAGATCCTTGTCGCCGTAGCGAGAATAGGTGTAGAGATCTTTACCCTTCGACTGCAGATAGGCGATAGACGGACGCAGCGGTAAATTGTAGTCGTCGAACTGGTACTGCGCGACCACTTCGAAGTTCTGCGTTTTGTTGGCAATCCCACCAAAACTATCGTTGCCGTAGAAGGTCATGTTGCGGGTTTCAGCATACATGGCGGCCAGATAGATGTTGTTGGCGTCATATTTCGCGCCGACGGTCCAGGCATCGGCTTTATCGCCATTGGCGTAGCGCTGGCTGCTACGAGCCTCTGCCAGCTGGTTATGGGTGCGGTCAGAAGACGAATACGCTGCCCCTACGCTGATCCCCATATCGAGGTCATAGTAGCTGGAGATACCGAAACCGTCGCCATTTTCCCGCGCCAGCTTACGTTTGCCGCCGTTATTAGTGCCTTCGCCAGAACCGGCGTTTTCATTATTACCCTGATACTGCAGGGCGAAATGCAGACCGTCGACGAGGCCGAAGAAGTCGCTGTTACGGTAGGTTGCCACGCCGTTGGTACGGCCGGTCATGTAGACGTCGGTCTGGGTGTAGGTATCGCCGCCGAATTCCGGCAGCATATCGGTCCAGGATTCGATGTCGTACACTACGCCGTAGTTACGACCGTAATCCAGTGAGCCGTAGTCGGCAAACTTCAGCCCGGCGAAGCCAAGACGGGTCCAGGAGTTTGCGCCTTCTTTTTCAGTGGTATTTGCCTGAATATTGTATTCCCACTGACCGTAGCCGGTTAATTCTGAGGTAATCTGCGTTTCGCCTTTCAGGCCAAAGCGAACATAGGTCTGATCGCCATCCTCTGAAGCGTCGTCAGAGAAGTAGTGCAGGCCGTCAACTTTTCCGTAAAGGTCCAGTTTGTTGCCGTTGTTGTTATAGATTTCCGCGGCATTAACGGCATTGGCCATTAATAATGCCGGAACCATGAGTGCCAGTACTTTTCTTTTCATTATATATTCCCTTTTAATGATAATTTCTATGAATTATGACAATCCCTCCGGAATGACTATCAGATACTAACGACTAAGTTCATTTTTATTTAAAATAAAAGATGTAAATAAATAATGTAAAATATTTCAATTTATTTCTATTTGATTCTTTATATTTTTTATGAATGATTTTGAGTGAGGTATTATTTTGTTATATAGCAATAGGATATGGTGTCATTTGATAGATTTTGTTAACTCAATGAAATGGGTTGTATGAATTAACATCAAGGCATCATTCATCACGAAAATTGCTTTTAGGCTGGGAAAAATAATCAATACATTATCAATACAATAAGCGACCTCCCGCGACGGAATAAACTTTTTGCATGGGGAGAAGAATAAATAAAGCACTTCAGCGCCCGCTCACCGGCAGCATAAGTCGCAGGTTGACGCAGAAGATGGGGATGAAACTGCTGCCTGCTGCGCAGGTTGACGGTATAATGTGACGCTTGTCACGTTTTGAGTGGCGGTAGTGTGTTGTGTCACGGAGAGGAATGAGATGGAAGAGCAGGCAAAACGCAGCCCCGGAGGGAAGCTCGCGTTATGGGCGTTGTATGCTTTTTGCGGATATTGTGTCTGGGTCATTGTGCGTTACTGGTGGGTGGTCGGAAAAATTCAGAGCGTTCCCGGCGCCAGCGTGGAGGGCGATTTTGGAACCACGGCAGGTAAATGGCTTGGTGCGCTGTTGGGGATGTTAGTGCTTGCGGGCATTGGCGCGATCCTCGGGGCGGTCGTCTGGTATACCCGGCCGTCTCGCGGCGAGCAGGATCATCAGCGGTAAAGTTGCTATGCTCGAGGCTGACCTTCACATAAAGGAAAGCCTATGGACCTGGTTGACTGGCAGCAACGATTTGAGCACTGGATACTGATGCATTACGCGCAGGATGATGCCGCACACGATCTGTCCCATTTTCGTCGCGTCTGGGCCACGGCTACCCAGTTGGCCGCCGGGGAGGAAGTCGACCGACTGGTGCTCCTCACGGCCTGCTATTTTCATGACATCGTCAGCTTGCCGAAGAATCATCCGGAGCGCAGCCGTTCCTCGATGATGGCCGCCGAGAAAACCCTCGCGATCCTGCAGTCCTCTTTTGCCGATTTTCCCGTGGAGCGTTACGCGGCGGTCAGCCATGCCATCGAGGCGCACAGCTTCAGCGCGTCGATCCCCCCGCGTACGCTGGAGGCGAAAATCGTCCAGGACGCCGACCGTCTTGAGTCGCTGGGGGCGATTGGTCTGGCGCGCGTCTTTGCCGTCGCCGGCGCCCTTAATACCATCTTGTTTGATGCTGAAGATCCTTTTGCTGACCGGCGGGCGCTGGATGACCGCAGATATGCCCTTGACCATTTCCAGTGCAAACTCCTGCGCCTGCCGGAGACCATGCAGACGGCCAGAGGAAAAGAGATGGCGCAGCACAATGCCCGCTTCCTCGTCGAATTTATGGCCAAACTCAGCGCCGAGCTGCAGGGGGAGCCGCAGGCGCTGGATGAAGCGGTTTTGCGCCGCTTTGCACCGCAGGCGTCAACCGACCAGTGATTTATGGTACTCTCTGCAAAAATCGTCCGCGCTGGTTGAGGATATGCCGCAAAAGTTAATTAAGGAAAACAGGTCGTTGCCGCTGGCAGAGCAGGCCGGGGAAGAGGCTCAGGCGCTGCTGCGTCAGCTGATGACGATCTATGATGTGAAAACGCTGGTCGCCGAACTGGTAAGCGTCGGCGAACAGCACTGGAGCGCGGCGATCCTCAAACGCGTGGCGGCGCTCCCCCGCGCGGCGGGGCGTTTGCGTCCGCAGGAGATCGCCCATCTGGCGACGCTGCTGCCGGCGCCGCCAGTTCATCACCCGCATTATGCGTTCCGCTTTGTCGATCTGTTTGCCGGTATCGGCGGGATCCGCAACGGTTTTGAAGCCATCGGCGGGCAGTGCGTCTTTACCAGCGAGTGGAACAAGCACGCGGTGCGTACCTACAAGGCCAACTGGTACTGTGATCCGCAACAGCATCGTTTTAATGAAGATATCCGCGATGTCACGCTCAGCCACCGCCCCGACGTCAGCGATGACGAAGCGGCGCAGCATATCCGCGAGACTATTCCTCAGCATGATGTCTTGCTGGCCGGCTTTCCCTGCCAGCCTTTTTCACTTGCCGGCGTCTCCAAAAAAAATGCCATGGGCCGCGCGCACGGCTTTGCCTGCGAAACCCAGGGGACACTGTTTTTTGATGTGGTGAGAATCATCGCCGCGCGTCAGCCGGCGATTTTTGTGCTGGAGAATGTCAAAAACCTCAAAAGCCACGATCAGGGGCGCACCTTCCGCATCATCATGCAGACGCTGGATGAGCTGGGGTATGAGGTGGCCGATGCCGGGCATACCGGGCCGGATGACCCTAAGGTCATCGACGGGCGCCATTTCTTACCACAGCACCGGGAGCGCATCGTGCTGGTGGGTTTCCGCCGCGACCTGCAGCTGCATCAAGGATTTACGCTGCGCGATATCGCTGCGCTCTATCCGGCGGTGCGGCCGACGTTTGGCGAGCTGCTGGAGCCGACGGTGGATGCCAAATTTATCCTTACGCCGGTGCTGTGGAAATATCTCTATCGTTATGCCCGCAAGCATCAGGCGCGGGGTAATGGCTTTGGTTATGGCCTGGTAGACCCCGGTAATCCCCACAGCGTGGCTCGAACGCTGTCTGCCCGCTACTATAAAGACGGTGCCGAAATTCTCGTCGATCGCGGCTGGGACCGGCCGTTGGGCGAGCAGTATTTTGACGATCCGCAGAACCAACAGCGGCGGCCTCGCCGGTTGACACCGCGCGAATGCGCACGGCTGATGGGCTTTGAATCGCCCCAGGGTTCGCGTTTCCGCATTCCGGTGTCGGATACCCAGGCCTATCGTCAGTTCGGCAACTCGGTGGTGGTTCCGGTCTTCGCCGCGGTGGCGAAGCTCCTGGCGCCGCGTATCGCCCAGGCGGTGGCGCGTCGCGAAGCGGATGATAACGATGGCGGATGTTCACGATAAAGCCACGCGCAGTAAAAATATGCGGGCTATCGCTACGCGCGATACGGCGATTGAAAAGCGGATAGCGGCGCTGCTGACCGGGGCGGGATTCACCTTTGTCGCCCAGGATCGCGCGCTGCCGGGACGCCCCGATTTCGCCTTGCCCGACTACCGTTGCGTTATCTTTACTCACGGCTGTTTCTGGCATCACCATGACTGTTATCTGTTTAAGGTACCGGCCACCCGGACGGCGTTCTGGCTGGATAAAATCGCCGGCAACGTGGCGCGTGACGCCCGCGACCGGCAACAGCTGGCTGAGCAGGGCTGGCGGGTGCTTATCATCTGGGAATGCGCTCTGCGCGGCCGGTTGAAACTAAATGATGAAGCGCTCACCGAGCGTCTGGAAGAGTGGATCTGCGGCGCCGGGCACGACGCGCAGATCGATACGCAGGGGATCCGCGAGCTGGCGTTTACTTCGACGCCTTACAAGGAGTAGCCTCGCTGCGAGCGGGGAAGAGATATTTTCCCAGCGTCACCAGCACTACGGCGAAAATAATCACCGCCAGCGCCAACCATTCAATGAGCGACAGGCTTTCACCGCCAAACCCGGTGCCGAGCAAGACGGCCACCACCGGGTTAACGTAGGCATAGCTGGTGGCTACCGCCGGGGTGACGTTACGGATCAAAAACATGTAGGCGTTGATGGCGATTAGCGAGCCAAAGATAGCCAGGTAGGCCAGGGCGGCGATCCCGGACCATGAGGGGACATGGGTTAACGTCTCACCGGTCAGCCATGACGCGACCAGCAGGACGATCCCGGCGGCGAGCATCTCGATAGCCCCCGCCATCATGCCGGTTGGCAGCTCAATCCGCGACCCGTAAACCGAACCGAACGCCCAGCTTAGCGAACCCACCAGGATCAGCAGTGCGCCCCACGGATTACCGTTTAAATTGCCACCGCTATTGAGCATCACGATACCCGCCAGGCCAATGGCAATGCCCAGCCATTCCAGTTTACGGGTGGCGATGCCGAAAAAGCGGCTGAAACACAGGGTGAACAGCGGCACGGTGGCGACCATCACCGCCGCGATCCCTGACGGAACGTGCTGATGTTCGGCGAGAGTGACGAAGCCGTTGCCGACGGCAAGCAGCAAAACCCCGATCAGCGCGGCGTTAAGCAACGGCCGGCGCGCTGGCAGCTTATGGCCGGTGGCCAGCAGCCAGCCCAGCAGTAGCACGCCGGCAGAGAGAAAGCGAATACCGGCCATCATCAGCGGCGGCCAGCTGGCGACGCCGACGGCGATGGCAAAATAGGTAGAGCCCCAAATGATATACAGCGCAAACAGCGCCCCGATAAGCGGTAACAGCTGACGGGTAGACATACTTCCTCACGACGGTGCAGAGATAGAAAGGGGACATATAGTAAACGTGAAAACTATCGTGCTGGCGAGCGCTTAATTTGCGCGAGTTTGTTAAATTTATATTGACTAATTGTACCTTGGGCACCGGCCGTTTTTTAACGCATACTCGAGGGAGACATTGATGAAAAGAGAAGGAAATTATTTTGGCAGGAAGTAGTCTTTTAACGTTACTCGATGATATCGCCACGCTACTGGATGATATTTCCGTGATGGGCAAGCTGGCGGCAAAAAAAACAGCCGGGGTATTGGGGGACGATCTGTCGCTCAATGCTCAGCAGGTGACCGGCGTGCGAGCGAATCGTGAACTGCCGGTCGTCTGGGGCGTGGCGAAAGGTTCGTTCGTTAATAAAGTGATCCTCGTGCCGCTGGCGCTATTGATCAGCGCTTTTATTCCCTGGGCGATTACGCCGCTGTTGATGCTGGGAGGCGCGTTCCTCTGTTTTGAAGGGGTGGAGAAGGTGCTTCACAGCCTGGAGGCGCGCAAGCACAAAGAGGATCCTGCGCAACGGCAGCAGCGTCTTCAGGCGCTGGCGGAACGTGACCCGCTGGCCTTTGAGCGTGACAAAGTGAAAGGGGCGATTCGCACCGATTTTATTTTGTCCGCGGAAATTGTCGCCATCACCCTCGGCATTGTGGCGGAAGCGCCGCTGCTCAATCAGATCCTGATCCTCTCCGGGATCGCGATTCTGGTCACTATCGGGGTCTATGGTCTGGTGGGCGTGATCGTTAAGCTGGACGACATGGGCTACTGGCTGGCGGAGAAACGCGCTGCGCTGGCGCAATGGCTGGGCAAAGGATTGTTAGTGGTAGCCCCCTGGCTGATGAAAGTGCTCTCCATCGTTGGGACGCTGGCGATGTTCCTTGTCGGCGGCGGAATTGTGGTTCACGGCATTGCGCCACTGCATCATGCCATTGAGCACTGGAGCGCGGGGCTGGGCGGGATATTGGCTTCCCTGCTGCCGGTCATTGCCAACCTGGTGCTGGGTTTTGTCATTGGCGCAGTGGTGCTGGCGGGCGTGAAAGTGGTGAGCAGCCTGCGCCGGTCGGTGAAGTAGTGTGGTTGCATACAGCGCGACGGCGCTGCGTCGTCTACGCTAAAAGCGCGCCCGGCATCGACAGAACCCGGGGCGCTGACATCGTCAGGTTTGCGCTACGTACTGCGAGAGAATGATGGATAAGCCACTTCGGTTGAAGATGAAAAAGCTCCGCCACCTGACTCGCCCGGCGCATGTGGTTAACGTTTGTTTTATCGTGGTGCTTTTTTTCTCCACGGTACTGATCTGGCGTGAAATCAACGTCCTGGAAGAGGCCTACGTGGCCAATCAGCGTAATAATCTGGCTAATGTCGCCCATGAAATGGATGGACTACTGCAGTTCAACATCGACCGGATGATGTTTTTTCGCCACGGCATGGAGTCTGCGCTTGAACAGCCGCTTGATATCGACGTATTGCGTAGTGCCAGCCAGCGCTATCTGAGCCAGCGTCACCAGGAGGCCTGGCGTGTGGCGCTGCCGAACCGTCGTACGCTGCCGGTGTTTGGCGTCTCGGGCAGCGTCGTCGGCAACAACCCTATGCTGCTGAAAGACGATCCGCTCGCGGCTGATGAACTGATGGCGACGCTGGAGTTGGGGTATCTGTTGAATCTGACGCAACATAACCGCGATTTCGCTGAGCGAATGCAGTATATCTCCCGCAGTGGTTTTTTCACCTCGACCCTGCCGCTGCGGGACGAGTCACAGGTGATGACCCACTATTCGCAAGCCATCGGCGCCCTCTGGTTTACCCGACAGAGCCAGCGGAATAATCCGGGGCGGGGCGTTATCTGGCAAACCTTTCCTGACGACGATCCACAGCTGGAAGAGCAGGTGGTCACCGCCTCGATACCGCTGGATTTCGCCGGCTACTGGCGCGGGGTGCTGGCGATGGACTTCTCGGTCAGTGAAATAAAAGCGTTTTTGGTCAGCGCCATGCAGGGGGGGCAGGAGGGGGAGTACCAGCTTTATGATAGCCATTTGAACCTGCTGGCCTCTTCCGCGCCGGGGAATGTTCTGACCCTATTGTCCCCCCGTGAACAAGAACTGCTCAGCCGTGCGTTTGTCCATGATAACCAGGGGGGACTGCGCTTGCTGACGCGCTATATCAGCTGGGCCAAACTGCGCAATTTTGACGGCGTGCTGCTGCGGATCCACACTCTGCGGGAAGGCGTGCGGGGCAATTTTGGTACCATCACCATCGCTCTGACCCTGATGTGGGTGCTCTTCACCTTGATGCTATTGCTCTCCTGGCTGGTGATCCGCCGCATGGTCCGCAATATGAGCGTCCTGCAAACCTCCCTCGAATGGCAGGCATGGCACGATGCCTTAACCCGTCTGCTCAATCGCGGGGCGCTGTTTGAACAGGCGATGGCGGTAGCCAGCGCCTGCCAGCGCAGTGGACGACCGCTGGCGGTGATCCAGCTCGATCTGGATCACTTCAAACGCATTAACGATCGCTATGGTCATCAGGCGGGCGACAGAGTGCTGTCGACGGTGGCCAGTACCCTTGCCAGCACCGTTCGTGAGGGCGATTTGCTGGGCCGCGTGGGTGGGGAGGAGTTTTGTGTCGTGATGCCGGATACCACGCTTCAGGAAGCGGCGGTGGTGGCAGAGCGGCTACGCCTGCGTATCCAGCGCCGGGAGGTCTTTTTGCATAACAATGTGACGCTGCGGGTCAGTGCCTCACTGGGGGTCAGTGCCAGTGAAGAGCAGGGGGAGTATCAGTTTGAAGCCTTGCAGTCGGTAGCCGATCGTCGTCTCTATCAGGCAAAGCAGAACGGCCGCAATCAGGTCTGCTTTGACAGCGAAGCGTGAGCAAAACGTTTCGCCAGAATCAGCTAAAATGAGATTTTTCTTAAAGTGTTCGACAGGGATCGCGCTATCGAATGAAACCGGTTTGCGGCGAAGCCTTCTCGCATCAGCTTTGTAGCCCTGTTCCTTGCAAAGCGCCAACATTCTCAATAATTTGCGCCATGAATATCTCTTGTCATGCAAAATAATTGAGGATAATGTTTTAACGCATCGGATTTCCCGGTGTAACGAATTTTCAAGTGCTTCTTGCATTAGCAAGTTTGATCCCGACTCCTGCGAGTCGGGATTTTTTTCGCCCACCGTTAGCGGTTGACTTCACTGGCGCTGAAATCGTGAATATCGAGCTCGAATGCCTCCGCCAGTTCGCGCCAGGTATGGGCTCCTCGACCATCAATACTGGCACGATGCGGGTCATCCAGTGTGCGATGGACCTCGCTTTCGCTAATCTCATTAATCGCTGCCAGCAGAGCATCAACATTGATATCAATGTCGTTCCCGGCCTGGCCTGTCAATCGATTCTTCATCATTACCCCCTCGCTGAGCGTCGCTCAAGCCTCTTTAAGTATAGTCAGTCTAAAAAAACACCAGTCATGGGCCGCAACGCTGCGAGTTGCGTGGTTTTGTTCTACACTGGCTGAAAAATAGAGGAGATTGAATATGCAGGTGAACGATCGTGTCACGGTGAAGACCGACGGTGGCCCACGTCGATCGGGGGTAGTGCTGGCAATTGAGTCGTTTAGTGAAGGGACGATGTATCTGGTTTCGCTGGAAGACTATCCTTTAGGGATCTGGTTTTTCAATGAAGTGGGGCACCCGGATGGGATCTTCGTCGAAAAAGAAACCTCATAAAACGGGACTGGCGGAACCACCGCCAGTTTGTTTCAGCGCAGGTTCACCTGAATACCTGAAGTGACGTTTTCGGTAAGCCGAACGATATGGTAAATCACCTGTTTATTGTGCGTCTGTATTTTCTTTTTAATATTGCCTTTATGTGACGATACCGTCTTCGCTTTGATGTTCATTTGCGTTGAAATTTGCGACGTGCCATGCCCGGCCATCCACATTTGCAGCATATTGGATTCAGTCTTACTCAGCGATAAAGTCGGTAAATTTAATTGCCCCAGACTGCTGTTTTTGTATTTAAGATAATTAACCAGAATAACATCAAGGTCTTTTGGCGTTATCGATTTAGAACTGATCAGCAGGTTTTTCCGTACCCGCAAATAGCGGTCAAAATGAATGTTTGCCAGCGACATAAAGATAACAAACAGCGTCGCCGGGTTTTGCGTAATGATCTGGCGAATAATGCCATTACTTTCATCATCATGCACGAAGCAGTCTTCATTAAGAAACACCACTGCCGGACAGCACGAGGCGCAATGTTTTTGCAGATCTACCGCGCTATGGACCTCAACGATTTCCTGTTTTTTAATTCCCCGACTGGTCAGATAACCCGTTAAGCCTAACCGGGTATAGCTGCACAAATCCATAATCATCGTTGACATGACCCATCCTCAATCAACACGTAACGATATTCACTTCACACTCACTTTGTGAAGCAGTCCTTGCGAGCGGTATATAGTAGGTTTAAGAAAGAACCCATTAGTTCCATTAAACTATTCCGCATCTATGCATATAATTTGCCAGGAAAACTCTTAAAGTAAAGTCGAGAACCGGTAGTGTGAGCGGATTAAAAACAAAAAGTGCCCACAGATGCTATGGTTAGGCCCCAAACAATATTTTATTTTCGGAATTTCCTTATTTCAAATGAAGGTCAGATTGCCGGCTTCTGTCTTGCCCGGTTTTTCCGCCGGGGGCGGGGGTGGAAGGCTTAACGCTTTAATGCCACAATACTTTTTTATCGGCTTGTGGGATGAATGATGAAACAGTTAGTTTTTGCTGGCATGGTGTTGGCGCTAGCCGGATGTGTGCAGGTTGATCATTACGATGACGTCGTTAAAGCGCCGGCGCCGGCTGGCCTTGAGGGCTACTGGCAATCGAAAGGGCCGCAGAGTGAAATGATGAGCCCTGACGCGATCGCCAGCCTGATCGTCACCAAAGAAGGGGATACCTTCGACTGCCGCCAGTGGCAGCGCGTGATCGCGCAGCCGGGTAAACTGATGAACCGCGATAACCAGATCTACAATGTTACGGCTTCCCTGGATATCTATCCGATCGAGCGTGAGGGTAATACCCTCTCCTACGACCGTATGACGTTGACCCGCGTTGAACGCCTCACCCCTGAGTGCGAAAAGGCGTGGGCCAAAGCGCGTACGACAGGGACCGTCAGCGCGCCGGCTTCCGCGCGCTGAGGTTCCGGCGGGCCCGTTCGGCCCGCCAGGTGCATCGCCTGCTGACTACAGCACGGCTTCCATCACCCACACGCTCACGCTACCCCCGTTGCAGGTAAAGATCGCGCTACCCTCAGCGTCGGTTTCGACAATCTCTTCCCGGTTGCCGAGAAAATCCCGCCAGCGTTTATTGCCATAGTTCTCGCCCAGCGTCAGGGTCTTTTCTCCCTCATCACCATTGGACATCACTACCACGCAGCCGGGATCCTCGTCGGTGCCGCTTCGGCTGAAGGCAATACAGTTGGGGTGATCGAACCACAGCGTTTGCACGCCGTGAGCAAAGCGCTGACGGGCGTCGATCAGTTCATGCAGTTGTTCGATAACGGGCATCTCAATGGCGTAAGTTTGTCCATCGCCGCCGGTATCTTCATAGGATGCGCCGAAAAGATCGGCATAAAAGACCGACGGCACGCCATTTTCACGCAGCAGGATCAGCGCATAGGCAAGGGGCTTGAACCAGGGTTCAACCGGCGCCTCAAGGGCCTGCAGCGGCTGCGTATCATGGTTTGTCACCAGCGTCACAGCGTGAAAAGGGTCGGCTTCCACCAGCGTGCCGCTGAAGATCTGGCTCATGTCATAGTCGCGTCCCTGGCGCGAGGCTTCATGAAATTTCATCTGCAGCGGGGCATCGAACAGCATCGTCTTGCCCTCGACCAGGTCGATATACTGCTGGAGCTTTTCCACCTCATGGGACCAGTACTCCGCGACAATAAACAGCGGCTGCGGCGCCACCTCCTGGACGTGCTCGATCCACACTTTGTAAAACCAGGCGGGGATATGCTTCACGGCGTCAAGACGAAAACCATCGCAGCCGGTCTGCTCCATGACCCAGCGCGCCCAGTATTTGATCTCCTCGGTAACGGCGTGATTACGAAAATCAATGTTGGCACCCATCAGGTAGTCGAAGTTGCCAAGCTCATCGTCGACCTGCTCGTTCCAGCCTTCGCCGGTGTAATCGTTGACGATTTTAAACACGCCATCTTCCGTCGGGTTCTCAATGTGGTCGATGCCGCTAAAGCATTTATAGTCCCAGACAAATTGCGAATACTGCCCGGCTCGCACCGGAAAGGTATAGCGAGTCCATGCCTCGCATTCAATGATCTCCTCGGCAATCTGGGTGCGATCCTGCTCATCGACGCGCTGCACCTGCAGGGTTTCTTTTTCATCGGCGCCCATTTTGTGGTTCACCACCACATCCAGCAGCACGGCGATATCATGCTCTTTTAGAGCCTTCATCGCCGCCAGCAGCTGCGCTTTATCGCCATATTTGGTGGCGACTGAGCCCTTTTGATCAAACTCACCAAGGTCGAAGAGATCGTAGGTGTCATAGCCGACGGAATAACCACCCGAGGCGCCTTTATAGGCGGGCGGCAACCAGACCATATTGATGCCGATTTCATTCAGACTGGGGGCCAGCGCTTCGACTTCACGCCACAATTCGCCGCCGGCGGGGTAGTACCAGTGAAAACATTGCAACAAAGTGGGGTTTTTCATCTTCCATGCTCCAGACGTCAACAGGCTGACCTTTGCAGTATGGGAGATATCCCGCAAAACGGGTGAGGAAAGCCCTGATTTTCGCTATACCCTAACAGGGATCATATATAATAAATTGGCATAAGATGTAGCGTAACGATGTTGGTGTCAGGCTGTTAAGCGCCTTACACTACAGGAAAATCCTAACCTTCGGGGTATCTATGAAATTAGCACTTCTGGGTCGTCAGGCGCTGATGGGCGCGATGGCCGTTGTTTTGATGGCTGGCGTTAGCGTGAAAACTTTTGCAGCGGAAAACCTGCTCAATCAGGTTAAAGAGCGCGGTACCCTGCGTGTGGGCCTCGAAGGCACCTATCCTCCTTTTAGCTTCCAGGGTGATGACGGCAAGCTGACCGGATTTGAAGTGGAGTTTGCCAACGAGCTGGCGAAACATCTTGGTGTGAAAGCCGATCTCAAACCGACCAAATGGGACGGTATGCTGGCTTCGCTGGACTCCAAACGCATCGACGTGGTGATTAACCAGGTCACTATCTCCGATGAGCGTAAGAAGAAATACGATTTCTCAACCCCGTACACCATCTCTGGCGTGCAGGCGCTGGTGAAGAAAGGTAACGAAGGCGCGATTAAAACCGCGGCGGATCTGAAAGGCAAGAAAGTCGGCGTCGGACTGGGCACTAACTATGAAGAGTGGCTGCGTCAGAACGTCCAAGGCGTTGATGTCCGCACCTATGATGATGACCCGACGAAATACCAGGATCTGCGCGTAGGCCGTATTGACGCCATTCTGGTTGATCGTCTGGCCGCGCTGGATCTGGTGAAGAAAACCAACAACACGCTGGCAGTAACCGGTGATGCGTTCTCCCGTCAGGAGGCTGGCGTGGCGCTGCGCAAAGGCAACGACGATCTGCTGAAAGCGGTAGACGCCGCGATTGCGGATATGCAGAAAGATGGCTCCCTGAAGGCGTTGTCAGAGAAATGGTTTGGCGCTGACGTGACGAAATAACGGTCAGTGGTGAAAAAAGGCGCTCCTGGAAGCGCCTTTTTTTATTTAGCGCGTAACTGTGTGCATAATGAAGCATAACTGAGTCAGGAGGGGCCATGTCACTGCAAAATTTAACCCGCTTTCCGCGTCTGGAATTAATTGGCGCACCGACGCCGCTGGAGTATCTGCCGCGTTTGTCCGATCACCTTGGGCGCGAGATTTTTATCAAACGCGATGATACAACGCCGCTGGCGATGGGGGGCAACAAACTGCGCAAGCTGGAGTTTCTCGCCGCCGATGCGCTGCGCGAAGGGGCGGATACCTTAATCACCGCCGGCGCGATCCAGTCCAACCATGTGCGTCAGACGGCGGCGGTCGCCGCGAAACTGGGGCTGCACTGCGTGGCGCTACTGGAAAACCCCATCGGCACTCGGGCGGAGAACTATCTGAGCAATGGCAACCGCCTGCTGCTGGATCTGTTTAACACCCAGGTTGAGATGTGCGATGCCCTTTCCAATCCTGCCGCTCAGCTCGACGAGCTGGCGACCCGCATCGAGGCGCAGGGATATCGCCCCTACGTCATCCCGGTCGGCGGATCCAATGCGCTCGGGGCGTTAGGCTATGTGGAAAGCGCGCTGGAAATTGCCCAGCAGTGCGAAGGCGCGGTGGAGATCTCATCGGTGGTGGTGGCTTCCGGCAGCGCCGGTACGCATGCCGGGCTGGCTGTGGGGCTCGAACAGTTGATGCCGCAGGCGGAACTGATTGGGGTGACGGTATCGCGCTCTGTAGCTGACCAGCTGCCAAAAGTGGTGGCGCTGCAGCAGGCCGTGGCCAACAGCCTCGAGCTGCAGGCGAAAGCCGACATCACCCTGTGGGATGATTACTTTGCCCCAGGCTACGGTACGCCGAACGAGGAAGGCATGGCCGCCGTGAAGCTACTGGCGGAGCTGGAAGGTATTTTGCTCGATCCGGTCTATACCGGCAAAGCGATGGCCGGGCTTATCGACGGCATTACGCAGAAGCGTTTTAAGGATGAAGGACCGATTTTGTTCGTCCATACCGGCGGGGCGCCGGCGCTGTTTGCCTATCATCCTCACCTCTAATACAGAAACGACAGCATGCAAGAAAGTATCCAACTGGTCATCGATTCCGCTCCTTTTCTGCTCAAAGGGGCCGTCTTTACGCTGCAGCTGAGCATTGGCGGGATGTTTTTCGGCCTGGTGCTGGGCTTTATCCTGGCGCTGATGCGCATGTCGCCCCTCTGGCCGGTAAAATGGCTGGCGCGCATGTATATCTCCATTTTTCGCGGCACGCCGCTTATCGCCCAGCTGTTTATGATCTACTACGGCTTGCCGCAGTTTGGCATCGAGCTTGACCCGATTCCGGCGGCGATGATCGGCCTGTCGCTCAATACGGCGGCCTACGCGGCGGAAACCCTGCGCGCGGCCATCGCCTCGATCGACAAAGGGCAATGGGAAGCGGCGGCCAGTATCGGCATGACGCCGTGGCAGACAATGCGCCGGGCCATCTTACCCCAGGCGGCACGGGTCGCTTTGCCGCCGCTGTCCAACAGTTTTATCAGCCTGGTAAAAGATACCTCGCTGGCAGCGACGATCCAGGTGCCAGAGCTGTTCCGTCAGGCGCAGCTTATCACCTCCCGAACCCTGGAGGTCTTCACCATGTATCTGGCGGCCTCTCTGATCTACTGGGTGATGGCGACCGTCCTCTCCTCGCTGCAGAACTATTTTGAAAACCAGCTGAACCGCCAGGAGCGTGATCCGAAATGAGTGCGATAGAAGTGAAAAGCCTGGTGAAGAAATTCCATGGCCAGACGGTGCTCCACGGTATCGACCTGGAGGTACAGAAAGGGGAAGTGGTGGCGATCATCGGCCCCAGCGGCTCGGGTAAAACCACTCTGTTGCGCAGCATCAACCTGCTGGAGCAACCGGAGAGCGGCACCATCCGCGTTGGCGATGTGACCATCGACGCCGGTCGCAGCCTGGGGTCGCAGAAAGGACTCATCCGCCGACTACGCCAGCATGTTGGCTTTGTCTTCCAGAACTTTAATCTGTTTCCCCACCGTACGGTGATGGAGAATATTATTGAGGGGCCGGTCATCGTAAAAGGTGAAGATAAGCAGGAGTCGATTGTGCGGGCGCGCGATCTGCTGGCGAAAGTGGGTCTCAGCGGTAAAGAGAATAGCTATCCGCGTCGCCTCTCCGGCGGTCAACAGCAGCGGGTGGCTATTGCTCGCGCGCTGGCCATGCGTCCGGACGTGATCCTGTTTGATGAACCGACCTCAGCCCTCGATCCTGAGCTGGTGGGGGAGGTGCTCAACACTATCCGGCAACTGGCGCAGGAGAAACGCACCATGGTTATTGTGACCCATGAAATGAGTTTCGCCCGCGACGTTGCCGATCGGGCCATCTTTATGGATCAAGGGCGCATTGTCGAGCAGGGAGAGGCAAAAGCGTTGTTCGCCTCCCCGCAGCAGCCGCGTACTCGCCAGTTCCTCGAAAAATTTCTGATGCAGTAAACCATGTGCTGGCGCGGCGGCTTTCCCGGGGGAGGGCCGCCGCGTACAGCCTGTCTTCCCTGCGGCGCGCCACGCTCGTCGTCACCTCTTTGTGCGATTTCTCCCGGTGGCCGTATACACCGCTTCCCATCCCCCCTTTGTAGGGTGTAGAAAATGACAAGAGAGTGGGCACGAGGTTCTGCGCTGAGAACGGGAAAAAGGCAAGCCTTCAGACTAATAAATGCGACGGCGACAATATTTTATACATATAAATAAGATTTATGTGTTAGTTTTCTGTATTTATAATAATGATTATCAATCAGGAGTTATTTGCACAGCTATGAGGGACAATGATTTTTTCAGCTGGCGGCGGGATATGCTGCATCAATTTCAGTCCGTGGCTGCTGGTGAGGAGGTTTATAATCTCCTGCAACGAGAAACCGAAGCGCTGGAATATGATTACTACACGCTTTGTGTACGCCATCCGGTGCCTTTCACTCGCCCCCGCGTCACCTTCCAGTCGACCTATCCCCGCGCATGGATGTCGCACTACCAGGCCGAGAACTATTTCGCGATAGATCCGGTATTACGCCCGGAGAATTTTATGCGTGGTCATCTGCCATGGGAGGATGGGCTGTTTCGCGATGCGGCGGCATTATGGGACGGCGCCCGCGATCATGGTCTGAAAAAAGGGGTGACCCAGTGTCTGACCTTGCCCAACCATGCGCAGGGTTTTCTCTCCGTCTCCGCGAATAACCGTTTGCCGGACGCTTATCCTGAAGATGAACTGGAGATGCGCCTGCGCATGCTGACAGAGCTAAGCTTGTTGACGCTCCTGCGTCTGGAAGATGAGATGGTGATGCCGCCGGAGATGAAGTTCAGCCGCCGTGAACTGGAAATTCTGAAATGGACCGCGGAAGGGAAGACCTCGGCGGAGGTGGCGATGATTCTTTCTATTTCGGAAAATACGGTGAATTTCCACCAGAAGAATATGCAACGGAAATTTAATGCGCCGAACAAAACGCAGATAGCCTGTTACGCGGTGGCGACAGGGTTAATCTGAGAGCGCCTGTCGTTCTGCGTGCCAGACGTGACACCGGCTGTCAGGGATACTTTCAGCCGGCACAGGATTATTGACGGTAAGCTTGTTTAATTTGCTTAACGGTGCTGGAGAATACGGCGGCCTGAGCCTCATCTTCCATCTGCGCGATCTGCTTTTCCATTTTAATAATCACGCGACCCGCATCCGCCTGGCCCATCGCCTGCAGCATCAGCGTTATCAGCGCTTTCATGCAGGAGACTTCCTGCGCCAGTTCTTGATTATTTTCTGCAGTGGAAAAATCTGGTGTGCTCATCGATATCCTCGTTTACTCGCTGCGCTAATGCGCCTTACCCAATGTGAAGGCCGCGCAGTATACCACAAGCGGCGGAAAAAAAAGGAGTGCTTAATTTCTGTTCTCTCATCTGAGCTGTGAATGATTCCGTGCTTCGGATAATACGTAATAGCCGCCAGACTGCCATTAATTTATTCCATTTATTTAGCACGTTAATATTTGTTACATATTTTGCCTCCTATTTATGCGCTACGTAATCTGTTGTGTTTTTTGTGCTTTCTGTATGAGGATTGTTAAAAAATAAGACCATGGCAACTGACTGTTCTCAATGACTTTCCACTGTGTGTGCACAGACATTGCCATAAATGAGAGTCAAATCGAGGCGAGGGCATTTTTTTGCCTTTTAAATTAGCAATAAAACCCGGTAATATGTGGGAGATAAAGTATCAGTAGCGTTATCCCTCATTCTGGAGATTATTCCTTTGATCAACGTTCTTCTTGTTGATGACCACGAACTGGTGCGCGCAGGGATACGACGCATTCTGGAAGATATAAAAGGGATTAAAGTCGCTGGCGAAGCCTGTTGCGGCGAGGACGCCGTGAAGTGGTGCCGGGCTAATTCCGCAGATGTCGTCCTGATGGACATGAACATGCCCGGGATCGGTGGTCTTGAAGCCACGCGCAAAATCGCGCGCTCCGTGGCGGGCACGAAAGTGATCATGCTCACCGTGCATACCGAGAATCCTCTACCTGCCAAGGTCATGCAGGCGGGGGCGGCGGGCTATCTCAGTAAGGGGGCAGCGCCGCAGGAAGTGGTGAATGCGATCCGTTGCGTGGCGTCCGGACAACGTTACATTGCTTCCGATATTGCTCAGCAAATGGCGCTAAGTCAGATTGAACCGGAAAAAACGGAATCGCCGTTTGCCAGTTTGTCTGAACGCGAATTGCAGATTATGCTGATGATCACCAAAGGTCAGAAGGTGAATGAGATCTCAGAGCAGCTCAATCTGAGTCCCAAAACGGTTAACAGCTATCGCTACCGAATGTTCAGCAAATTAAACATTCATGGCGATGTGGAGCTGACCCACCTGGCAATTCGCCATGGCCTGTGTAATGCGGAGTCGTTAGCAAGCCAGTGAGTGATGTTTTTGACGCAAAAGCTTTCCTGAAAACGGTGACCAGCCAGCCCGGTGTGTATCGGATGTATGATGCTGGCGGGACCGTCATCTATGTTGGCAAAGCTAAAGATCTGAAAAAGCGGCTCAGCAGCTATTTCCGCAGCAATCTCGCGTCGCGTAAAACCGAAGCGCTGGTGGCGCTGATTGCGCAGATTGACGTGACCGTCACCCACACCGAGACGGAAGCGCTGCTGCTGGAGCACAACTATATCAAGCTGTACCAGCCACGTTACAACGTGCTGTTGCGCGATGATAAGTCTTATCCTTTTATTTTCCTCAGCGGTGATACTCATCCACGTCTGGCGATGCATCGCGGCGCCAAACATGCGAAAGGCGAGTACTTTGGTCCTTTCCCCAACGGCTATGCCGTGCGGGAGACCCTGGCGCTGCTGCAGAAAATTTTCCCTGTTCGCCAGTGTGAAAATAGCGTCTATCGCAACCGCTCGCGTCCCTGCCTGCAGTATCAGATTGGCCGCTGTCTGGGGCCGTGCGTGGCGGGGCTGGTCAGCGAAGAAGAGTATGCTCAGCAGGTTGAATATGTACGGCTGTTCCTTGCCGGCAAGGACGATCAGGTCCTGACCCAGCTCATCGCCAGAATGGAGAAAGCGAGCCAAAGTCTGGAGTTTGAAGAGGCCGCGCGCATTCGCGACCAGATTCAGGCCGTGCGCCGGGTGACGGAGAAACAGTTTGTTTCTAACACCGGCGACGATCTCGACGTTATCGGCGTCGCCTTTGAGTCCGGAATGGCCTGCGTCCATGTGCTGTTTATCCGCCAGGGCAAAGTGCTGGGCAGCCGGAGCTACTTCCCGAAAGTCCCGGGCGGCACTGAGCTGGGAGAGGTCGTGGAGACGTTTGTCGGTCAGTTCTACCTGCAGGGTAGCCAGATGCGCACCCTGCCGGGCGAGATTTTGCTCGACTTCAACCTCGGCGATAAGACGCTGCTGGCCGATTCGCTGTCGGAGCTGGCGGGGCGCCGAATCAATGTGCAGACTAAACCGCGCGGCGACCGGGCGCGTTACCTTAAGCTGGCGCGCACCAATGCCGCGACGGCGTTAACCACCAAGTTGTCTCAGCAGTCGACCATTCATCAGCGTCTGCAGGCGCTGGCCACCGTGCTGGAGCTGCCGGCCGTGAAGCGGATGGAGTGCTTTGATATCAGCCATACTATGGGCGAGCAGACCGTGGCGTCCTGCGTGGTATTTGACAGCAATGGCCCACTGCGTGCGGAGTACCGCCGCTATAATATCACCGGCATCATCCCAGGGGATGACTATGCGGCGATGAATCAGGTCCTGCGTCGACGCTATGGTAAAGTGATTGATGACAACAAAATTCCGGATGTGATCCTGATCGACGGCGGAAAAGGGCAGCTGGCACAGGCGAAAGCGGTGTTTGCCGAACTGGACGTTCCCTGGGATAAACATCATCCGCTGCTGCTGGGCGTGGCGAAAGGCAGCGATCGTAAAGCCGGCCTGGAAACGTTATTCTTTGAACCGGAAGGTGAGGGGTTTAGCCTGCCGCCGGATTCGCCCGCCCTGCACGTAATCCAGCACATCCGCGATGAATCGCACGATCATGCGATTTCCGGACATCGTAAAAAACGGGCGAAAGTGAAGAGCACCAGCTCGCTTGAGACTATCGAGGGAGTGGGGCCGAAGCGTCGCCAGATGCTGCTGAAGTATATGGGTGGGCTGCAGGGGCTGCAGCAGGCCAGCGTCGAGGAAATTGCCAAAGTACCGGGCATCTCTCACGGTCTGGCAGAAAAGATCTTCTACTCGTTGAAACATTAGGGGCTCTGTAGCAACATAGGGCTAATTTTTACTTACAACAGATAGTTACCCGTCACTATGCAATTTAATATCCCTACGTTGCTTACTCTGTTTCGCGTCATCCTGATCCCGTTCTTTGTGCTGGCGTTTTATCTCCCCTTTAGCTGGGCGCCGTTTGCCTGCGCGCTGATTTTCTTTGTCGCCGCCGTGACCGACTGGTTTGATGGTTTTCTGGCCCGTCGCTGGAATCAGAGCACCCGGTTTGGCGCCTTCCTGGATCCGGTGGCGGATAAAGTTATGGTGGCTATCGCCATGGTGCTGGTTGCCGAGCACTATCACACCTGGTGGGTCACGCTGCCGGCGGCGACCATGATTGCCCGTGAAATTATTATTTCGGCACTGCGCGAATGGATGGCTGAGCTGGGGAAACGCAGCAGCGTGGCGGTCTCGTGGATTGGCAAAGTCAAAACGACCGCACAGATGGCCGCCCTGGTATGGATGTTGTGGCGTCCTTATCCGTGGGTAGAGTGGGCCGGGATCGCGCTTTTCCTCGTGGCGGCGGTGCTGACGCTGTGGTCGATGCTGCAGTATCTGAACGCAGCGCGCGGCGATTTGCTTGATCAGTGATCGTTTCGCCGTTATTTTCAGCAAACGATGCAAAGTTGCGAAAAATACCGTTGACTCACCGCGAGAGATAAGTAGAATGCAACGCATCGAACGGCAGCACAGTCTTCCAGACGATAACAAAATCAAGTAATTAGCAAATAACTTGATAATGCGGGAATAGCTCAGTTGGTAGAGCACGACCTTGCCAAGGTCGGGGTCGCGAGTT